>DASVGP010000032.1:0-101007 GCA_036379475.1 Bryobacteraceae bacterium | reverse complement strand
GCCTGGTTCTCGCTCGTGGCGCTGGTTGGCATCCTGGTGCTGGTCTATGTGGGCAATTGGTATCGGGACCACTACCGCGCCACTCGCCGCGCGGCGGCCAGGCATGAAGAACGCGCGCTGCTGCCGAGGAAAACGGTCCTCCTGACGATTGGTGTCTTAATCGCGCTGATGTTTTCGAAATACTTCTATCTGGCTAGCATTTCGAGTTACTACACCTTCTATCTGATCGGCAAGTTTCACATGTCCATTCGCGACTCACAGCTCTATCTGTTCGTTTTTCTCGGCGCTGTCGCGGCGGGCACAGTGATTGGCGGACCGATTGGCGACCGGATAGGCCGGAAGCTGGTCATTTGGTGCTCGATTTTGGGCGTGCTTCCGTTCACGCTGCTGCTGCCTTACGCGAACCTGTTTTGGACCATCGTACTGACGATCATCATCGGGCTGATTCTGGCATCGGCGTTTCCCGCCATTTTGGTGTACGCGCAGGAACTGGTCCCCGGCAAGGTGGGCATGATCTCGGGCGTGTTTTTCGGCTTCGCTTTCGGCCTCGGCGGAATTGGAGCAGCCGTGTTAGGAGAGATCGCAGACCACACGAGCGTGAGCTTCGTGTATCAGCTTTGCTCCTATTTGCCGGCGATTGGGCTTCTGGCGAGATTTCTGCCCAACCTGAAAGAGGCGCACCGGCGCGCACCGGCGCGGCCGGTTTAAATTTGGCGGTTCGCCGCTATTCTTATCGCTTCCTCGAATTTTGGTTGGCGCAGGTTGTGCCGGAGCCGTTCCCAATGAACGCGGCCGTAAACGGCTTTCGCATCGTTGTCCGATAAACCAACCTCGCGCGCCCAGAAGCGGTGCTGAAAATCGCTGTAGGCGCGGACGGGCTCGGCCCGATCTATCGGCTTCGACGCTGAACCCAGACTGAAAAAAACCATGGCGTAGAACATGTGGGCGAGTTGCCTCATCAGATAAAACCGCGCCTCCTGGTACGAGTCCAGTGGCGCGCCAAAATATTCCTGAAGATAGATCTGTTCCTCCGCTTTATTGGCGACGAGCAAATTCGCCACCACTGCGAGGTCGGCATAGCGATCGTTCTGGAACGCAGCCTCCCAATCCACCAGCCAGAGGTAGCTTCCATCGAAGAGCATGTTGTCCGGCTTGAAGAGGTCGTTATGACTCGGCGCTAAGTCCGGACCGAGAGAGGAGTAAGCCGCCGTAAGTCGTGCGTAATTATCGAAGAATTCCTCCAGATCGTGTTCCGGCACGACGTTCGCGGCCCGAAACTTCTGGAGAAACCCGTCCAAGGCAGGCCCCTGCTTGAGCAAGAACGTACAGGTGGTGTTGAAGGGGGCTGCGGGAAACGGCGGCAGCGCGTGCAGGGTGCGCAGAGCGGCGGGCACACGACGCAGCGCGTCCGCCTTCGGAAACGCCGCCGCCTCTACAAAATCGGTGATGGAGATCCGATCTTCCGGGTTGGCGTACCGGACGCGCGGAGCGAGCCCTGCTTCGGCCGCCGCCTGCATGCAGGTGAAGTGACGCGTCATATCGCCCGCGCGGGTGTTGATCCGCAACAGGTAGGGAGATCCTCGCACGACGATGCGGAAGGCCCGGTTAGAGCCGGGCCGCTCGGTCAGGTCGCGAATGTCGTCAAATGCAGCGACACCGAAAGCCTGGTTCAGGCCGCGAGTCGCGGCGGCAACCTTGTCTTGTGGAATCACGGGGCCCCTCTAGCGCGCAAATCTTCAATCACCTGGCAGCGTTGACGTGGATTTTGCCGAGGTGGTACCAGCCGTCGCTTTCCCTGCCCTCGATGGCAAGACGGATGGCCGGCCGAAGCGTCATGGGATCGAGCAGCGCGACGCTTAGTTCATAGTCGCCGGCGGGCAGGTTGTCCGGAACGAAAACGGGATCTTCGAAAACCGCATCTCCGGGAAGCCACTTGCGCACATCCGCGTCGGTGCGCACGACCGCGGTATGCTCCGGCGAGCGGAAACGAAATGCCAGAATGACGGGCCTGTAGATGGGCGCCACGCCTTCGTTGACCCACCAGGTGGACAGGCCGATCGGATGGCCGGCGGTAACTTCGTCCTGCCACTCAGCCTGCCGCAGCGCGAAGCGGTAACCCATTCTGCGCTCGAAATTTTCGAAATCCTGTTTCCATTGTTTCGGTATCGCGCTCGATTTCACATTGAGCGTGCTCACGTGCCAGCGCAGAGCCTCGTTCAGGATGTACTTTACGTCCCAACCTTTGCGGAACCACGATTCCGGAACACCGCAGGTCTCCATGGAGACCGGAGCAGTTTTCCAGACGTTCCGGATTCCCGCTCTTACGATCTGCTCGGGATAGCTATCGAACATTTCCGACCATCCCGGACGCATATTGCCGAGACAGTCGAAGCGCCAGCCCGTGCCATGTGAGGTGGCGTATGTCAGTGCCCGCTGCTGGTCGAAGTTCATCAGCAGCAGCGTTTTTCGAAAGGCTCTCAGATAGACGTCGATCAGCTTACGCTGCACATCGAACGACGGCATGTAATCGCTCCAGCCTTCGCCCCAATAGCCGACCGTTGAGATATCTACGCTATCGAGATCGGGATCGCCGTCGTAACGCTTGCCGGCTTCGATGATGAGAGCGCTCCAGTATTTGAAATACAGAGGATCGCTGAAGTCCGGCTGCCAGATCTTGCCGTCTTTGGAAGAGTCGCTATTTGCGCGCCGCGCTCCCGAGTTCCGGTACCAGGCCGGCAGAGGATGTTGGGGATCGTAAGGCATTAAGCGGATGGCCAGGCGCTGTCCGTGGCGCTTTGCCTCGCGCAGCGCGAGGTCGATGATGTCCCAACGGACTTTCCCCTTCTGCGGTTCGAGCGTGGCCCAATGCCAGCGGCAATATGCCACGGTCGAAGCAGGGAAATCGGGTTTTACGGCTGGAGGCGTGAGCTTTTCGGTCGGCCCCGCTTCCGACCATTTGACGCCCGGATTCAGAGCATCGCCGTTGTAGCGCTGAAAAGTTTCGATCCCCATGTCCGGATTGACCAGAACATCGTGGATCTCAACCGGACGAACTTTTACCGTCGCAGAATCCGCAAACTGAGCCCATAGAAAAAGACTGCCGAGCCACAGTCCTGCTTTTACAGCCGTTTTGTACTTGGAAGCTTGCAAACGAACATGATATGACGTCCGATGGGCCAAGTACAGAGAAATGAGGATACCGAGCGGCGTGTCGCAGATCTATGGTGTCTCGACGTTCGTATAGTATTTCGAGGGCTCCACCGGGGGCTTGATCTCGGCTGCGAAGGCACCGCGGACACCCCGGCAGGCGGCCTGAGAGGCCGCCGCAGCGCAAGGCGCCGCCCCACGAATGTTATGCCGGGCCGGCTTCAATCACGCATAGCGGCGACTTAGTCGGGACAATCCGGGTCAGGCGGAATCCGGCGCCGGCAAACAGATCGCGCCATTCCTGCTCCATTCGTTCGCGGCCGCCGGGGAAGAATAGCATTTCGATGTCGATTATTTTCGACGGATGCGGCTGGTTTCCGGGCGGCACTACTGCCTCCACGAGCACGATTTTACCTTTGCCGTTCAATGCATGGCGGCAATTCCGCAGAATGACTGTCGCCTGCTCGTCGGTCCAATCGTGGAGAATGTGCTTCATGAAGTAGACGTCGCCGCCTTCCGGCACAGCCTGAAAGAAATCGCCGGCGACTGTGCGGCAGCGCTCTTCGAGTCCGAATTCGCGAATGCGCTCGTCCGCACCGGACACGATGTCTTTCATATCCAAGAGAACACCCTGCATATGCGGATGCTTCTTGAGAATCGAGCAGATCGCGAAGCCGTGCCCGCCGCCCACGTCCACGATGGTGCTGAACGGCGAGAAGTCGTAAACTTCGAGCGCGGCGCCAATGGCCGTTGCGCTCATGTTCGTCATAGCACGATGAAACCGGCCGAATTCCAACTCGTCGGTCGAGAAATATTCGAATGCCCGTTTGCCGGTGACATGCTCGACGGTAGGCTGTCCGGTGCGCACCGAGTGGAGGAGCTCGGCGGCAATATGGAAGTGGAACGGATCGGCGATCCACACCATCATGTCGCGCATGGATTCGGGGTGGTCCGAGCGCAGCAGCTCGGCGGGCGGGGTGAGGGCGAAGTGGCGAGGCTCGGTTTCCGTGAAGATGCCCACCATGGCCAGCAGGCGCAGAATGCGGAAGAGTGCGTCCTCGTTGGTATTGGTTTTCCTAGCCAGCTCCGCGACTGGCTTGGAACCCGTGCCGATCAGATCGGCAATGTTGAGCTCGGCGGCCGTCCAAAGGGCGGCACACGGAACGTAAGCACCGCCGATTTGAAGCAACACCTGAAAGGGATCGGCCTTCTGCGGCGCCGCTGGCGAGGGCTCGGCGAGGGAAGCGGAATCTGGCATTTTGGGTCTCCTTGAGATTCGGATCGAGCTAAACCGGCTCGTGGTGGAGCGCGGTGGTCTCTACACTATACGCGAATTGCGGAGCTGAAGCTCCGCGCGGGCTGAAGCCCGCCCTCCAAGTATTTTCTTGTTTCTTTGTAACTTCGGGCGGGATCGCCGGTATTAAGGAATTGGAACTGGAGGATTAGTGCTGGCGGATTTGCGAGACGCTGTGCGGCATTTGCGGAAGGCGCCGGGGTTTACCGCGACGGCGGTCATTACACTGGCGCTGGGCATTGGAGCGACTACCGCGATCTTTACGCTCGTGGATCAGGTCATGCTGAGGTCGCTGCCGGTGACCAAGCCCGGTGAGTTGTGGAGAATCGGAGATAAAGTTCGCTGCTGCAACTGGGGCGGGTATACGCAAGGCAGCGATGGGGATTTTTCGCTCTTCTCGTGGGAGGCATACCAGAATTTCCGCAAGCACACTCCGGAGTTCAGCGATCTTGCGGCACTACAGGCCGGCAATGCGCCGCTCGGCATTCGCAAGGCCGGATCGCAGGCGCCGGTGCAGACCAGCAACGGCGAATATGTGTCCGGCAACTTCTTCCGGACGTTTGGCGTGCGTCCGTGGATGGGGAGGCTGATGACCGATGCGGACGATCGACAGGGCGCTCCGGCAGTGGCGGTGATGAGCTATCGCATCTGGCAGGAGAAATACGGCGGCGACCGGTCGGTGGTTGGGGCTACTTATGAAATCAATGACCATCCGTTCACCATCATCGGGATTACTCCGCCGGGATTCTATGGCGCGAAACTCGCGGGCTGGGGCATGCCGGATTTCTGGCTGCCGCTGAGTTCCGAAGTATTGCTCGATGGTGCCGCGGCACGGCTGAACTCGCCGAATACGAATTTTCTGGACCTGATCGGAAGAGTGCGTCCGGGAGTGAATCCAAAGTCGCTCGAAGCAAAGCTCAAGGTGGAATTCCACGACTGGCTCGCCAGCCACGTGCGGGATATGGAACCCGGCGAGAAGCAACTCTGGCGGAAGCAAACGCTGCATCTGATTCCCGGCGGCGCGGGCGTGGCGGCCTTGAGAAGCGGCTATGAGGCCGGACTGAAGCTGCTGCTGATCGCGGCTGGATGCGTGCTGCTGGTGGTCTGCGCGAACCTCGCGAATCTCATGTTGGCGCGCGGCTTGAAGGATCGCACGCAAACCTCGATACGTGTGGCCCTCGGCGCGCCGCGAAGCCGCCTGGTGCGCAAAGCGCTGGTGGAATCCGTCACGTTGGCGGTACTGGGAGGAGCTTTGGGCATCGCGGTGGCGTATGCCGGCACATCGTTAATTCTCTATCTGGCATTCCATCTCAGCGGCCCGAACCACTATGTGCCAATCCACGCGACACCCTCCTGGCCGGTACTCCTGTTCGCGCTGGGGCTCTCGGTATTCACTGGAGTGATCTTTGGGATTGCGCCGGCATGGATGACCTCGCATGTCCACCCAATTGAAGCGCTGCGCGGGAGTAACCGATCGGTGAGCGGCGGGCGCTCGTGGGCACAGAAGTCGCTCGTGGTCGTGCAGGCAGCCATGTCACTGGTGCTGTTGTCGGCAGCGGCTCTGCTCAGCCAGAGCCTGCGGAATCTGGAACACCAGAATTTTGGTTTCAAAACCAAAGGAAGATATATCGCTTCGATCAATCCGACGTTGAGCAATTACAAGCCGGAGCAAATGGAGCAGATGTTCCGCCGGGTTGACGACCGGCTGTTACAGATCCCCGGCGTGCGAATGGTGGCGCCGGTTCTTTATGCGCCCATGACGGGCGACAGTTGGAACGAGGGGATTCGCATCGCGGGTAGGCCGGAGCCGCCCGCCAAAGCAGATACAGGAGCGGGGTGGGCGAGAGTCATGCCCGGCTTCTTTAAAACCATAGGCGCCGAAATGGCGCGCGGCCAGCCCATCACCGAGCAGGACACGGCGACCACACGGAGCGTAGCCGTCATCAATCAGGCGTTTGCAAAAAGGTTCTTCAAAACCCAGAACCCGATCGGGCAGCACTTTGGGATTGACCGGATCCGCTATTCCAGAACGTACGAAATCGTTGGAGTGGTGAGGAACATCCGGTATATGACCTACGACTACAAGAAGGCCGTGCGCCCTATGTTTTGGGTGCCGGAAGCGCAGACCGCGAAGTACGATGATCCGCATTTCCAGAGTGGCGAGAAGTGGTCGCACTACTTGTACAACATCGTGATCTGGGCGCCGGGCGTCCCGGACGTAGAAAAGCAAGTGCGCAAGGCGTTGGCCAGTGTTGAGCCGGACCTGGTGCTCTATTCGGTGGACCCGTACAGCAGAGTGATCCGCGCAGATTTCCAGCAGCAATCCATGATTGCAACACTGACGATGCTGTTTGGCGTGCTGGGGCTGGTGCTGGCAGCCGTGGGTTTGTACGGAGTGATGGCATACAACGTGGAACAGCGGACGCGCGAGATCGGGCTGCGGATGGCGCTCGGTGCGGATCGCGGGAGTGTGATGGGGTTGGTGCTGCGCGGCTCGTTTTCGCAGATCGCGGTGGGGCTTGCGCTCGGCATTCCGGCGGCGATTGGGGCCGGCAAGCTGATGACGGAGCAACTGTTTGGGGTTGAGCCGTGGAACCCATCGATGCTAATGTTGGCGGCGGTTCTGCTGGGCATTGCCGGGCTGCTGGCATCGGTGGTGCCCGCATGGCGCGCGGCTGTTGTGGATCCGATGGTCGCGCTGCGAGAGGAGTAGCGGGGCTGAAGCCCCGTGCAGGATGAATCCCGCCCTCCGATCTGATTTCAGGGCTTGCCGCGGTGAGCGGTGGGCGGCAGCATGCCGTTGGCGCGCAGATACGCAGCCTCCTGGCCATAGTGATCGGCCCAGTCGGCGGCAAGCGCGAGGACTAAGGCCGCGGCGGAGACGGTCCGGCCCCCGTAGAAAGGAACCCTCCCGCTGAGCTTGGAGTCGTTGAAATTTTCGAGCGCGCTGCTGCAGTAGTCGAAGGAACTCTTGAGGGAGGCAACCAACTGTGCCTTGGGTGAGTGGGAAGTCAGATTACTTTTGGGCGCGGCGGACGCGCCTGTAAGCCAGTGGCAGGCGCCGCGATTGGAGTTGCCGATGTGCAGCACGAGCGCGCCAAAAGTCCGCGAGCCGGCGGTGGGTTTGAAGCTGTACTTGCCGGCGGGCATCTTCTCTGCGGCTGCGGTCATGTTGCGCGACGAGCGTTGAAGCGAAGCCTTCAAGGCGGCAGTGACCGGGTTCGACGACTGCGCGTACCCTGCGGCGGGCAGCAGGATCACGGCCATTGTAAGAGCAGCAGCAGAGGACATGGCAAACTTGAGTGCTTCCATCAGTGACTCCTTGTCTGGAAATTGGGCCGCCGGATTCGGCTACGGTCCATTCTTCATCTTACGAATGCCCGCTTGCCTTCCAGCAAAAAGCAGGCAAGGTCTAACCTAATAGCAGGTCATCTGCTCGGAGAGAATGCTTTGCTGATCCTTGCATATCTAGGCGGGATCCTGACGATTGTCAGCCCGTGTATTCTTCCGGTGCTGCCGTTTGTGTTCGCCCGCTCGGATCGCTCGTTTTTGCGCAGAAGTGTTCCTCTTTTACTGGGCATGGCGGTGACGTTTGCGATCGTGGCGGCCGCCGCCGCAGTTGGGGGAGCATGGGTGGTGCGCGCCAACGAATATGGCCGCATTGCCGCGATGATTTTTCTTGCGGTATTCGCCATTACTCTGCTCTTTTCGCGAGTGGCCGAATGGCTTGCCCGCCCCTTCGTGCGGATGGGGAATCGCCTTGCCCCCTCTACCGCCTCCGGTTCAGGCGTAGCGCGATCGTTCGTTCTGGGCATCGCCACCGGGCTGTTGTGGGCGCCATGCGCAGGCCCGATCCTCGGATTGATTCTGACCGCGGCCGCCATCAACGGCGCCAACACTCATACGCTGCTGCTACTGTTTGCTTATGCCGGAGGAGCGGTGAGCTCGCTAGCCGTGGTATTGTTCGCCGGAGGACGCGTGTTCGCCTGGCTGAAGCGCTCTTTGAGTGCCGAGCTGTGGATCCGGCGCGGCCTGGGAACGGCGATTCTGGTGGGCGTCTGTGCGATCGCGCTGGGAGCCGATCGCGGCATCCTGACCCGCATTTCGCTAGGCAGCAGCAGCACCTCGCTCGAGCAAAACCTGGTCGCCCGTTTGCATCCTCGCGCGCCTTTGGTCGCCGACCCGCCTAAGTTCACCCCCGCTCATTTCAACCCGAAAGTGCTTGCGCGGCTGAGTGGAGCGGTTGCCTGGATCAACTCTCCGCCACTGACTCCTCATGACCTTGAAGGCAAGGTCGTTTTGGTTGATTTCTGGACCTATTCCTGCATCAATTGCTTGCGTACGCTGCCCTATATTCGTGCCTGGTACGCCAAATACAAGGACGACGGCTTTGTGGTGGTTGGCGTGCATACTCCGGAATTTCCTTTTGAAAGAGAGTTGTCGAACGTGCGGCGTGCCGTACACGATTTGAAGATCGCGTACCCGGTCGCAGTCGACAGCGATCACAAGATTTGGAACGCGTTCCGGAACGAATATTGGCCCGCGGATTATCTGATCGACTCCAATGGGCGCATCCGCCACCACCATTTTGGAGAAGGCGACTACGACGGGACGGAAAAAGAGATTCAAAAGCTGCTGAAGCAACGCAATCAGACAATCCCTGCCGGATATGTCGATGTCCACGGCAAGGGTGTACAAGCTGCTCCCGATTTCAAGGATCTGCAATCGCCCGAAACTTACATTGGCTACGCACGTGCCCAAAACTTCGCCGATTCCGCAGGGCTGAAACGGAACGTTTCGCACACGTACAAGGCACCCCGACGGCTTGCATTGAATCAATGGGCACTGGCAGGCAATTGGACGGACAAGCCACAGGTGGCCATCCTGAACAGGTCGCCGGGCAGCATTGTCTTTGCCTTTCACGCTCGTGACTTGCAGTTGGTCCTCGGGCCGTCTGCGGGCGGGGCGCCCATCCGCTTTCGGGTAACGATCGATGGCCATGCGCCAGGGGTAAACCACGGTGTGGACGTGAATGCGCAGGGCTATGGGGCGGTAACAAACCAGCGGCTTTATCAGTTGATCCGTCAGAAAGATAAAGTCAAGAGCCGCATCTTCACGATTGAATTCCTCGATCCCGGCGTCCAAGCCTATTCATTCACCTTCGGATAAGCCGACGCGCATTAAGCTAGTAGCAGTACTTCATGAAAGAGCTTGGCGACATCTTGCGGCTTTGGGAGCGGGCGCGGGCGGCGGGCGAGGAGGCGGTGCTGGCCACGGTGGTCAAGACCTGCGGCTCTTCCTATCGCAATCCGGGCGCGCGCTTGCTGATCACGGCGAGCGGTTTGCGGGCCGGGGCGGTGAGCGGCGGATGTCTGGAAGACGATCTGGCGAAGAAGGCTTTTTGGTTTAGTGAAAACGGCCGCGCCGTTCGCCGGTACGACACGACGGCCGATGGCGAGATCAACACGAGCGGCTATGGCCTCGGCTGCAATGGCACGATTTATATTTCGCTGGAGCGCATCCGGCGTGACAACGCGACCACGCTAGAACTGATCGGGAATGTGCTCGCCGAGCGGCGCTGCGCCGCGATCGCGCATTCCACCGACACGGAACACGCCGGCGAGCGACTCATGATTGACACTTCCGGCCATCTGAGCGATTCGGCCGCTTTGCTGGAGACTGAGGCGCGGCAAGCGCTGGAGCAGTTCCGCTCGCGCAGCGTGACTCTAGCGGATGGCACCGAGTTTTTCATCGAAGTACTCACGCCTGCTCCGCACCTGCTGATTTTCGGCGGCGGGGTCGATGCGATTCCGCTGGTGCGCATCGCGAAGATGCTTGGGTGGCAGGTATCGGTTTTCGACGGGCGCGCGGATCGGGCGCGGCGCGAGCGGTTTCCCGATGCGGATGTTGTTTGCCGTGGTACTGCTGCCCAAGCCGGCGCGCAGATCGATCCCTGGACCGTCGCCGTCTTGATGAGTCATAGCTACACGCAGGACTTGGCGAATCTGCGCGAACTGGCGGCTTATCCGATGCGGTATCTGGGTATTCTCGGGCCGCGCAAACGCACGGTTCAGCTGCTTGCGGATGCCGGATTGAATTCCGCCGGCTTGCCATCCGCGCTGCACGGCCCGATGGGGCTCGACATCGGCGCGGATGGCTCGGAGCAGGTCGCGCTGGCCGTGGCCGCCGAAATTCAAGCCGCGTTTCATGGCCGGGAGGGAGGTTCGCTGCGTGATCGCTGCGGTGCTATCCATCCACGCGAACAGGCGCGCGATCGAGCGGAAGAGCGTTTACCGGTACAATCCATCGCCTGTGCTTAACGTCTATCTGCCTTTATGAATTGCAAAATTCCGGTTTTCGCGATTTCTCTTTTGTGCGCCTGCGTCCCGCTGCTCCAGGCTCAAAGTGACCAAAAGGGTGAGCAGATCGTAGAGCAGGCGATCGCCGCACTCGGAGGCGAGCATTTTTCGCAGATGAAAACGCTCCTCCGGGCCGGGCACGTTTATTCCTTCTATCACGACAAGCTCAGCGGCTATGACCGCGCGCACATTTACACCGAATATCTGGCGGAAAAGCCGGCCAAGGGTCTGGGGATGCGCATGCGCGAAGCCTTCGGAAAAAAACAGGACTATTCGTTTCTCTATCTCCCCACCGAGGGCTGGCAGATCACCTACCGCGGCGCGCGCGCGATCCCGGAGGATCGCTGGCAGGACTATGTACGCAACACGGAGAACGATATCTTTTACATTCTTCGGGTCCGCCATAATGAGCCCGGCATGGTCTACCGTTACGCCGGCGCGGGCGTCTTGGTCACCTCCGAGGTTCAGATGGTCGATATCGTCGATTCGCAGAACCGGACCGTTCGCGTCTATTTTGACCGCAACACGCATTTACCGATCCGCGAAACTTACAAGTGGTTCGACTCGAAATTGAATTACCAAAACGACGAGGAGGTCGATTTCGGCAAGTATCGCGATGTGGGCGGAGGCGTGATGTGGCCCTTCACCGTCGAGCGCTCGCGGAACGGGTACAAATCCTATCAGTTCTTCGCCGATTCGGTCGAAGCCGGACAGCCAATACCCACGCTGAAATTCGAGCTGCCGCCCGGTATCAAGATGTTAAAAAAGATCGAGTAGCCTCGATGGATCTCGATCAGCTCCACACATTCCTTGAGATTGTCCGCTTAAAGAGCTTTTCGAAGGCTGCGCAGACTTGCTACCGGACACAGCCGGCGATCAGCGCCCAGGTGCGGCAGTTGGAGCAGGAGTTGAACGCGGCGCTGTTCAACCGGCTGGGCACGCGCATTTCGCTTACGCCGGCCGGGCGGATCTTCGCAGAACACGCCGAGCAAATCCTGGCGCTGCGGCGGCGGGCGCAGGACGCCATCAACGAACTGGAAAAAGCGCCCCGGGGCGAGTTGCTCATCGCCGCAAACGAAGCGACGTGTATTTACGTCCTGCCGGATGTTTTTGCGGAGTTCAAGCGCCGCTTCCCTAATGTGCAAATGCTGGTGGACCGCGCCTACGGCTCCCGCATTGTACAAGCCGTGCTGGACAATGTGGCCGATTTCGGCTTTACGCAGTTACCGGTGCAGGAGAAAAGGCTGCAAGCGGTGAAAATCCACTCCGACGAGATCAAATTGCTTGTCCCAGCCGGGCACAGACTTGCATCATACCAGCGGGTGACGGCGAGCGATCTGCTGGGCGAGCAGATGCTGTTACCCAAGACCGGCAGGACGCGGTCGCGGCTGAACGAATGGCTCGATCCGGTGCAAGAGGAGTTGAACATTTCGATGGAACTGGATTCAACGGAGATGATCAAGCACTTCGTGATGGCGAAACTGGGGCTGTCGTTTTTGGCGGGTTCCTACTGCCAGGACGAGCTGGCCGCCGGAAGGCTGGCGTGCATTTCGCTGGGGCCGGAACCGATGATGCGCCGTTTGGGCTTGATCTATCGCAAGGATAAATCGCTATCGAAGGCGGCGCTCGGTTTCATTCAGGCGATACTGGAAAACGCAGGAGAGGAGGCCGGTCCGGCACCGGCGTCCCGCATCCGAGCATCGGCTTTATGAAGCGACTTTGGGTATGACACGCCTCACCAGACGAACCTCGACGATCTTTATTGCCACCGGGCCCTATACACACGTTTACCGTTCGCTCGAGGAAGTTCCGCCACCACTGCGGCGTAAACTGCGGCAAACCACACGGGGCTTGAATTCGGCGACGATCCTGATCGCCGACCGGCGCGGGCGCGAGGAATTGGTGCGGGCGCTACAAGGCGAGTCGACGGATGTGCGATCGCGGCTGGTCGAAACGCTCAAGGCCAGACGGGTGCGGCCGGAAGAGGTGGCGTCTTGCCCACCAGATCGGGTACAGCTACGGCTGTGGCTGGAGATGCTGCTGCCGATTGCGGCAACCGCCTCGCTTTGGCTGTTGCTGCAGGTGTAGTTTTGGTGATTTATCTTACAATTTGAAGACCGCTCCCTGGCGGTCGCGGCTCGGCAAGCGTAGGGTACCTAAATCTTTCGGCGCCTGTGCCGATGAGTTTGGCGTGACTTCGCCATTTGCAGACCACCTCCAGTCCGCTACCATACAGATCCCGTCCGATCCCAGCGGAACCCGGCGTACCGTCCTTTGCGCCGTGCAGGAAGCCGATCGCCGACGGCTCGTCCTGGAAGCCGAGGAGCGCATCGCGGCATCCACGGCTCTCAGCGTGGAATATAACGACGCGATGTTCCTGGGCGAAGTGATGGTTTGTAGCCCGACTGGCGATAACACCTGGAAAATCGAGCTGAAAATCGAGCAGATCCTGACCGGGCTGCAGAGCCTGATGGCCCTCCGCGCCGGTTTACTGGGAGAATCCGCGCCCCAGCCGTTCGCAGAGCCGGCAGTCGCGGTTTCGAAGTAACCAATCCGCAGAAGATCTACGGCACCAGCACCGCGGCGCCGTCGATGCGGTCGCTCTTCACCTGGGCCAGCGCCTCGTTGGCTCGCTCGAGCGGAAATGCGGTAGCTTTCGGCCGCAGTCCGATATTTGCAGCGGTCTGGAGGAAGTCGCGAGCATCGGTACGTGTCATGTTGGCCACGCTGCGCAGTTGCCGCTCGCCCCACAGCAGCCGGTCGTAGTCGAACTGCGGCATGCGATCGAGATGGATCGCGTTGATGGCCACGACGCCGCCTTTGCGTAAACAAGAAAGCGCCGTCACGACCACGTCTCCGCTAGGGGCAAACGTGATCGCACGGTCGAGCGGAACCGGAGGCTTTTCCTGCTCGCTGCCGACCCACTTCGCCCCGAGCGCTTCGGCAAGCCGCCGGTGCGATTCGCCGCGGGTCGAAACGTACACCTCGCAGTTCCATGCCTGGAGCACCGAAATCACCTGATGCGCGGATGCGCCAAAGCCGAACAATCCTACGCAATCGCCGTGTTCAACACCCGCCACGCGCAGGCTGCGGAAGCCGATAATGCCGGCGCATAGCAAGGGTGCGGCGTGGAGATCGTCGAGGCCGGCGGGCAGTGGAAACACAAAATCGGCGCGTGCGGCGGCATATTCCGCGTACCCGCCGTTCACATCGTAGCCGGTGAAGGTAGGGGCGTCGCAGAGATTTTCCATGCCACGGGCGCAGTAGGGGCACGTGCCGTCCACGCCGCCCATCCAGGAAACGCCGACGCGCATGCCCATAGGTAATTCCGGTGTTGCGCCTTCGACGATCTCGCCGACAATCTGATGTCCGGGAATCAATCGCTCGTGCTTCGGCGCCAGTTCGCCTTCGACGATGTGCAGATCCGTACGGCAGACCCCGCATGCTTTCACGCGCAGTAAGACTTGGCCCGGCGCCAGTAGTGGCTTTTCGGCATCCGCAATTTCAAGCGGATGAGTCGAAATTTCGCCAGGCGTTTCCAGGACTGCGACCTTCACATTTCGATCATAGGCCCGGACCGAAACCCCTCCCTAACGGTCGGGGTTCGGTTGGGGAGCGGCCAGGCGACGTCGGCTTGAGCTAATGCGCTCCTGCGTTGTCTGGGCCGCCGGTCGGCTCCAACTGCGGCAGCCGGTCCTGGACCGGAGGCAGAGGCGGAAACGGCTGGTGCGGCTCCGACTGATACCAATACCCAACCGAATAGAAGCTGTCCGAACGCGAATCGGCATGGCCGTGCTCGATGGTCGCCTTGATCGATTTCATAAATACGATGGGCTGGGCAAGATGGAAGCGATAAACGCTGGACCGGCCGCCCGCCAATTCCTTGCCGACAATCGGAGCTCCGTAAAGCTGATACGAAAACGGCTTACCGCCGAAATCCCAGGCGCCGAGGAAATAGTCCTCCGAGCCGGTCCCGGCAATTACCGGCTTTTTGGATCCGTCGATGAAGAACATATCGTCGCCCTCACCCCACCAAAAATCCTGGTTTTGCAGCACTGACATAGTAACTCCTACATACTGGCCGCGGCCTTTTGCCTCCATCCAGACGTAGTTATTTTTGCCGTACAGATTTTTCATGCCGTTCACGTCGCCGTTGTTTTTCCAGTTGTTGGCCAAGCCATGGTTCGGCTGCGCCTGATGATATTCGGCATGAAAGTAAATAATGTTCTTTGGCAGCGGATGGGAGTAAGTGCGGTAATCGATGTTGTAATAAAACGCATCGACGCGGTCTTTTCCTTCGTTCGTCACCGTTATGCGTGCATGATGACGGAAGGGCATGGGAAAGAAGCAGTTCAGGCTCTTATCGCTGCCGACCGACAGAGGCTCCGACTGCCAGCGATGATAGTAGCCGAGACCCAGACCGAAGAAATCGCCGATGGGGGCTTCGACGCTGGGATTCGTTTCGCCGTCCCAATACAAGCGCAGCACGAGCTTTTTGAGATGATACGGCTCGCGGTCGGCAATGGTGAACCAGATATGGGCGATGGTTCCCGGCCCGTCCACGTCCAGCACGGTGAGTGTCGCACCCGGAGCGATTCTGCGCATATCGGCATTTCCGCCGGTCGGGTCCGCGCTGGAAGCGCGATGCGGCGTGTATGTCTGCTGGATATCCACTTTCGGTTGCCAGGAGGGCATTTGCGCCTGCGCCGCCAGCCCAAAAGCGGAAGTCAAAAACAAAAGAGTAAAAAGTGGCTTCATTGTGTTCCTTCAGACCCCGGGAGGGCTGTTTCAGTCAACCCCTAACTTATGTTGTGCCTCCTCGAGAGAAATACCTTTCATCTCGGGATAATAGAACAAGACCAGGAAGAAATCGATCACCATCATGGCGCCGAAAAACATAAACGGAAAGGATCCGGAGGATGCCGCCATGATCGGGAATACGAGCGAGATGATGGTGTTCGTGATCCAGTGACCGGAGCTGCCCATGCTCTGTCCTTTGGCTCGCAGGCGATTGGGAAAGACCTCGCCCGGGTAGATCCACACCACCGCGCCTTGTGAGATGGCGAAAAAGGCGATGTAGAGCATCAACAGCCAGACCAGCCAGTTCAAATGGGAACCCGAAAAGAAGAGCGCGGAGATCGCCCCCAAACAGAACACCAGGCCCACGGTCCCGGTGAGCAGCAGCTTCTTGCGGCCGAAGTGGTCAATTACCGCCATCGCAATTAACGTCGCGACCAGGTTTGTTGCCCCCACCATCACCGCCTGCATATCCGCCGAAATGGCCGTCGCTCCGGCCAGACGAAAAATGTCGTTCAAATAGTAAAGAACGGCGTTGATGCCGGAGAGCTGGCAGAACGTGCCCACCGTGAGGGCGACCAGGACTGGAATGCGGTACTTTTTGGAGAAGACGCGCTCGCTAGCGGCCTCGGTGGTCTGCTGCCGCTCCAGGTGAACCGAAGCGGCGATCTCATCGAGCTCTTGCTTCACATCTGGAACGCCGATCATGCCGAGCACTTCCGTCGCTTCGTCCAGATTCCTTTGCATCACCAGCCAGCGCGGGCTGCGCGGAATAAAGAAGAGCGAGGCCAGGAAGCAGATAGCCGGAATCCCCGACACACCGAACATCCAACGCCATTCGGTGGCGCCGAAATGCTGGGCACCGATCGCAAAATTCGACGCGTAGGCCAGCAAAATGCCGACGACGATATTCACTTGAAAGAAGCCGACCAGCCGGCCGCGCCAATTCGGGGGCGAGATTTCGGCGATATACATCGGCCCCAAAACCGACGATCCGCCTATGGCCAGGCCGCCAATGAAGCGGAACGCGATGAGCGCCGGCCAATTCCAGGCAAACGCGCAGCCCAGTGCCGACACCACGTAAAGGACAGCCATCACGCGCAAACTGTCGCGCCGTCCGAGCTTCTGCCCGGGAATGCCCGCGGTAAGCGCCGCGATCACGGTGCCGAACAAGGCGGCCGCAACCGTAACGCCCAGCAATGCCGGCGAGAGATGATACTGGAGGGTTAACTGATGGGTCGTGCCGGAGATCACGGCCGTATCGAAGCCGAACAGCAGCCCGCCGAGCGCGCCTACAATCGTGGCCTTGGCGACATGGGCGTTGATGCCCGTGTGTTTTCGAACCCGAACGCCCTGTGCTGGTTCCTGTTTATCTGTGCTCATTGGTCGATATCCGGTCCATCGTCCTATCGTAAGGGCAAAGCGCCTGGAGACAAAGCTTATTTCTCAAGTTCTTCCTGGGCCCGGCTCCGCGCCTTGGCATCTCGAGATGTTTTCTCATACAGGGCAAGCACATGCCCATTTGTAGGTCCACCTGAACGTTCCATTGCCGGAATCGAACCGTACATCGGGATTACTGTCGGAGAGCTTTCGACCCAGGTCTTTTGGTACGAAGCTGCCGGGGAAGTAAGGACACTGATGTAACGCTTTATCTATACTGTGTTCCAGGATTTCTTCGTGCCCGGCCGATAGGAGAACGGGACTGCATTGTCAACCATCAAGGAAGTCGCCGAGCTTGCCGGGGTTTCGCTCGGAACCGCTTCGAACGTGATCCGGGGCGACCGGCGCGTTGGGAAGGCCCGCGCGGAACGAGTCTTGGCCGCTGTCAAGCAGCTCGATTATCACCCCAACGAAGTTGCGCGCAGCCTAAAGGCTAAGCAGACTCGGATGCTCGGCCTGGTTGTGCCCGACATTACCAATCCGTTCTTCTCCGACGTGATCCGCGGCGCCGATGATGCGGCGCTCGAGCGCGGCTATCTGCTGTTCACCGCCAACAGCGACGAACAGGTCGAGCGTGAAAAACTCTTTGTCGCCGCGCTACGCTCGCGGCGTGTCGACGGCATCCTGCTCGCCGCCACGGCCAGCAAGAGCGAGGCTCATCTGGAAAGCGTGGCGGCGGCCGGCTTTCCCATCGTCTGCCTGGACCGCATGGCGCCAGGGCTGGCAGTGGATGCGGTGCTCGCAGATAACGTGCGCGGCGCACAGGAGTGCGTGCGCCATTTAGTCCGCGCCGGACATCGTAAAATCGCGATCGTCACCGGCGCGCTCGAGTTGCAAATCGCCGACGAGCGGCTTACCGGTTATCGCGCCGCGCTCGAGGAGGCAGGCATTCCGGTTTCCGGCGATCTCATCCTGGAAGGCAGCTTTCGAGAAGAGGCCGGCTACCGTCTGGGCAAGGATCTGCTGCTGCGCCGCGACCGTCCCAGCGCGATCTTCACCTCGAACGGGGTCATGATGCTCGGTTTGCTGCTGGCGCTCGACGAGATGGGCGTCCGCTGTCCCGAAGACATCGCTTTGGCCACCTTCGACGATCTGCCCTTCGCCCATTCCTTCCATCCGCATCTCACGGCTGTGGCGCAGCCGGGCAAGAGCATCGGGTACCAGGGAGCGAGCCTGCTGCTCGACCGCATCGAAGGCAAGCGCACGGGCGATCCGGTGACGATCCGCATTCCCCCCGAACTGAAGATCCGCGAATCAACCAAGGGCTTCAAGTTTTCTCTCTTGAGCCGCGCATGAACGCGAATCGCTACGAATGGGAAAGAGAATATGCACGCGTCTTGCTACCTTTTTTGCACTGCGGAACCCCCATTAACCTTCCAGGCCGATCCAGCCGATGATCTCTCAGGGAGGGAGCTTTGTCAGAATCCTTTAAGATACTGGCGCGCAATCACTACCTCAGCACATCTGTTGGATTGGTGAGGGAATGGCGCACGCAGGACGTAGTAAGCTTCTCGCAACTCATTGATTTCACAACCGTTGGAAACGCGCGAGACCGCTATAAAAGCCAGGGGTCGGCTGCGCCGAGTTACACCGCCTTCATCGTCGGCGCCGTCGCATCCGCGCTGCGCGAACATCCCAAATTGAATCGGATCATCTATCGCGGGCTAACCGGCTATCGATGGGTTCAATTTGACCACATCGATGTAGCGGTTGCCGTTGAGGTGGTCGAAGGCGATCTGGACATCGCTTACGCAAGCATCATCAGAAATGCAGACCAGCTCGGCCTGGGGGGCATCGCCGACGCCTTGCTTAAATTGGCATCGGCGCCCAAAGATGACCTGCAACTGAGGCGTCTGAGCCGCTTTCCGGCCCCGGTAGCGGCACTACTGGCTCGCTCCACCCGGCTCCATCCGAAGCTATGGGTTCGTTTCCGCGGCGGAAGTTGCGCCGTCACTTCTCCCGGCAAATATGGCGTGGAGGGCATTTCGGCCAAAACCTCATGGCCGTTGACCTTTGCATTCGGCAAAGTCGCAGAACGGCCCATGGTCGTGGATGGGTGTTGCGTTCCGCGCCGCTCGGTTGTTTTATCCATGGCTTGGCATCGCGAGTTAACCACCGGAGCCGTCGCCGTTCGATTCTTCGATCAAATCGTTCAAAATTTGCAAGGACCTTGGTGAAGCATCGTCATTACCCGTAGGCCAACTAGCAGTTCGCCTTGGCGCTGGCCATTCGATACTGCGCTCTGCCCATCGAAGACATGACTGTCGCCGAACAAACATCCTTATGCCCGTTCTTGCCGTCATCGAATAGGCACATGACCCAGCCGCAGTATAAGCACGCAGAGATACACGGCGCACTGGGACACTGAAATATGCTCAAAAACTCGCTGATCGTAATGCTCCTCTTGGAGCCAGCCATTCTTGATTCCCAAGCACGTTTTTCGCTACCGCTGCCGAAGAATCCTTTTCCACTTATCAAATGAACGGCGGCGGTATATAATTTGTTTCCTGGTTCTGCGCGACGCACAGGTTCTACGAAGCTCCGCAGCCCTGGGGGTCTTGGAAGCTTTTTCTGTCGAAAGATTTCGGGGCTTTCGATTCGCCGCTGAATCGCGGTATGTACGGAACCAGTATTCCGTCGAATTCATCAGCGCGGATGGCAAGGTCCTCTATATACAGAGCAACGTTTGCTGCAGCGGAAATTCCTATACATTCTCGCTGCGCAAGCTTTTGTGGAGTCGTACGTTCTATCGCAGCCGGCCAACTCGACGTCGCCCGAAAACCTGGCAATCACAGGCGCCGGAGTCCGCGCCATCAGCAAGAGTACGCGCCACAGCACTCTTGCGAAATCGATTGTTCGGACAGCTTGAACGGCAGCAACGTGAACGGCTCGGAAGATGACTACGACGGCGAGGACAAGAAGACCGGCGGGCTCTCGGTAAATCCTCCTTATCCTTCGACAGTTCACTCCGTTCGCAAACGGTATTTACGATCCACTTCGATCCAACCTGGGGCGACGGCGTGAGCATCATTGGAACATCGGGCGGGCCGCACCGTTTCACATCTATCGTCGAATTAGCCGCCTACTACGACAGCGGCAACTTAGTTAACGACGAAGGCTTCGAATTTCAGCTTGGCCCCGGATTATCCGGATTGTGGAAAGGCGAAGGCCCGACCCCAAAGGCACGATGCGCTTCGAGGGCCGCGGTCATTCGGGCGTGAATAACGCCTGGGTTGGAAGCGGCTCAGGTAACTGGAACGCAATTATGCAAACGGTTTCGGTGCAGCCGCAGACTGGCTATATAATCAGCGCCTGGGTGCGATCCAATATGACCAGGCGATCCGGGCGTTTGGGCGAGCGCGGGATCACCGAAGCTTCGTTTGGCGCCTCTAGGAGTTATAAGCAAATCAGCGCTCCGTTCAACTCCGGCGTACACTCCACGGTTCAACTTTATATCGGGTCCACCGGAGAGCACCGGTCCAGCTACTTACAAGTGGACGACGTTTCCCTGCATCGGAGGTAATCTATCGTTTCAGGAAGGAGATTTCGATGATCAATGGCTGGATTACTCACGATCCAGCAGGCCACACGGTCGAGCTTGTCACACCTTCACCAAACGCTAAGTTCAGAAACAGGACTTACTCAAAACAGCGGCGACAGCGGACGGTTTGCAAAGACAATGCCACCTTCATTCCCTTGCTCCCACAGAATGCCCAGCCGGCCATTTCGCATGATGATCAAGTCCGAATAGGCCGAAGGGCCGGGGTAAATCAGTGTATGTTTGGGCCAGGTATGCCCGTTGTCACGGCTCACGCTGATGGTCAGTTCGCGCCTTTCTTTTGTATTCGCCGCGTTGCTGAACAGCAGTACCGGCACACCTTTTTGAGGACTGTACGCGATCATGCTGCCCTCGCAAATTGCGTCGGGCAAATCGTGGGCAACGAAGGGTGACCTCCAGTGAGCCGAGCCGTCGTCGCTGATCGAGATAATGCGTGCATGCGTTTTTCCGCTTTGGTCGCGGCTGTTCATCACAACGGAACCATGAGCGCCTTGTGCGACTGTGCTTTCATTGCTGCCGGGCCAATCGACCGTGGCACCCAAATGCCAGCTACGGCCGTGGTCATCGCTGAAAAATGAATGTGCTTCGGAAGTCGAAGGCGGACCGCCGGTGGTGTGATTCGCGGCAACGACGATGCGGCCCGCGTGCGGTCCTGCGGTCAGTTGAAGCGCGTGTCCCGGCCCGGCGGCATAGCCGCGCCAGGAAGGCAGCTTGACATTCGCAGTTATGTCCACCGGTGCCGACCAGGTGGCGCCATCGTCCACACTGATCCGGTACCAAGTGCGCCGCGTGCCCTGCCCGCGATCGATGGCACTTTCCGGCGCATCGCCCGTATTGTAGAAAAGAAAAACACGCCCTCGCGGATACCTAGGATCGAGGGTATCCACCACAGGACTTGGATTGCCGGTCTGCGGGTGGCCATTGCTCGCCACCACGTGCAGCGCGCTCCAGGTTTTGCCTTTATCTTTGCTGGTACGCAGCACGATCCGCACGTCGCCGAAATCCGCGCAGCTCTTGCGGCGAGCCTCCGCAAACGCCAGCAGCGTGCCGTCGGGAGTTTGGACGATTGCCGGGATGCGGAAACACCGATAACCTTCCGTACCGTTTGCGAAGACGGACACAGGCGCCGCGAAGGCGTTCATACACATGGAGACAGCGACGATTAGGAGCGCAAAAAGAGAACGCCGCATTATATTTCCAAATCTACATTGGCCCTTCGGGATTTTCTTAAGCCAATTTAGTGGAGAGCCGGGCACCGGGCCCGCGACGTTATCCCTATGGACGAACGGCGCAGGCAGATTCTGGCCACTCTGGCTCAGATGGACAAGCAGTTCGGCAAAGGCTCCGTGTTGATGCTGGGCTCGCGGGCGGCGCTGCCGGTGGAGGTGATTACCACCGGGTCGATCGGCATCGACCATGCGCTCGGGGCAGGCGGGTTTCCGCGTGGCCGCGTGGTTGAGATTTTCGGTCCCGAATCTTCCGGCAAGACCACTCTTGCGCTGCATGTCATCGCGGAAGCACAGCGGGCGGGCGGAGCGGCTGCGTTTATCGACGCCGAACACGCGCTGGATGCCACTTATGCAAACCGCCTCGGCGTGGACACGGAAAACCTGATCGTCTCGCAGCCGGATTTTGGAGAGCAGGCGCTCGAAATCGCGCAAGCTTTGGTGCAGTCGCAGGCGCTCGACGTAATCGTGATCGATTCGGTCGCCGCGCTAACGCCCAAAGCCGAGATAGAAGGCGACATGGGCGAGAGCCATATGGGCCTCCAGGCGCGTATGATGTCGCAAGCCCTGCGCAAGCTGACAGCCTCGGTTTCGCGCGCCAACACTTGTCTTATCTTCATCAATCAGTTGCGCGAAAAAATCGGCGTGATGTTCGGCAATCCCGAAACCACCACCGGCGGGCGGGCGCTGAAATTTTACTCTTCGGTCCGCGTGGAGGTGAGACGGACGACCGCTATTAAGGATGGCGAAACCGTGATCGGCAACCGAGCCAAGGTCAAGATCGTGAAAAATAAGGTGGCAGCGCCGTTCCGAACTGTCGAATTGGACATTCTCTATGGCCACGGCATCTCGCGCGAAGGGGACGTTCTCGATCTAGGCGTGGCTCACGGCCTGATCGAAAAGAGCGGATCGTGGCACAGCTTCAAGGGTGAGCGCATCGGTCAAGGCCGGGAAAATGCGCGGCAAACGCTGCGGGACCGGCCCGAACTCTACCGAGCGATCAATGCCGGCCTGCGCGAGGCGCTCGGAATCGGCGCTTCGGGCGAAGCACGGCGGGCTTCTGCCGGAGACTGAACATGTTGGCGGGGCGCCGGAGAACCGGACATAAAAAAAGCGGCGCGTTCACTCGGGCCGATTCGTTTGCCCTCGCTCTGGAACGCGCCGCTCGCGTGAACGACTCCCGCGCGAAAAGAACTGAAAACTACAGCGCTCGCCGCCTTCCGGTCAGCAGGCTGATCAGGAACAGGATGATGAATATGACGAAGCAGACCTTCGCAACTGTGGCAGCCGTGGCCGCTAAGCCACCGAAGCCAAGGATAGCGGCGATGATCGCGATGACCAGGAATACCCAGGTGTACCAAAGCATATCTGTTTCGTCCTCCTACGCGGCAACTGTAGTGCAGTTCTGTCGCCATAGTTTCGCCGGGGGATAAGTCGCGCAACTGTAAGTACATACGGTGCCGGAACCCGGGCCGGCGTGAAGGAACAATTTGCGCGCCGCGGCAAGAAATGCAGCCTCCAGCCCTCTGAGCCTCGAAAAACCTTTGAACATTGCGCTACAACAGTGGCATGCACTACCGCAAACTCGGCACCACGGAAGCCGAGATCAGTGAGATCGGTTTCGGCGCCTGGGGAATCGGCGGCAAACAATGGCAGGGCGGCAGAGACGACGAGTCGGTACGCGCTCTCAAGCGCAGCTTTCAGTTGGGCGTCAACTTCGTGGATACCGCGCTTGCCTATGGTGATGGCCACAGCGAGCGACTGGTGGGCAAGGTGGTCGGCAACGCATTCCACCGTATTTACATCGCCACGAAGATCCCGCCTAAAAACGGCATCTGGCCGGCCGCGCCCTCGACGCCCATCTCCGAGGTGTTCCCTTACCGGCATATCGTGGAATCGACGGAACAAAGCCTGCGGAATCTCGGGGTCGAGCAGATTTACCTGCAGCAGTTCCACGTCTGGACCGACGCCTGGACTCAGACCGAGGAGTGGCGCCGCGCGGTGGAAGACCTGGTCGCTACCGGCAAGGTTCGCTATTTCGGCATTTCCATTACCGAGCACGACCCGGATTCCGCGCTGGAAGCGATCAAGACCGGCGTGATCACGGCGGTGCAAGTCATTTACAACATTTTTGACCAGAGCCCCGAGCGGAATCTTTTCCCGCTTTGCGAAAAGATGCATGTCGGCGTGATCGCGCGTGTACCGCTCGACGAAGGCGGCCTCACCGGCACGATTACAGAAAACACCCAGTTCGAACCGGGCGAATTTCGCGACGCTTATTTCCGAGGCGATCGGAAGAAGCAAGTCGTCGAGCACGTCGCGGCGCTCGAACGGGATCTGGCGGGCATTCCGGGAACGCTGCCGCAGATTGCCATCCGCTTCTGCCTTTCGAATCACGCCGTCAGCACCGTCATCCCCGGCATGCGCCGGGTGAGCTCTGTGGAGAGCAATTGCAACGCGGCCGCGGGCGGAATGCTCGAACCGCGCACGCGCCGGATTCTGCAACGCCACGCCTGGGAGCGGAATTTTTATGAAGAATAAGACATGCGCATTGCGATCTTCTCCGACATTCACGACAATCTATGGAATCTCGCCCCGGCTGTTCACGCTGTAGCCGGCGCGGACGCACTGATCTGCTGCGGCGATCTGTGCTCGCCGTTCGTAATCGACGAGCTGGGAAAGTTCCATAAAGACGTACACATCGTCTTCGGGAATAACGATGCAGATCTCTATCGAATCACCGCGAAGGCGATGAAGACGAGCCGCATTCGGGTTCATGGAGAGCTGCTCCAGGCCGATTTCGACGGTCGCCGTTTCGCTGTGAATCATTTCGATTACCTCGCGCGGCCCATGGCCAAATCGGGCGATTACGACGTGGTCTGCTTCGGGCATAACCACGAACGCGAGATCGGGCGGGAGGCGGGATGCCTGCTGATCAATCCCGGGCCGATCATGGGCGCGAAGTTTTCGAGCGGCGTCTGGGAGGATGTGCAGCCGAGCTTCGCGGTGTACGACACGGCAGCCCATCGCGCAACGGCATTCGGGATCGAAGGCGGAAATGTTCGGGAGATTCCTGGAGCCTAGTTGGGCCGCGCCACCTGCTCGCGCAGCCAGGCAAAGTAGTTTTCCGCACCGGCGCTAAGAGAAAACGCCACAATCTCCGGCACTTCATAACTGTGCAAAGCGGTAATGCAGTCGCGCAGTTCGGCGAAGCGCCAGTGGACGGTCTTGATGAGCAGCAGCGTCTCGCGCGCGGTTTCGATCTTACCCTGCCAGCGGTAAATGCTTTCCACCTCGGGCAGCACGTT
The DNA here is from genome assembly GCA_036379475.1 of Bryobacteraceae bacterium. Classification (GTDB taxonomy): domain Bacteria; phylum Acidobacteriota; class Terriglobia; order Bryobacterales; family Bryobacteraceae; genus Bog-105. The sequence goes on along the minus strand of DASVGP010000032.1, from coordinate 75,877 downwards.
CACGCACGCGGCGAGGCGCGCCTCGACTACCGCGCGCGCAATCCGGGCCGCTTCCTCACGGCTGGCGCAAGCGCAGCAAACAATGATTGCATCGTTGGTCAAATATTTGTTCCTATCCTCTGGATCTTCTCGCAAAACAAGTTTATAAACATAAGTAGGGCTTCATTCAGGTGCCACGATCATTTCTTCGCCCACTTGCCATTGTGGCGGCATTCGCCGGGTTGGCAGCTTACGCCACAATTATGCTGCGCGGCCCGCACGGGCTAAGCGTGCTCGAGCAGAAGCGCCAGCAGATTCACGCGCTCGAAGAGCAGAACGCGAATCTCGCGCGCGATATCCAAGCGAAAAAGGAGCGCATTCAACGGCTCAAGAGCGATCCGGCAACTCAGGAACTCGTCATCCGCAAGCGCCTGCACAAAGAGCGGCCGGGCGAGACCGAGTTCATTTTGCCGAAGAACGCCGCTGCTCAGCCCAAATAGCCGGGCGGGTTACTGCTACTCTTAATACTGCAACACAAGCCGCGCCAGGTCGCTCATGCTTCCGGCTCGGTTTCAGGTTCAACACATGCATATTGTCTGGATTATTGTCATCACGTGCGTCATCCTGCAGACCTCCGTCTTCACGACCACGATTTTTTTACACCGAACGGTGACTCACCGCGGCCTGCGCCTGCACCCGGCGGTCGTGACGCTGATGCACCTGGAACTGCTGCTGTTCACGGCCGTGGTACCGCGCGAGTGGGCGGCGGTGCACAGAAAGCACCATCATCATTCGGACGAAATTGGCGACCCGCACAGCCCGCGCGTGCTCGGCCTGTGGACGGTTCTGTTCGGCAACTATTTCCTCTACCGAAAGGAAGCCTCGAATCCGGCGACCATCAACAAGTACACACCCGACTACCAGCCCGACCCGATTGACCGGCTGCCTATGTGGGTGCAAAAATACGGGATTTTCATTGGTCTGGCCATTTTCATCCTTCTGTTCGGATGGGCTTGGGGACTGGCGGCCTGGGCCTTCCACATTGTGGCCTACGTGCTGCTGAACTCCTCCATCAACAGCCTTTGCCATATGATCGGGTACCGCAATTACGATAACCTGGCGACGAACATCACGATCATCGCGCTGCTGACCGGCGGCGAAGGGCTGCACAACAACCACCACGAATTTCCGACTTCGGCGCGCTTTGCCATGCGCAACCATGAGATCGACCTGGCGTGGCCGATCATCCGGCTGCTCGAGCGCTGCGGCCTGGCGGAGGCGGACCGGCTGCCGATCGCCAAAGCTGCGTAAGCCGTAACCGGTCTGGTCGCTTCCGCCTCCGGCTCCGATTCAAAGCTGGATGCGGGAAAAAAGATAAGTGCCGGCTACCAGCGCGATGGCGCTGAGCACGAAAAGCAGCGTCAAGTCCGTAGCCAGACCGAAATGTGTCGCGCCGGCAAAGGCGCTGCGCAGGCCGTCTACTCCGTAGGAGAGCGGATCGATGGTGGCGAGGAAGTTCAAGAGTTTAGGCAAACCGACCAGCGGAAATAGAGCGCCCGAGAGGAAGAAGATGGGCATGACGAGAAAATTCATCACGAGCTGAAATCCCTGGAAATCCGACATCACTGACGCAATCGCCGTGCCGAAGGCGGTGAACATCAGCGAGATCAGCACCATAAAAAGAATCGCGAGCGGAATCTGTGCCGGGTGCGCGATGCGGAATCCGGCCAGCAGGCAGATGACGAACACGATAAGGCCCTGGATGAAGGCGGTGGTCGCACCGCCGAGCGTGCGGCCGATCATGATGGTCAGCCGCGGCACCGGGGCCACCAGAATCTCTTTCATGAACCCGAACTGACGGTCCCAGATCAGCTCGATGCCGGAAAAGATAGCCGCGAACAAAATCGTCATGCCGATGACGCCCGGCGCGAGGAACTGAAGGTAATCGCCTTGCCCGGCGCGGCGGAAAACAGGTCCGAAGCCGAATCCAAGCGCTAACAAAAACAGCAACGGCTGTCCGAGCGAGCCGATCACCCGCCCGCGCGAGCGCCAGTAGCGCTTTAGTTGGCGCAACCACAAGATGTAAATCGCATTCATGAGCCGTTTACTTCCGCTGCCACATTTTGACGAACGTGCGCATCTGATCGAGCGAATTGGCGCCTTCGTCGCGAATCGAGGAGCCGGTTAGCTTTAAAAACGCTTCCTCCAAAGTGTCGGCACCGGTCTGTGCTTTCAACTGCGCCGGCGAGCCCATGGCCACGATGCAGCCGCGATCCATGATGGCGATGCGATGCGCTACGCGCTCGGCCTCTTCCATGTAATGCGTGGTCAAAAACACCGTGACGCGCTCTTCTTCGTTCAGTTGCTTAACATGCGACCAAAGCTGGTTGCGGGTTTGCGGGTCGAGTCCCAGCGTCGGCTCGTCCAGAAACAGAATTTTCGGCGTATGCAGCAGGCCACGCGCAATTTCGAGCCGACGCCGCATGCCGCCCGAAAATTGCTTGACTAAACTGTTGCGCCGCTCCCAGAGTTCGAAGATTGTCAGCAGCTTTTCGATCCGCGGCCCGCGCACCGCTCGGGGAATCTTATACAGGCTGGCGTGCAGCGCCATGTTTTCGTAGGCGGTCAGTTCGTTATCCAGGCTCGCGTCCTGGAAGACGATGCCGAAACTCTTGCGCGCCTCCTGCTGCCGCACCGTGGGATCGAGTCCGTCCAATTCGATGGTGCCGCTGGTCGGCTTGAGCAGCGTCGTCAGCATTTTGATCGTTGTGGTCTTCCCTGCCCCATTGGGCCCGAGAAACGCAAAAATCTCCCCCTGCTCCACCGCGAACGAAATCCGCCGCACAGCCTGCACTTCGCCGAAGTTTTTTACTAAGTCCTGGACCCGGATCATTTACTGGAGGTGTTCTCGCAGGATACCAGTTGCGCATAGTGGTAAAACGACAACATGAAGGTAACGACCATAGTGGTCCAGACGATCATCCGGCTGGTGTGGCTGGCGCTCATTGTGCTGGGTGCATTGTTCTGGAGCGGCAACGCTCTCACGCTGGTCACGATTCATATGGACCTCGGGGTGATCTTCGTAATCCTGCTCTGGATCATCGCAATCCTCGCGCTGTTTGCGCGCGCCGGCATCGCACTGCCCATCGTGGCGATTATCTGGGGGTTCATCGTAGCCATCTACGGCATGATGATGATGCACCTGGTCGCGGGCGGCAACTCCTGGCCCGCCGGAGTCGTGCATTTACTGATCGGCATCGTGGGCATCGGCTTCGCGGAAATGCTCGGCGCACGCATTAAACGCAAGACCCGGTAGTGGGTTCAGCCTTTCAGGCTGCCGCCGCCTCTCCAGGCGGCGCGGGTCAATAGATTCCGAGCCAGGTCGCTCACGCTTCCGGCTCCGTTTCAGCATTCCAAAACTACAGAGGGTTGCTTCGGTCGATCATCTATGGGATACTGAGGACCGATATGCGCTGGAGCCGCTTCTTTCGCCGCCAGCAGTGGGACCAGGAGCGCGCCCGCGAGCTGGAGGCGTATCTCGCAATCGAAACGGATGAAAATATTTCGCGCGGCATGCCTCGGGAGCTGGCCCGCCAGGCCGCCCGGCGCAAGCTCGGAAATTCCACTCTGATACACGAGGAGATCTATTGCATGAACAGCATCCGGTTCCTCGAAAGTATCTGGCAAGACATTCGCTATGGCGTCCGAACACTCGCGAAAAGCCGGATGTTTACTTTTGTCGTTATTGCGTCGCTGGCGCTTGGTATCGGGGCCAACACCGCCATCTTCAGTTTGATCGATGCAGCGCTGTTGAAGATGCTTCCGGTGAAGAATCCCGGGCAATTGGTCGAGTTCAAGGTTTTCAATCCGGCTATTGGACTGAACTGGGCATTTCCCTATCCGGCGTTCAAACAATTCTGCGAACAGAATCAAGTACTTTCCGGCGTGCTCGCGTTCCGTAGCTTCGGCGAAATGGATTTGGAAGTAAACGGACAGGGCGGCCTTGCGACGGGTCAGGTGGTTTCCGGGGACTATTTTTCTACGCTTGGCATTCACGCGATCATCGGGCGCACGATTGAGCCCGACGATGCGAAGGTCGCCGGGCAAAATCCCGTGGCCGTGATCAGTTACGACTATTGGCGCAAGCGATTCGCGCTCGATCCGGCGGTAATCGGGAAACATGTTGTCATCAACAACTCTCCATTCACAATCATCGGCGTGACGCCGCCCGAGTTCTACGGACTCCAACCCGGCGAACCAATCGATGTATCGGTTCCACTGACTACAATGGCGCAGGTCATGCCGGGTTTCGCGTTGGCCGGCAGCCCTTATGACGTGCTGCGTGCTCCGTTTCGCAATTGGCTGCGGTTAATGGGCCGCCTAAAGCCGGGCGTCACAAAAGAAAAGGCACTTGCCAATCTGCAGCCGATCTTCCACCAGAGCATGCGTGAAGCCGTTGCGGGACTGGCCGGTCTGCCTGTCGATTCGCCGGGTACTCGGCAGTATTACCGTGCGACTAAGGTTCGATTGGAATCCGGCGGACAAGGACTTGCCGCGCTGCGGCAGAAATATTCGAAACCGCTTTGGATCTTGATGGCGATTACGGGGCTGCTGCTTTTGGTAACCTGCGCGAACGTTGCGAACTTAATGCTTGCCCGCGCCAATGCCCGCCAGAAAGAAATTACGGTGCGGCTCACGGTGGGGGCCGGACGTCTGCGCCTGATGCGCCAGTTGATGACGGAAAGCATTTTGCTAACCGTGTGCGGCGGTGCGTTGGGTCTGCTCACTGCTTTCTGGGCCTGCAGATCGCTTTTATTCCTGATGTCGCATGCGGGCGCTTCCCTTACTTTAAGCGTTCGGCCCGATACCACCGTGCTCGGTTTCACGTTGCTGGTTTCCGTGTGTACGGCTCTGCTGTTCGGCTTAACGCCCGCGTGGCGTGCGTCCCGGCTGAAGATTGAAAGCACGCGAAGTCATGGCGTATCGGGAAACCGCTCGGGGCTTGGGAAAGCGCTCATCGTGTTGCAGATCGCCGTATCGTTGGTGCTCATGATTGCCGCCGGCCTGCTGGTCCGCAGCCTGGAGAATCTAAAGAACTTCTACCCGGGCTTCAACAAAGACAATGTTCTTTTGTTTTCGGTAAGCCCCGGCATGGTTGGCTATAAAGACAACCAGCTTATTGCGCTCTATAAGCGCTTAGTTGATCGAATCGAAAGAATTCCCGGAGTCCGCTCGACGACTTTATCCATTTATGGCCCTCTTGGAGGTGGCTACAGTTCCGTATCACCAAAAATCGAAGGGGCCGCAAAGCAGCATGACTTGGAATACGTGGGAGTAAACGTGGTTGGGCCGGATTATTTCACCACGCTCCAAACTCCCGTGCTGGCTGGGCGGGATTTTACCGGCGCCGATCAAACCGGAGCTCCAAAGGTGGCCATCATCAACGAAACCATGGCGCGCGATTACTTTGGCGATTCGAACCCGATTGGACAGCATGTGAGCGTGCCGGCCTGGACCGTCTCATCGAGCTGGCTCGAAATCGTCGGCGTGATGCGGGACAAAAAAAATCACGATCTTCGGGAACGGCCGGCGCCTATGATTTACCTGCCGCTATTTCAAGAGCCGCTGTACTCGGGCGGCGTGACTTTCGAAGTTCGCACCGCCATCGATCCGCATAGCGCGCTTCGATCCATCCTGCAAGCCGTCAAATCTGTCGATAGTCGCCTGCCTGTCTCCGACGTTAAGACACTGAACGAGCAAGTAAACCAATCCCTGATTCAAGAGCGCCTGGTGGCTTCGCTTTCGAGCTTGTTTGGCGTGCTGGCTTTGCTTCTGGCAGCGGTGGGACTGTACGGGCTGATGACCTACGCAGTGAATCGCAGAGCCGGCGAGATCGGCATTCGCATGGCGCTGGGCGCGCGGCGCGCACAAATCGCCGGTATGGTTCTTGGCGAAACACTGCGTTTGGTCGCGATCGGCCTCTTGATCGGTATTCCCGCCGGCATCGCCGGGTCCCGCCTGATCGCGAGCGAACTCTATGGCGTAAAACCGGACGACCCGGTCACAATCGCCATTCCTGGGGCTGTTATGGCTTGTATTGCGGTTCTGGCTGCTTGGCTCCCGGCGCGGCGAGCGTCTCGTGTGGATCCGATGGCGGCACTGCGGCACGAATGATCCTGTAACGCGGTTCGCTTCTCGTCCGTCAGCTTCATCACTTGCATGCTTCAGGAGGCGTTTCGCGTGTTCCGGCTGGCCGCCGCTGTCTTCGTTTGCTCGGTTTTGTGTTTTGCGGCAAACAGCCCCCAAAAGACCGGCAAGGTGTACACGCCCGGAGGAGACGTTACACCGCCGAAGCTGATCCATTATGTGGAGCCGGCGGTCTCCCAATCCTCGAAGACCGCCTTTGCCGCGGGCACGGTCCGCATTCTGACGGTGGTCACCCGTGGCGGCATTCCCACAGAGCTTCGCGTGACGAAAGGGTTGGATGCGGATCAGAACCGCGCGGCGCTGAACGCCGTGAAGCAATGGCGTTTCCGTCCAGGGCTCAAAGACGGCCGCCCTGTGAACGTGAGGGTCACAGTCGAGGTGGAGTTCCGTTTGCTGTGATCATCGACCCATGCTGAGTGCCGAGCGTGAACGAGGCTCAGGGTCGCTTACGCTCCCGGCTCGAATTCGGCATCTTGGGCTTAGTGCCGCTGCAGCGCGCGCCAACCTAGTACAAAACAGACAAAGACCACGCCGAGCAGAAAAATCGTTGCTGGCTCCGGAACCGGCATCACCGGAGGCGGTCCACCAGGTGGAGGGTTGTTGCCGTCGTTCGGCGGCGTCGTTGGGCCGCTCGGCTGATTGGGGACGGGACCCACAAAGCCGGGCGTAAACACCGCCGGAAACCAATATCGATTCAAGGCCGGCCACGCCGACGACGAGACCAGCGGCTCCATCTCCTTCGGCAACACCGCGGCGCTCAGATCACTTGGTTGCAGCGAGTTCTCCTGCGCCAGCACCCCGGGCGGCGGGGCTGCCGCCAGTTGGAAGGTGAACAGCCGTGGCGGTGTCAACGGCGGAAGGTTCAGCGCGGTTTTCGGCGGCTCCAACGGGGAAGTGGGGCCTTTCCGGGTATTGGAAAGGCGGTTCCCGCAGCGTGTGCGAGCGTAGTGCGTGCCGTCGGTCAGCAGAGCCTCTCCTTTTCGTAGCCGCAGCCGCCTTTTTGTCCAATAGATGTGGTTTTTTATGCGATATGAGGCATATTCGTACCGATCCGCCGTGAGGGTCACGACTTGAGCATCGGCGACGTCGAAATCGCCATAATGTTTCCGCACCACCGGATCGTGTTTCACTGCATAGCGCAACTCGGCCTGGGAATAGGCACCTCCGGGGATGACCGAATAAGGATAAACGGGGCGGAGGGAGCGGATCATGGCCGAAACTGTGGCATGTGGGGCCGTATGTCCGGCCACCGGGCCCTGGATGCGAGCCCACCTCCTCCAACCGAACGACAGCACCAGCGCAACCGCAAACGCGCACAAGGCAATGAACAGTAAGCGCCTTTTCGACACAGTCCCCTCTTACACAAAGAGCGTTTTTACGCAGCTGCCGCGCAGCACTCGGGAAATTACGTAAACACCAGCTTAGCCTAATTATCGGCTCTTTCAAGCCCAACAATGAGAACTCTGGCGAAATTCTTGTGCGAAATCGGTCGGATTTCTCTCAGGGTTTTCTGGCATTCGCCAGTTTCGAGCGGGCATTCGGCAAAATGTACTATCGTCTTTCTTTCGCCAATGGTTGCGATTGCCGCCTGTTAACCAAAGCAGGCGATGCCCGGACTGGCCGTTGCTTGGGCGGCGCAGCCGCCTGGATTTCTGCTCTGCCACGCCGCTCAAATGGCTGCCGAACTTCAGCGTTCGTGATCGCGTTCGTGATCGCGCTCGTGCTTCTGGCGGGCGCGTTCGTGTTCGCGGACATCATGCCGCTCTCTTGCCCGTCCGGAGTAATGCGGAGCGGGGGCATAGCGGTTGACGTAGACGCGCCGATTCTGCCACGTTCTTCCCCAAGGACGGTCGCCGATCACAATGTCATGAGTGCGCCAGCCGAAGCTCACATGGCCCCAGCCCCAGGGCGTGAAAGCGGCGCCGAGCGTAACTCGCGGACCGAGGCGGATGGCTGCGCCAACGGAAAAGCCGGGACGGGGCCGGACGAACACGACGTTTGGGTTGTAATACGGCACGTAAACATAACCGGGCTCTACCGGCAGGATCTGTATATCGTCGGGGCCGGTCACCTGGATCGACTGGTAAGGGCCGCTGCGGAGATATCCGTATTGATACGCCGTTCCCCGCATGGTTTGCACCGCATTCATAACGTCGGGGCGCTGCGCTAGCACGGCGTCGCCCAATTGTTCGGTCCAAGCCATGTTCTCTGCCATGTATTCCAAAACCGAGGGGAACGGCAGCAGAGCGATGACGCTGGGATCCCAGGGAAGCTGGTCCTGCTGAATGGCGGCGGCGAGTTGAGGGCCCTGCAGATAGCGGTGCTCGCTGGCCCAGGCGGCAGCCTGGGGAATCTGGTCCGCATAGCTGGAGGCGGTCAGCACCTGAGCGAGCAGAGGATCGGGATAGAGCGCGATCACCGAGACCAGCCGCTCCAACTGCTGTGGCGATTGCAGCGGCGGGGGCGCATTGGGGGCTGGATATTGCGGCGGGGGGGCCGGATAGGGCTGGGGTGCAGCGGGATACTGGCCCTGCTGCGCCGGATACTGCTGCGGCGGCGGGTATTGCTGCGCGGGGGGATATTGGGGTGGGGGCGGATACTCCTGACCTTGCGCCCACAAGGGAGCTGCCGCGCAAGCCGCGGCCAAAATCGCTCCCAACATACTCGATTGAAAGACCTTCCTATTTACTTGCATCAAACTCTCCTTTTCGCCTCAAAATACCCGGCGTCTGTTATCTAGGACGCCGGCGACAGCCATTCGGATACGCAAGCAGCCGCGGCAGCCTGGTAACTCGTGCTATATCTGGGGGTTCCCCATACGATTATGTCCGCAAGACGCGCCGTGCCCGCCTTAGCCCTGCTGGGTGTCCTCGCTTCCGCTCTCTGGGCGGCAAACAGCCATAAGTCGCAGCGGGCGCTGGCTTCGGCAAACGCTAATGCGATGCCGATCGACCTGGATCGCGGCGCGGCCGGGCTTTCGCGCTGGCTGGCGGCGATTCGCACCCGCGCCAGCATTCTCCTGCTCACCGCACATCCCGACGACGAAGACGGCGGAATGCTGGCCTACGAATCGCGGGGCACCGGCGCGCGCACGATCCTGCTCACCCTGACGCGCGGCGAAGGCGGGCAGAACGCCATGTCGGGCGATCTCTACGACGCACTGGGCCTGATCCGCACCGAAGAGCTGCTGAAAGCCGACCGTTACTACGGCGTGCACCAATATTGGAGCAATGTCATCGACTACGGCTTTTCCAAAACACGCGAGGAGGCGCTGCACAAGTGGGGGCACGAGCGCGTGCTCGCCGATGCCGTGCGCATGGTTCGTATGACCAGGCCGCTTGTGGTGGCGTCCGTATTTATCGGCGGCCCAACCGACGGGCACGGCAATCATCAGGTCGCAGGCGAACTGGCCCAGGAGGTCTATGTTGCGGCGGGCGACCCGAACCGCTTCCCCGAGCAGATCCGCGAAGGCTTGCAGCCTTGGAAACCGCTGAAGGTTTATAACCGCGTTCCGTTCTTTAGAGCCACCAAGAAGGGAACCATTTACGATTACGCCACCGGTAAGTATGTCCCGCTGCGCTTTTTCGATTACGTCACCAAAACCTGGATCCATCACACGCCCTCGACCACTGTTACGATTCCGGAAGGAACCCTGGACCCGGCGGCCGGTTTGACCTATGGACAGATGGCCGGCGAAGGCTGGGGTTTTCAGAAGAGCCAGAACGGCGGCGGCACTCTGCCACAGCCCTCGTTTCGCTCCACGCCTTACCATCGTTTTGGCTCGCGCGTCACGGCGCCTGCAAAGGAGAAATCCTTTTTTGACGGCATCGATATTTCGCTGATGGGTATCGCCAAGCTGGCTGGCGGCGATCCGGCGTTTCTCGAAAGCGGCTTGCGGCGGATTTCGGATCTCGCGAACCAGGCCGCGGCCGAATACAAGCCGGGAAAGCCCGCTGCAATCGCTCCGGTGCTGGCGGATGGATTGAAGGCGGTGCGTTCGCTCCTAAAGCAAGTGCGCGCAAGCCATCTGGCCGAGCCCGGAAAGAGCGATGTCGCCTTCGAGCTAGGCGTGAAAGAAAAGCAGTTCGAGCATGCATTGGTTCTGGCGCTTGGTCTCTCTTTTGATCCCGCCGTAGCTCCGGCGCATCCACCGCATGGATTTTTTCATCGCCAGGGAAGCACCTTTACCGCCGCGATTCCCGGCCAGTCGTTTGCGGTCGATGTCCACATGATCGATCCGGGACCCGAAGCAACGGATATTCGGAAAGTGGAAGTGATTCCCTCCGGCGGCAACGCCTGGCAGATTCGGCAGAAAGCTGCGGCGCCATCCACGCTTGCGGCCGGCAAGGAGATGCGCGTGAAGTTCGCCGTCACGGCTCCCAAAGACGCGGCGCTGACCAAGCCCTATTTTTCGCGCCCGAATTTGGAACAGCCTTATTACAACCTGAACGAACCGCAATACCGGAACCTGTCGTTCGGGCCGTATCCGCTGATCGCCAGAGTGGAAGCCAGCTATCATGGCGCGGATTTCACGCTCATGAAAGTCGTTCAGAGTCGGCATCACGCAGATGGCATCGGGACAGAAGAGCAGCCGCTCTACATGGCGCCGGCGATTTCGGTCTGGCTTTCGGCCAAGGCCGGCGCGGTGCCGCTCGACGCGAAATCGTTCCAGCTTTCCTGCACGCTGCGCAGTAACGTCATGGGGACCGCGAAAGGAAGCCTGCACTTGCAGTTGCCGCCAGGCTGGCAATCAGCTCCCGGAAAATATCCGTTCTCGTTTTCGCACGATGGCGACACGCAAACCGTCGCCTTCACTGTGACTCCGCACAACATCGCGCAGCAACACTACGAAATTAAGGCCGCCGCCGAGTACAGGGGCAAGACCTATACGCAAGGCTACCGGCTCGCCGGGTATCCGGGGCTGCGGCCGTATCCTTACTATCGCCCCGCTACCTACGAGGCGGCCGGCGTAAATGTGAAGATGGCACCGGGTTTACGCGTGGGCTATATTCCCGGGACGGGCGACGACTTGCCGCGCGCGCTTGAAGACTTAGGCATCACGCCCACAATCCTCTCGGCGGGTGACCTCTCAAGCGGCGATCTGTCCGGATACGATGCGATCGTTCTCGGCGTTCGCGCCTATGCGGTGCGGCCCGAACTGCCCGCGGTGAACAGCCGTCTGCTGCAATACGTTCACAACGGCGGCGTGCTGATCGTCCAATACAACTTGCAGAATTTCAACCGCAATTACGGGCCGTATCCGTTTACGCTGGGTTCGAATCCCCAGAAGGTGGTGGAGGAGACCGCGGCGGTGAAGATTCTCCAGCCGGAGAATCCGGTATTCACCTGGCCGAACAAAATCACGTCGGCGGATTTCCAAGGCTGGCAGGAAGAGCGCGGGCACGGATTCCTGGAGAAGTGGGACCCGCATTACCAGGCGCTTCTGGAAACTCACGATCCTGGCCAGGCCCCGCAGCGCGGCGGATTATTGCTGGCGCATTACGGCCGCGGCTTTTATGTTTACGACGCCTACGCGCTCTACCGCCAGTTGCCGGCGGGAGTGCCGGGAGCGTATCGCATTCTGGCGAATCTGATCAGCATCGCGAAGAATCGCGGCTGGAAATAAGCGGGTACGCTAAAGGTATGCGGCGCTTTATTCACCTTCCGTTTCTTGCATTCGCTTCCGTGGCGGCCTTAAGTGCCGCCACCGCTTTTCCCGACGCGGCGGTTGATATTCCCGCTGCGCCGAGCCATACGAAGCAGACGGCGGTACTCGCGGGCGGCTGTTTCTGGGGTGTGCAAGGTCTATTTGAACGCGTGAAAGGCGTCACCAAGGTAGTCGCCGGCTATTCCGGCGGCGGGAAATCCTCGGCACATTACGAAATGGTCAGCACGGGGCGCACCGGGCATGCCGAATCGGTCGAAATTACCTTCGATCCCTCGGTCATCACCTTTGGCCAACTGCTCAAGGTCTATTTTTCGGTAGCGCAAAATCCGACCGAACTGAACCGCCAGGGACCGGACGTCGGAACGCAATATCGTTCCGTCATTTTCTATAAGAACCCGGAACAGAAGCGCGTGGCCGAAGCATACATCAAGCAATTGGATGCGGCGCACGTCTTCGGCCGCCCCATCGTGACACAGGTTGTCCCTTTCCACGCCTTCTACCGGGCGGAAGGCTATCACCAGTACTTTCTGGACCGCCATCCCGACAATCCCTACATCGTTTACAACGACCTTCCCAAGCTCCGAGCGTTGAAGAAAGAGTATCCGCAGTTCTGCAAAAGAAAATAGCCACGCAATCCCGCCTTGCCACAATAGAAGATTCATGAACCTTCGTACCGCGGAACAGCGCAAAATTCCGCTGCTCGATCTAAAGGCCCAACATCGGACCATCCGCGATCAGGTGCTCGCGGCGCTCACGCGCGTGACTGAGTCGCAGCAGTTCATTCTCGGCGAGGAAGTGAGCGCGCTGGAGGCGGAAATTGCGGCGTATTGCGGGGCAAAATACGCCATCGGCTGCGGTTCCGGATCGGATGCGCTGCTGCTGGCATTGATGGCGCTGGGGATCGGACCCGGCGACCAGGTCCTGACCACGCCCTATACGTTTTTCGCTACCGTGAGCGCCATTTCTCGCGTGGGCGCCGCGCCCGTCTTCGCCGATGTCAAGCCGGACACCTTCAACCTGGACCCGGACCACGCCTCCCGAGTGCTTTCGGCAAATCCCAAGGTGCGTGCGATGATCCCGGTTCATCTGTTTGGCGCGTGCGCGGATATGGATAGTATCCAAGCGCTGGCGCGGCCCAAAGGAATCTCCATTGTGGAAGACGCCGCGCAGGCTCTCGGAGCGGAATACAAAAGGCGCCGCGCCGGCACCATCGGCGATCTCGGCTGCCTGAGTTTCTTCCCCAGCAAGAACCTGGGCGCCTTTGGCGACGCGGGCATGCTTATCACCGACGACGGCGCTCTGGCGGAAAGACTGATGGCGCTGCGCGTCCATGGCGCCCACAAAAAATATCGTCACGAATGGGTCGGCATCAATTCGCGGCTCGACGCCATTCAAGCCGCAGTACTGCGAGTCAAGCTGCCGTATCTTGATTTCTGGACCGAACGCCGCCGTCAAAACGCGGATCTGTATCGCCGTTTCATTAGCGACCTCGATATTCCGGTGCACGCCCCCCAGGCGAACACATATCAAACGCGGCACATTTATAACCAATTTGTCATCCGCGCAGAGCGGCGCAACGAGTTACGCGCCTATCTGAACGCCCAAGAGATTGGGACCGAAATCTATTATCCTGTTCCGATGCACTTACAGAAGTGCTTTGCCGGACTGGGATACAAGGCCGGCGATTTTCCGGTCAGCGAGCGACTCGCAAACGAATCGCTGGCGCTGCCGATCTATCCCGAGCTGCAGCTGGATGATATCGAGTATATTTGCCGAACCGTAAAGGCATTTTACTCTTAATCTCCCGCAAGAATGACATCGAGGGTGCGGGGGCCATGCACACCCTTGACCCGGATCATTTCGATATCGGCGGTGGCCGAAGGGCCGGAAACCGTGGTCACCGGATCGGGCCCGAAACCCGCAATCGCGCGCATCCCTTCGGGAACCGTCTCGACAATTCGGCTCGCATCCACCACACAGAGATGATAATCGGGGATCAGCGTCAGCGCGCGGCGGCCTTCGGGCTCCGAGTGCCGTAGCACAATGGTTCCGGTTCGCGCAATTGCCAGCGCGCATCCAGTAAGTACGCCTTCCGAACGGTCGAGTTCTTCGTAAGTAAGACCATCGTCAGTTGTAAATAGAAATCCTTCGGGCAGCCACTTACGCGGCAGGCCGCGCGGAATGACAAGCGATTTCTTGCCGCGCGCCGATAGCGCCCGTGCAACCGTTTCGGCAATGCCTGTCTCCAGGCATCGGTAAACAGCCGCGTTATAGTCCGACAGGCGCTCTTCGAGTAAGTCCAGGCGGGCGGTTTGGTCTAACGATCCGGATACCGGATAGGCGCGCGGAATGGCGGCATAATCGGCTTCGCGCGAAGAAGAGGAGATCGGCAACACGCGCCGGACGGCCGCGAGAATCTCGTCTCGGGCTCCGCTCATGAAGAAGCCCCTCGCTGGAGGTCGTGGTTCTGTTCGCGCCGTGCCCACCATTGGCGAAACGATTCTTTCGGAGCGGTCTGAAGATCGCGGACCGCGGTCCAGCCGGCTAACATTCCAGGCAGGCTGCGAATCTTGCCGCCATGAGCAAAGGGCCATTGCCCGATGCGGGTCAATTTCTGCGCGGCTTCCATGCGGCCTTTGCCGGCGAATGCGAACGAAGCCGCCTTCATGGCCAGGCGCTCGGCAAGCGGCGCGCCCCCTTGCTCAACCACTTTGCTTCTAAGATGAATGAGTATCTCGGGAATGTCGATCTTGACCGGGCAGACTTCGTAACAAGCTCCGCAGAGCGAAGATGCGTAGGGCAGTGAAGTCGAATGCTCCATCGATTGCAATTGCGGTGTGAGGATGGCTCCGATGGGGCCGGCATAAACCGATCCGTAGGCATGCCCGCCGGTTTGCCGGTACACCGGGCACACGTTCAAGCAAGCGCCGCAGCGGATGCAGTCCAGGGTTTCGCGCGAGGCGGCATCGCGCAGCACATTGGTTCTTCCGTTGTCGAGCAGAACCACATGAAACTCGCGCGGACCGTCGCCCGGAGTAATGCCCGTCCAGAGCGAGTTGTACGGATTCATGCGTTCGCCGGTCGCCGAGCGCGGCAGGAGCTGCAGGAAGACCTCCAAGTCCTCCAGGCGCGGAATTACTTTTTCGATTCCGACTAAACTGATCAAGACCTCGGGAAGCGAGAGGCACATTCTCCCGTTGCCTTCCGATTCGACGACGCAAACGGATCCGGTCTCGGCAATGGCGTAATTCGCGCCGCTGACGGCGACTCTGACACGCAGAAATTTTTCCCGCAGATACTTGCGTGCCGCTTCGGCAAGATCCTCCGGCCGCTCGCCCAGTTCGTCGAGCTTCATCTTTTCCATGAAGATCCGCCGGATCTCCGCGCGATTCCGGTGCAGCGCGGGCACAACGATATGCGACGGGCGGTCTTCGCCAAGCTGCACCACGAGATCCGCCAGATCGGTTTCGTGAGGCACGATTCCCGCCGCCTCCAGCGCCCGATTCAGACCGATCTCGTCCGAAGTCATCGTTTTGACTTTGATGACTTCCATCTGGTCGCTTATGCTTCCGGCTCGGTTTCGGTATGCGGTCTGAACAACATCGACAATGATGCGGTTCGCCTCGTCCGCATCGCGCGCCCAATGCACTTGGCCGCCGGCCCGGACGCAAGCGTTCTCGAACTGCTCCAGATAGGCGGCCAGATGCCGCAGCGTGTGTTCTTTGATGCGATGGCCGGCTTCGCGAAGCTGCTCCCACTCGGGAACTTCGGCCACCACTTTGGCGCGCTTAGCGCGAATGACATCGGTCGCGCGGCGGACGTTATGGCGAAGCTGCGTGTTGGCAATGAGGCGCTTGGCAGCCTTCTGGAAATCGGGCGCTGCCGCTGCATCGCCGACACGGACGCTCACTTCGAGGCTCCCGCTTCGGTCGAGGCCAGAATCTCGGCGAGATGCAGACAACGCAGCCCGGTGCGCTGACGGCTGAGCGCGCCGCCAATGTGCATCAGGCACGAATTGTCCAGCGCGGTGCAGATCTCGGCGCCCGAATCCAGAATGCATTGCACTTTCTCCGCCAGCATAGCCGCCGAGACTTCGGCATTCTTGATGGCGAAGGTTCCTCCGAAACCGCAGCATTGATCGGCCGCCGGAAGCGGCAGCAGTTTCAAGCCGCGAACGTGCTGCAGTAATCGTTCCGGCTTCGAGCCAATATGCAACGAACGGAGCGAATGACAGGAGGGATGGAGAGTCACCGTGTGAGGAAAGGATGCGCCCACCTCGACGACATCCAATTTGCTTACCAGCAATTCGGAAAACTCATATACTTTGGGCAGTAGCTCCCGAACTTCGCGTTCCAGCGAGGGATCGCCAGCGGCCATTTTCGGATAGTGATCTCGGATCATCGCGACGCAGGAAGAAGAGGGAATGCAGATCGTCTCCGCGGTGCGAAAAACATCCAGAAAATGCTTCATTAATGGCAGAGCTTCGCCGAGATAGCCCGTGTTGTAATGCATCTGGCCGCAGCAGGTCTGCGCCTGGCGGAATTCCACCCGATTGCCAAGCCTTTCCAGCACTGCGACCACGGCTTTGCCGGTCTCGGGGAACAGCGTGTCGTTGTAACAGCCGATGAAGAGAGAAATCAGCAAGCGTAGGCCTTTATGTCAAGGATAAGGGAGGGTAGGCTTCAGCCCCGCTCCGCAAAGAGCGCAAATTCGGCAAGCGCGGGGCATACCGGCGAGTTTGTGATGTTCAGGCGCACTCGTGTCGTCCGCACTGGCTGCTCGCGGCGAAGGATGCGGCAATCGCCGATGCTCGTGCCTTGCGCAAAGGGCGACCAATTTCCGTTCTGCCAGGTCTCCACCGAGAAGGCTCCGATGCGCTGGCCGAGGCAGATCGCTTCACGCACCCGCACAATGTTGAACGAGATGGGATGGTCGAAATCGAAAATTGCGTGGGGAGTTTTGTGCACATCAGCGCTTGCCCAATAAGTTTCGGGCTTACCGTCGGTCATGTTTTCGGCGCGATAGGAATTGCCGCGCACGCTCGAGGCCGTAATGCGCGCGTGGGCGGCCAAATTCCTGGAGAAAATCGACCGCCGCAGCCGCGCAAAGCCGCGCAAAGATTCGGCATCGGCCGGATAAATGCGTCCGCGCCGGTCGGGAGGAACATTCAGCAAAAAACTGGCGCCGCGGCCGGTCGATTCGTAAAACAGCTTCAGCAATTCGGCGGGCTGCTTCACTTCGGAATTCTGCTTCGGATGCCAAAACCATCCGGGACGGATGGAAACATCGCACTCGCCGGGCATCCAGAACTTTCCGTTTCTGGTTCCAGTGGAAGCCTCATGCTCGTCGACATCGCCGGGCACCGGTGTTCCTCCATCGGCCGAGCGCGGCGTGTAAGTGGCCCAGCAGGTTGTTCCCGCGATGCCTTTTTCGTTTCCGATCCAGCGGATATCGGGACCGACATCGCTGAAAATAACCGCGTTTGGCTGCAACTTCCGTTCGAGCGCCCAAATCTCGGGCCAGTGATAGTAAGTATGCTTGTCGATGATTCTTTTGCCGCCGGCACCGCCATACCATCCGGTCCCGCCGTTTGCCCCGTCATGCCAGATCTCGAATACCGGGCCATACCAGGTCAGTAGTTCATGAATCTGTTGGCGGTAGAGCTTTACGTATTGCGGCGTTCCGTAACTTGCTTCGTGCCGGTCCCAGGGAGAGACATAGACACCGAACTTCAAGCCATGGCGGCGCATTGCTTCCGATATTTCGCGCACGATATCGCCTTTGCCGTTCTTGTACCGGCTTCGCTTAACCGAATAATCCGTCGTCTTGGTCGGCCAGAGGCAAAATCCGTCGTGATGTTTGCAGGTGAGGATGGCGCCGGCGCTTCCGGCATCTTTCAACACTTCGGCAATGGCGTCGGCGTCGAAATCCGTCGGATTGAAAAGCGATGGGCTGTCGTTTCCATAGCCCCACTCGCGATCCGTAAAAGTATTCATGGAGAAATGGAGAAAGTTATAGAACTCCATTTCGCTCCAACGCACCTGGCGCTCGGAAGGCAGCGCGCCATAAGGCGCCGGAGGCGGAGGTGCCGCTTTGGCCGAGGCCAGTCCGGAAATTGCGAGCGCCCCGCCCGCCAGAAAGCCTCGCCTGGAAACGCTATCGATCATGCTCTTAGTTTGCTACCCTCGCTTATGCGGCTGATCGTCGGCATCACCGGAGCCTCGGGAGCGATCTTCGGTATTCGCGCGCTTGAAGCACTGCGCGAACTGGGCGTCGAGACACATCTGGTCCTGAGCCGCTGGGCGCGCACCACCATCGCACACGAAACCGCGTATTCGCTGGAAGATGTGGAGAAGCTGGCCTCGGCTGTCCACCGCGAGGACAATCAGGCCGCCGTCATTTCCAGCGGATCGTTTCAGACAAACGGCATGATTGTGGCTCCCTGCAGCATGAGAACGCTGGCGGCCATCCGCGCGGGATACGGCGATACGCTGGTCTGCCGTGCGGCGGACGTGGTGCTGAAGGAGCGGCGGAAATTAGTACTCCTGGCACGCGAGAATCCGCTGCACGAGATTCATCTGGAGAACATGCTAGCGCTGGCGCGCATGGGAGTGGTGATTTTTCCGCCCGTACCCGCTTTTTACGACCGGCCGAAGCGGGTTCAGGACATCGTCGACCACATTGTGGGCCGGGCGCTGGATCAATTTGGGCTGGAAATGCCGACGCTGTCGAGGTGGCGCGGCTTTTCGGTGCCGGAATAATAAAGACCGCGATCCCCGGCTTCGGCCTCCCGCCATCTCAGCCGATAGGAATCGACCCCTTCGGGAGTGCGCGGGCCAGTACTGTGCTGGAAATGGGCGCGGTGGGATTCGAGTTTGACATCATGCACTACGTCCTGCCCCGGCCGGCTTGCTTAAAGTGGTCCGGGTTGATGTTGCTCTTACGGCTCAGCTCTCGTGATGGTTCCGCAAGCGATTCGCGGCCCTGCACTGCCTGCGGGGTTCGTTTTCATGTCGTCGGGGGACGCGTGAATCACGAGTGCGGTGCCTCCATGGCCCAAAACCGAATTGCGCCCCTTGGCCATCGTGACGTGGCGCGCGATCACGGTTTGCGTCGATGTTCCGTCAGCGGCGACTGTAAAGTTCTCGATATCTCCGGCATGCGGGCCTTTCGGGTTTTCCAGCCCATGCTCTTTGTGCTTCGGGTTGAAATGAGCACCTGCGGATGTGAAATCCGGCGGCTGACACACCGCATGTTCATGAATGTGGATCGCGTGTTCTCCGGGAGGCAGATCTCGCAGGTCGAGCGCGATTTTCATTCCATGCGAATCGTTGGGACTGAGAGTAGCAGTCCCGACACTGGCTCCTTGCACATTCTTCAGATGCACCACGATGACCGGATACGCCGTGAGCGCGGCGGCAAAGAAGCTCATGCCAGATAGAACGCCGACTGTCTTTAACATGGCCGGAATCCTCGAAGAGTTGGATCGGAAAAGCGCTCTGCCGATTACGGCTTCTCGTTCGCCACGCTCAAATCGTTGACAACGCTGAAGACGCCCGGCGTCAGATTAGCCCGCATTTCCGCCATTGCCGCATCGCTGGCATTGTCCACAACGCCAGTTAGAGTAACGTGCCCGTTCTTTACGATGATGTGGATGGCGTGATACCCGATTGGCGGATCGTTTGTAATTCCGGCTACCAGGCGCGTGATGCTCAAATACCTGCCACCACCCCGATTCGAGGTGTATTTTTGCAGAGCCGGATACCCGTAGATCCTTGCATACACACCGGCACGGATCCGATCATCGTTGCGCGAGAGTGGCAGAACTTCGATTTGATTGTCAACTGCTTCGACACCCTCGATCTTCTTGACCACCTTTCCCGCGGACGATTTCAGCACGGGCCGGGAGGCGCTGCCCTCCAGTATGATCGTCTTGCCCTTGATCCCAAAATAGATGTTGTCGAAAACTCCGTATTGGGGTAGAGTGACGATCGCCTTGCGGACCTGCTTTGCGATCCGAAGGGCCGCATCCTGAGACCAGCTCGACGAATTTTGAGCTTGCGATTGGGCGAGCAGTCCGACGGACAGCATTGCTAGACAAAGCCCCGCCGCACCCGGCGCGAATAAGCGGCCCATTCTTACGAAGTCCCCAAGCTCTTCTCAAGCTTTTCAAGCTTTTGGCGCGTGTTGCCATATTGGACAAATTCGCCGATGGCACTGTACAGTTCCTGGGCCAAGTCGTGATTTTCCTTCAAATATTCTTGGTACTCTGGAGCCCATACTTCCTTGGCTTTGTTGAGGTGATCGATGATTGACTCCGTGTTCGAAGCCATTTCCTTTAGTAACGGATAGATATGGTCAATAGCATCCTTTTGCCACTGGGCAGCGCCGCCGCGAGCGTCCTGAAGCTGCGAAACCAGCTTCCCCGCATTGTTGATGTGTTCCCTAATGATGGTGATTTGAGAAGCGTGGGCCTGCCAGTTCGTTTTCGACCGCGTGAAGGTCTCCATGTGCTCCACGTCTCTGGCTAACTGAGCAGCGGTTGTTTTGGTCCGTTGAAGAAGCTGTGACACGTTGGACTGCTGTGCCGATGCGTTTACCACTAGCAGAGGCGAAACGACGGCTGCGGCTAAAACGTACTTCCCCGTCGCCCGCAAACAATTGTGCATGCCGTCCTCCTGTTATTACACTATTTTCGTTCAGTTCGACCAACTTAGCCCCTGCAAAGTAACAAAGAATTGGCTGCGATCGTAATTTTACGACGTCTACGTAATTATCCGGATGATATATAGCCGATATTCAATTCGGCTCGCGCTCACGCCCAGTATGTACCGTTCTCCCGACACCGGCATGGCCCATATCTTTCACCGCTTTCCGGATCATCAGAAACTCAGCTACATTTTCCATCGTCAGCATACCGACCAGCAGCCCTCCGTGGATTACCGGCAGAGCACGAGTCTTCGATTCGCTCAGCCGGCCGATTACGTTGTCTAACATTTCATATGAATCAACCATTTGTATGTCGTGCTCCATGACCATGCTGACGGGCGCCTCGGCGCCGTGCTGCTGGATTGCACGCACGAGATCCCGGCGAGTAAGAATTCCGAGCACCTGGCTACCGGATACCACCGGAAATTCTTGCTGTCCGCTCGCCACCGCGTGCCCTATAGCCGCCGCAACTTGGTCGCCGGGGCCGAGCACCTGAAAATCCCTCAGCATCACGCGCTCAACCGGTATCCCGGCGATTGCCGAGCGCAGCTGGACCCCCGCGGCTTCCTGCTCGGCGCCGAGCCAGACGAAGAGAGCAATAAAGAGCAGAAATGGATTGCCGAACAGCCCCGCAAGCCCGAAGAGGAAAGCGATGCCCTGCCCGGTGCGGGCGGCAATCCGCGTCGCGCGCGTATATTCCATGCGGATGGCCAACAGGGCGCGCAGGACTCTGCCGCCATCCATGGGAAAGGCCGGGATGAGATTAAAAAGCACAAGCCAGATATTCACATCCATGAGGCCGGTGAGCAGATTCCCGCCGAGCCAGTTGAAATCCACCCATTCAAAGCGGGCGCCAACGGCGGCCGATCCCAGGAAGAGGGCTGCTGCAATCACCACATTCACAGCCGGTCCAGCCAGAGCCACCAAGAGTTCCTGCTTGGGGTCATCGGGCATTCTTTCGAGGCGCGCCAATCCGCCGATCGGCAACAAAGTAATATCGCGGGTGCGAATGCCATAGTGCCGCGCCATCAGGGCATGCCCAAACTCATGCAGGACGACGCAGCCAAATATGGCCAAGATAAAGATCACGCCTAGGGCGGTTTGGGCGGCGGTGTGTCCTCGACTCCAGCTACTGTACAGGACAAAGAGGATCAGCAGCCAGAACGTGGCATGGATGTATACGCGGATTCCCAGGACTTCGGCGATCTTCCACGACCAGCGCATCGTCTGCCTTTTTCGATCCAGGCTAGCGGACCGCGGCGATCGCCCACAAGACTTCACCTGGGGGCGACCCGGCCATAGGGTATCACGACCAAGGCGCACATGCCGCCAGCCGAAAACGACCAGCGGAAAGCGATCACTTTCTGGCGCCTATCATCTTTTGCAAAGTTTGCTGGTCGTAGCACCGTTGCTGGGAGGGAAATTCGCAGGCATCGTTGGCGCGCTAGTAACCGTTCTCTCGGCGGTGTTGTTTTCAGCGCTCATCGACGAATACCTGGTCCATCGCCGCTAGCCATCCACTCGAAATTTCCGCGGCTTCAACCAGTCTTACTTCCAAGCTCCTGTGCCGGCCGGTTCGATCCGGGTTTCGGAAACCACAACGACAAGGCGATGGATGCGCCCAGTAGAAAGCCGATGATTCCAAGCGAGAACGTAATCGGGAAATGGCCGCCCCACTGCGTGTTGAGCCAAGACATCTTTAATCCCACGAAGATTAGGACCGCTGCCAGGCCATAACGCAAAAGATGGAACCGCCCGACGGCGCCGGCTAATAGGAAATACATGGACCGCAAACCGAGAATGGCGAAAACATTGGAAGTATAGATAATGAATGGTTCACGTGTAATCGCGAAGATAGCAGGCACGGAATCCACGGCAAAGATCACGTCGGCGGTTTCTATCGCGACTAACGCCATCAATAGCGGCGTACCGTGCAGTTTGCCGTCGATTTGGGTAACCAAGTTCTGTCCGGCCAGCTCGGGCGTGATGGGCACCACTTTGCGAATCAATCCCATAAGCCAGCTCTTTCCCGGGTCGACCCGCTGGTCCCGGGTGAGCATCATGTTCAGCCCCGTGAAGACCAGAAATGCGCCGAAAAAAATCGCCACCCAGCCGAACTGAAGCAATGCCGATCCCAAAGCGATGAAAATGGCGCGAAAGATCAAGGCGCCTAGAATTCCATAAAACAGAACACGATGGTGGAACTGAGCGGGAATTTGAAAATAGGCGAATATCAGGATAAAGACGAACATGTTGTCGAGCGAGAGAGACTCTTCGACAACATATCCAGTGAGAAACTCAAGCGCCGACTGCCTGGCGCGCGCCTCTCCGAACTGCCAGCCGGCGTACTGGTAAAGACCGAAACAGAACAGCAGAGCCAAGGCAACCCACACGCACATCCAGAGCGCTGCCTCGCGGAACCCGGGCGCATGTGCCTTACGATGAAAAACACCCAGATCGAGCGAGAGGAGTGCGAGAACCACCGCGGTGAAGCCGGCGTATAGCCACCAGTACTGCGCGAATGGAAACATTGGGCGATCACGAGCATTGTCCGCTACGCGGTATCCAGCTAGCTGGCTTCCGCCGCAGTGGATGTTCCGGTGGAAGCAACATCACCCCGACGATCAACAAAGGAATGCCCGGCAGGATCGGCAGGGCCAAGCCCCCGTCACTTCTACAACTAGACACAAATAAGCAGCCATCCGCTTCCCTATCTTTTTAATTACCAAGATGGTCAAGCCCAGGAGGGGGCCGAGGCGCTGACTTCAAGGGCACGGTGGGCGATGGCATCAAGCGGGAGCACGGCATCGACTGCCCCGAGTTCGATGGCTTCGCGCGGCATGCCGAAGACCACGCAGGTAGCCTCGTTTTGCGCGATGGTGCAGGCTCCGGCGCGTTTCATATTGAGCAAGCCGCGAGCGCCGTCGGCACCCATGCCGGTGAGCAAAATCCCGACGGAGGAGGCGCCTGCTGCCGCGGCAACCGATTCGAAGAGCACATCCACAGAAGGGCGCTGATAACAGACGCGCGGGCCTGGCTTCACGACCGCGCGGAACTCCGCACCGGATTTGCGGACGAGTAAATGGAAACCGCCGGGCGCCACCAGCGCCAGACCGGGACGCAGCAGATCGCCATTTTCGGCCTCCTTCACCTGAAAGCGGCAGGCGCGATCCAGGCGTTTGGCGAAGGCGGCAGAAAATTTCGCCGGAATGTGCTGCACAATGACGAGCGGCGGCACATTTTCGGGAAACTGCGTGAGGACCGTTTGAATCGCTTCGGTGCCTCCGGTGGAAGCGCCGATGGCGATCACGGAACCGGACGGAGCGCCGGCAAGCCGGGGGATCTCCGGTTTGGGCGGCGCGACGGGCGGGTGCCGGTGGGAAGCGGCGGCGGCACGCACGTTGTTGGGCAGATCGATTCTCAAGTCCCCTGCCGAATAGGGACCGCCGGGTTTGGCGAGCACATGCACAGCGCCGAGGCGCAGCGCTTCGAGGGCGGCATCGCAGGAGCTTTGCGCGAGCGAGCTGATGACGATCACCGGCATAGGATGGAAGCGCGAAAGCTTTTCGAGAAACGTCAGCCCATCCATGCGCGGCATTTCGATATCGAGTGTGAGGACATCCGGCTTTAGGGCCAGAATCTTGTCGCGCGCGATGTAGGGATCGGGCGCGGTGCCCACGACCTCGATATCCGGTTCGGAGGAAAGCGCATCGGCCAGAAGCCTTCTGACGATCGCCGAATCATCGACGATGAGGACCTTGATTTTCGCTCCGGAACCGGCCGGCATTAGCGCACCTCAACGGAGACGCGGAGGAAGCCGTCTTCGAGCTGAAAGATCTGGGTGGCGGAGCTGAGGGCAGCGCCGGCAGACGACAAAGGGCGATCGTCTGCCCCACTGAGATGCGGGGAGAGCAGTTCGAAAATGTTCTCGCCGCGGATGTGGCTGAGTGCGCAGCCGCAGATCATGTTGGCCAATTCG
Source organism: Bryobacteraceae bacterium (assembly GCA_036379475.1). Classification (GTDB taxonomy): domain Bacteria; phylum Acidobacteriota; class Terriglobia; order Bryobacterales; family Bryobacteraceae; genus Bog-105. The sequence goes on along the minus strand of DASVGP010000032.1, from coordinate 51,335 downwards.
CAGACGGTTTCCGTGACGCGGGCGGGCGAAAGATGCTGCGGTTCGCCTGCCAGGAAAGCGGCGGCCATGCGGCGCGCGCTCGCAACCGATACGTCGAGACGGAAAACGCCGGAAAGCTCGCCGCGGAACAGCAGCGCTGCCGAGACGATCTCCTCCGCGGTTTCCGGCACGCACGCGAGCGGTCCATCGATGGTGGTGAAAAACATGGTTTCGAGCACCTGCTCGGCGGCCGCCGCAAGCGGAGCGGCGGCTTGTTCAAGAGATGTTTCGGGCTTCAAGCACGTCCTCCAGTTCCCGCCGGAAAGCTTCGGGCGAAATAGGCTTGCTGAGGCAGCGACGCGCACCGAGTGCCAGCATCTGGCGCATGCGCGCTTCGCTGGCATCGGCGGAAACCACAATCACCGGAATGCTACTGAGATTTTCGTCTTGCGCCATTTTGCGCAAAAACTCCTCGCCGTTCATGTTGGGCATGTTGATATCGGTCAGAATCAGATCCACGGCGGATTGGCTGAGCAGCGAAAAGGCTTCGCGGCCGTCGGCGGCTTCGAGCACCGAGACCTCCTCCAGCGAGAGTCCGATCACGCGGCGCAGAAACCACCGCATGGCGGGCGAATCGTCAACAATTAAAATCTGCAAGGGCATCGTTCTCCTCCTCACCTTTTCTGGGCGCTTACGCTTCCGGAACCGAGCGTCCGCCAACTCCGGCAAGCGAGCATTTCGCGCTCGGGTTCACTTGCCTCGCGCAAAAAGAACCGCCCGCTTCCGATTTCAAGCCCGAGCGTGCGGGGCGCGGTCCCGCCGGTCGCCTCGGCGGCGATGAGCAGGCCCTCCTTCCACAACATCCGGTGTAGCGCCGCGCGGTTGCGCTTTCCAATGTTGAAGAACTCGCCCCGGTCCAGGATCTCCGCTGCCCCGGCTACCGCAATGCGGAGGCGGCGGCGCTCGGCGCCGCGTTTCGAGAGTTCGCGCAACAGGGCCGGTACGCCCGGATCCCCGTAGCGATACGGATTCTCTCCGGCGCGCGCGGCGTCGAGACTGGAATCGGGCAGCATGAAATGCAGCAGCCCGCCGACGCAGCTCACCGGATCGTACATCGCAAGACCAATACAGGAACCAAGCGCGTAAGTAATCAGTACATCTCCGGAACCGTTGCTCACTTTGCAGTCCCCCATGCCCACGACCAGACGCGTCGCGGTCATATCCTCTTTCTCCCGGCGCGGGGTCCCGGTTTTCGGTAAATGGCTGGGCAGACGTATTCGAGCGGCTGCTTGATAGACGAAAGGCTCTCGGAGTGTCCGATAAAAAAATATCCTCCGGGCTCGAGCAGAGCGGCCAGCCGCCCCACCAGCGATTCCTGCGTGGGGCGGTCGAAGTAGATCATGACGTTGCGGCAGAAGATCAGAGAAAAAGGCTCCAGATTGCGAAATGGCTCGATCAGGTTGCGGCGCTCGAAGCGAACGAGTTTTTGGACTTCCGGCTTGATGCGATAAAGACCCTCGGAACGGCCGTGGCCGCGCAGCAGATAGCGGGAGAGCCAGTGTCGCGGCACGCTGTGAAATTTCTCGGCGGCATAAACGCCGCTGGCGGCCGCGTGCAAGACCCGGTTCGAGATATCGGTGGCGAAGATCTCGATCCGCGCTGCAGGCGGCAAAGAATCGAGGAGGCAAAAGGCGGCCGAATACGGCTCTTCGCCGCTCGAGCAGGCGGCGGACCAGACGCGGATGCGGTCGCGGCCGCGCCATTCGGCAAGAGCGGTCTTGGCCAGAAACTCAAAATGCGCCGGCTCGCGAAGAAAGGCGGTGTGATTGGTGGTGAGCGCCTCGACCATCGCCAACAGCGCCTGGCCGGTGCGGTCGGCAAGCACATGGTCGTAATACTCCCGATAGGAGCGGAGGCGGAGTTCGCTTGCCACCTTGCCCAGGCGTGCCGCAACCAGCGGCTCTTTTCCGGCGCGCAGATCCAGGCCGAAGGTGTCGCGGGCGAGGCGGCGAAACTGTTCGAACTCGCGCTGGGTCAAAGGCCGCAGCGGCGGCGCGTCAAGCGAAGGCATCGCCCGCCGCTCCGATCAGCCCGTCGATATCGAGAATGAGTCCGACACGCCCGTCGCCGAGGATCGCTCCGCCCGCGATGCCGCGCACATCGCGGAAGGTTTTGCCCAAGCTTTTGATCACCACTTCCTGCTTGCCGATGAGCTCGTCAACCGCCAGGGCGAAGCGTTTGCCTCCGGCTTCGCAGATGACGAGCAGTCCCTCCCAAAGGTTTTCGGCACGGGGCTGGACGCCAAATAAGCGGCCGAGGCGTGAGATAGGAACCAGCGAACCGCGGATGAGCGCCAATTCGGTGCCGTTGGGAAGCTCGGAAAGCGCCTCCTCAGCCGGGCGCAAAGCTTCCTGCACCGCGAAGATCGGCACTATGTAGCGTTCTTCGCCCACGCCTACGACCAGCCCGTCGATGATGGCGAGCGTCAGGGGAAGCTTGATCGAGAAGACGGTTCCCTGCCCCGGCGTCGAACGGATCTCGATGCGGCCGCGCATTTTCTGGACCTGCTTCTTCACCACGTCCATGCCGACGCCACGACCGGAAAGATCGGTGATGCGGTCGGCGGTCGAGAAACCCGGCTCGAAAATAAGCTGAAAAACCTCGCTGTCGGGAAGTTGATCGCCCCGCCCGAAGGTCGAAAGTTCGGCCAAGCTACGCTCGCGCGCCTTGGCGAGAATCTTCTCGCGGTCGAGGCCGCGGCCGTCGTCCGCGATTTCGATCAGAATATTGCCACCCTGATGCGAAGCGCGCAGGGAAACACACGCGGTTTCCGGCTTTCCGGCCGCAGCGCGTTCGGCGGGCCGCTCGATGCCGTGATCCACCGCGTTGCGCACCATGTGCATGAGCGGGTCGGCCAATTCCTCGACGATGGTGCGGTCGAGCTCGGTCTCTGCGCCGCTGATCTCCAACTCGGCCTGTTTGCCGGACTTGTGCGAAACGTCTCGCACCAGGCGCGTCATGCGCTGGAACAGGTGACCGATGGGCACCATGCGCATGGTCATGGCGGTTTTTTGAACTTCGCCCGTGATGCGCGCTGCTTGCGCGATATTACGCATCAGGCGCGGCGCCTTCAGCTTAGCGAGATCGGGATCGTGCTGGATGAGCGATTGCGCGATCACCATTTCACCGGCCATCTCGACCAGATAGTCGAGCTTGGCGGTATCCACCTTGATGGCCCGCAATTCACTAGCCGGCCGCCGCGACGCGTGCTCGGTGGAGCTTTCGGGCTGGGCGGCGGCATTTTTCGCGGCGAGCGAATCCGAGAGATTCGCGAGCGCCGCCGTCGCCTGTTCGGGCTGCGGTGCATTGCCGGTCTCGGCAAAGCGCCGGATGCGTTCGCGCAACGCTCCGGGACCGGGCGGCGGCGCTTCGGTGGCGCCTCCGAGCGCGGCTTCGATGTGCCGCATCCAGGAGTTCAGATAGTCGGCGCTTTCAAGCACGATGTCGATAGTGTCGTGTGCGATTGAGATCCGGCCCTGGCGCGCCAGATCGAGCAGGGTTTCGATCTCGTGCGCCACCTCTTGCACGGCTGCGAATTCGAGGAAACCCGCCAGCCCCTTAATCGTGTGAAAGGCTCGGAACATGGCGTGGATCGCCTCGGCATGCGCCGGTTCGCTTTCCAGGATGAGCGCCTGGGCTTCGATCGATTCCAAATGTTCGCGCGATTCGAGGAGGAAATCGGAAACCAGTTCCGGATCGTGCGCCAGCGAGCCGTGAAAGAGCGGCAAATCCGCCCGCGGCGGCGATCCAGCAGCTAAAGCTTGCAGCGCCGCGATTTGACGCTCTACCTCGGCTTCGAACGAGGGCGGAGTTGGCTCTCCACCTTGCATCCGGCGCGCATCGGAGGCGAGGGCCAGGGCGATGCGTTCCATTTCACCGCCCGCCGCGCCCGGCTGGGCAGCTACCGCATCGGCCGCCTCCGCCAGAGCGCGCCAAGCCTCGGGCTGCGCCGGAGCCGAGAAATCGCCGGCTACGGCGAGCGCAGCCAAGCGGTCGATGGCGCGGTGCAGAGATGACATAGTTCGCATCGGAGGGCGGACTTTAGCCCGCGCAGGACTTCAGCCCCGCCGCTCGGAGCTAAAGCTCCGAGCAGGCTAAAGCCCGCCCTCCAGCCTCAAAACTCCTTGAAATCGTCTTCGAGGGGGATCTGCTCGCGTGCGGCCAGGACCGGCTGGAAGCGCATGGGCTCTTCAGGGGCCGGCAAGATGCGGCGGTGCGCTGTTCGCGTCTGCCCGGAACCGCCGCCCGCTAATTGCCATACCCCTTCGATCGACTTGCGCATGGTTTCGGCCTGCGCGCTCAGTTGCTGGCTGGCGGAAGCGGTCTGCTCCGATCCGGCCGCGGCCCGCTGCGTCACCTGCTCAATTTCGACCACCGCTTTGGCGATCTGCGCCATGCCGCGCGCCTGCTCCTGACTGCCGATGTTGACCTCGTCTACGAGCAGCTTGACCTTGTCCGCACTTCGAGTAATCACCTCGATCGCCCCGGCGACGCGCGAGACCTTCGCCGTGCCGTCGTTGGCACTCGCGATCGATTCTTCGATGAGCACCGCCGTATCCTTGGCCGCCTGGGAACTGCGCTGCGCCAGGCTGCGCACCTCGTCCGCCACCACAGCGAATCCCATGCCCGCCTCGCCCGCACGCGCCGCCTCGACCGCCGCGTTCAGGGCCAGGATATTGGTTTGAAAGGCGATCTCCTCGATCACCTTGATAATCTTCGAAATTTTGTCGCTCGAGGCACTGATTTGCTCCATGGAGCCCACCATCTCCTCCAACGTCTGGTTGGCCTCGGCGATCCTGGTATCGACCTCCGCCATGAGCCGGGCACAAGACTCGGCATTCTCGGCGTTCTTGCGCGTCATGGAGGTCATTTCTTCGGTCGAGGCCGATGTCTCCTCGAGTGAGGCCGCCTGCTCAGACGTGCCCTGGGCCAGCGACTGGCTGGAAGAGGAAATCTGGCCAGCGGCGCTCGCTACCTGCTCCGCTCCGCGGCCGAGATCGGCGGCCACTCGTACCAGCACACGATGTACACTGCGAATCAGCGCAAAGGCAAATCCGCTTCCGCCGGCGACTACGAGGATCAGCAGGAGAATCGCCCAGAAGCGCACGGATTGGCTAATCGCCGCCGCCTCCGCCGCCTTCTGTCTGGAATCTTGCCGGCTGCTTTCGATTTCCGCCGCGATCGCCTGCCTCTCGGCATGCACCGCGGGGATCATTTCCGCCAGCCACTTGGCGAAGGCAGCCTGGGCATGGTCGCGGCTGAGCGGCCGAATCGTACCCCTCCACTCGTCGAGAACACCCTGGTGCGCCTGGCGGATACGAGCGAAAGCCTGGCTCGCTCCGACATCCGCCGGATTGCCCCGATCGCTTTCGAGTTCGCTCTGGAAGCGGCGCTCCCAGGCGGCCAGATTGGTTTCGCACTGCGCTTGCAGGTTGGGCGAACCCGCCGCCAGCACGTATTTCAGCATCTCTTTTTCTTCTTCGGCAGCGGCGCGCGAGAGCTTGGCGAGCCGGATTGTTGCAGGCAGCGAGGCCGAGTCGACGGCTTGAAAAATCGAACCCAAACGGCCCATTTTTTGTATCGACACCAAGCCGAAGGCCAGCGCAAGCACAATCGGAACGCCACAGGCCAGAGAAATTTTACTCCCCAGGGTCAGCTTCATTGCGCTTCTCTTGTTTCGACCGCCGACTGAAGCCCGTGCACCTCGCTGTTCGTCAAAACACGGTCGATGTCGAGCAAAATTTTGACGCGATTCTTCTGCTTAGCCAGACCGAGGATATAGGGCGTGGGGACGGCGGCTCCGAATCCCGGCGTATCTTCGACCTCGCCCGCGGCGATATGGACCACCTCCGAGACTTCATCGACTACAACGCCGATGAGCATGCGTTCCCGGGCGTCGGCGAACTGCACGACCACTATGCAGGTGCGCTGATTGTAAGGTTCAGGCGGCATGCCGAATTTGAGCCGCAGATCGATCACCGCGATCACCTTGCCGCGAAGATTGATGACTCCTTTAATCCAGGCTGGAGTCTGCGGAACCGTAGTGATTTCCTGCATGCCCATGATTTCGCGGACCTTGAGCACCTGGATGCCGAACTCCTCGGCTGCCAGGCGGAAGGTGAGATATTTACCCGCCTGGTCCGCCTTCCCGGGCGGCGCGCTCAGCGTTGTCGGCATGAAAACAACTCCTCCTCAGATCTCCTAGCCAAAGAATGGACAGATCAATCGCACTGGACCGCGTAAGGCCGCGAGAAACCGTGGCGCGCCGGCGCGGTCCGGCCCTGCTGCGGCGCCAGGAAGATGCGCACCTGCATGCGTTCGTCACCCACCTCGAGCGGAACCACGGTCCACATCTGCTGGCCCACGCTGCGCGTGCTGAAATTCTTGCCGAAAATGACGGTCGGGATGCTCAGCCCCAGCGGCCCGAGATGCTCTTCGAGTACGGTCTTCACGTTACCGAAGATCATGTTCGAGATCTCGGCGATCGCGTCGAGCACCTCGTTGTCGACGGCGTGATATTCCGCCAGCAGCATGATGGCGGCAGCTTTGCAGGCGAACTCCGGCGTGCAGGTGAGCATGCCGGTTCCGACCCAGGAGCCGCCGGCCATGCCGATCAGAGCCACCACGCCTCCGCCTGCGGACGGCTGATCGGCCCCCGCGTTCTCCTCAATGTAGGCTTCTCCGGAAGACATTCCGAGACCCAGCATGGTAGCGAACACCTCCTCGGCGGCGCCGCAGACGGCCTTGACAACGATTTCCTGATCCATTCCCTCCCCCCCTTAACCGGGCAGACCTTAAGCCGGGCAAGCTTCGCCGGCCATTTTCAGGCTCGCCAGCACTTTCTCTTTGATCTGCTCCGCAGTGAACGGCTTGCGCACGTATCCCTTGGCCCCTAATTGCACTGCTTCGAGCACCTTCGCCTGGCCGCCTTCGGTGCTGATCATAATCACGGAAAGCTGCTTCCAGTTGGGATGCGAACGCAGCTTGGTCAAAAGCTGCAATCCGTCCATGTTGGGCATATTGATGTCGGACAGCAGCAGGCTTACCGGCGTGTTTTCCAGGATTTTCAGGGCCTCGACCCCGTCGCTCGCCTCATGCACCTGGCCGATGGGCAAATCGGTTTGAGACAAGACCCGCACCAGAATCTTTCGGATCGCCGCCGAATCGTCCACGATCAAAACGTTCAGATCCACACTCACTCCTTCGTGCGCCAAACAGTTGTGCGCGCGCGGTTGCGCCCGCTCATCGTCCGCGGCCACGGCCAGCCGGGACATTACCTATATCGTCCGAGTAAGCTGGCTTAAACAGGGAAATGGTCCAGGGGAGCGTGTTTTTTTGGAGATCCGCGTGCTAAATCCTTCTCCGTACTCTGCCGATCTAAAAGAAGGAAGAGATGTAGGGAGGGAAACTTACACCGGTGGCGATGGAAGTAATAGCGAGCGAAGACAGCCTGACTGGGCTGCAAAAGGCGGCCATCATTCTGATTGCGCTCGGGCCCACAGACAGCGTTCCTATTCTCAAGCACCTGAGCGAGGAGGAAAGCTCGAAAGCCGCCAAAGCAATTGCCCGGCTCGAGCAGGTGAAGCCGGAGCAGGTCGACGGGGTGCTGGAGGAGTTTCATCAGTTCGCCACCACGCACCAGCTCTTTATTAAAGGCGGCCTGGAATATGCGCAAAAGCTACTGATCGAAACCTACGGCTCCAGCGCGGCGCAACGCCTGATCGAGCACATGGTGAAGTCGATAGGCAACGATCATGCGAACTTTGAAAATTTCCGTAAAGTCGATCCGCAGCAGCTCGGCAAATTCGTGCAGGACGAACATCCGCAGACGATCGCGCTGATTCTGTCGCACCTCGATCCGGCGCAGGCGGCGATGCTGATCACCTCGCTTCCGGCAGAGACGCGGACAGATGTCGCGATCCGCATGGCGAATCTGGACCAGATCTCGCCTGAGATTGTTCGCAACATCGCGACGGTGATCGATCAGAAGCTGCGGCATTTGGGAGAGCCGAGCCGGGAGGCCTGCGGCGGAGTGAAGGCGGTCGCCAATATGTTTAACCGGCTGGACCCGAAAACGTGCTTGCAACTTCTCGACGGAGTGGAAAGCGACGCCCCGGCGACCTTCGACGAGATCCGCCGCTACATGTTCGTTTTCCGCGACCTGGAGGATCTCGACACGATCGCGATTAAGACGATCGTGAGCAAAGTGGAGCGCAACACGCTGGTAATGGCTTTGAAAGGTTCGAATGATTCGCTGCGGAAAAAATTTATTTCCAGCCAGTCACAGCGCGGCGGCGACATGCTGGCCGAGGATATCGCCAGTCTGGGGCCGGTGAAACTGAAGGACGTGGATGCCGCCCAGCAGCAGATCATCGCCGTGGCACGCGAGCTGGAGCAGGATGGGGTGATCAGCCTGACGAATTCGCCGGCGGATCAATATGTTTACTAAGGAAAAGATCGGCATGAAGAGACGCGAAGAACAGGCGGCTGTGAACCTGGACGGCTTTGACTTCATCGGCGACGTGCCGGTGACCATTGAAGTGGAACTCGACCGCCGGACGATCTCTTTCCGCGAGCTTTTGGATCTGCGCGTCGGCAGAGTGGTGGCGCTGACGCGGCCCACGGGCGAAAACATCGACCTTTACGCCGGAGGCGTTCCGATCGGCAATGGAGAGGTGCTGGTGGTCGAATCGAGGCTCGCGGTGCGGGTGGCCGATCTGCGGGAAGCGGTCGAGGATGAATGGGAAGCGCCCGCGCCTGAGGCCTCGGCGGCGGAGGCGGTGTCCTTATGACCGTGGAATTGCTGGCGCCGTTTTTCGAGGAGTGGATGAAGGAATTTTCGCGCGCCGTCGAGATGTTCGCCGGCGAGAGAGCCGAGGTGAAAGCGGCTGCGGCGGGGAGCGAAGATGCGGCGGCCGAGACACTTGCTTCTTTACTTTGGTGGAAGCAGCCGTTCGAGGGCGAAGGAACGTTCTCGGTTTGGGTGGGGGTTCCGGAAGGTACCTGGCGGACGCTGGGAAGCGCCATGGCGGCAAATCCGGAGCAGGCGCGTGAAGCATTTTTGGAAATGCTGGGGCAGGCGCAGCAGGGGACTGCGGCGGTGGCCAGCGCGGGGCTCACCCAACCGGTGCGCTGCCGGAATGCCGAGGAAACCGAGGCGCCGCGGCTGGAGAGCTTGGCCGTGCGGCGCATCGAAGTGGAATTCCGCGGCGCGGCCCTGCCGCCGCTACTTGTGGCCCTCGAACCGGAGGCAGCAAGCATCATCGGACTGGATAGCGGTCTGAATGCGGGTGCCGAAGCGGTTAGGGCGCCGGGCACAAAAGCTTTGCGTGCGCCCGAAACGGACGGAAGTCCGGAGATGCTCGACTGTCTCCTGGAAGTGAATCTGCCGCTTTCGGTCGCTCTGGGGCGGGCAGTGATGCCGGTCCGCGACATTCTCAAGATGACGCCGGGGGCGCTGGTCGAGTTGGACCGAGACATCGGCGAATATGTCGAAATTTTGGTCCACGGGACGGTGGTAGCACGCGGCGAAGTGGTGTCGGTAAAGGGAAATTATGGCGTGCGCATTAAGGAGATCATCAGCCGCGAGGAGCGGCTGGCACTAAGAGCTAACAGCTAAGAGCCATTAGCTGTTAGCTCTTAGCTGAATTACCATATGAAACGGGTTCTATCGCAGCAGGAAATCGATGCCGTATTCCAGGCCGGGGAAGGAGCGGATGCCGCGGCAGAGGCGGTTCCGTTCGACTTCGGACGCCTCGACCGTATTCCGAAGTCGCAGCTCCGCGCCTTGCACCTGGTACATGAAAATTTCGTGCGCAGCCTTACGTCCGGGCTCTCGGCGTATCTCCGCTCCTATGTGGCGATCAATCTGGTCAGCCTGGAGCAGATTTCCTATTCCGAATTTCTCGAAGGCCTAGCCTCGCCAACCTGCATCGCCTATCTCGGCTTGCAGCCGTTCGACGGAACGGCGCTGCTCGAGCTAAACGTGAATCTCATGTTCGCGCTGCTCGAACTGCTGCTCGGAAGCAAGGGGCTGTCTTCGTCGCTCACTGTTCAGCGCAAGATCACCGATATCGAAAAAACCGTCGTACACACGCTTACGAGGGTGATTCTGCGCGACCTGGAGGAAGCGTGGAAAAGCGTGGCGCCGGTCTCCTTTACGGTTCAGTCGCTCGCCAGCGAACCGCAGATGCTGCACGTTCTGGCGCATGCCGAAGCGGTGGTAGTGATCGCCATCGAAATGCGCGTGGCTTCGGTTTCAGGGCTGATGAACCTGGCCATCCCCTCGATTTTTATCAAACGCTTGCGCTACAACTTCGACAGCCTGCAACAGGTGCGCAAGGCCGAATCGACCGAGCGCGGGCAACTGCACCTGGCCGGGCTGCTACAGGATGCGCAGATGAACTTCGCGGCGCAGATCGACGGCGGCAGCGTGTCCACGCGCACCCTGCTCGACCTGGAGGCCGGAGATATTCTGCTGCTCGACCATGCGCTAGACCGGCCGGTGAGAGGCTACGTCAATGGTTGCGCCAAGTGGCTCGGCGAGATCGTGAACCGGCGCGACCGGCTGGCGTTTGAAGTGCGCGAGCAAGCCACTCTCTCCTAAGACGCCAGAGCACTCCCAGGTTGCGGTTCTGTCGCACAGTGCGGCCGCATACAGAACGCCGCTAGGGCGCACCTGAATCTCGGATCTCTGCGGTGAGCCGTTACGTCTACGCTAAGATGAAGGTCTTTGCCGAATCGATTTTCCGAAGCTGCGAGACTTGGCCCTTTCGGGCGCCAGGGAGGTGTTGCTTCAGGGGTCTTTCTATGAGGTTAGTCTCGCTTTGGTGGGAGTTGCCTCCCTGGCTTACTTCCAATATTAGAATATGATTTTGTGGAACGCAAGCGTTTTGTCTACAGAAATCAAAATTTTTTTCGTGGAAGAATCCGACAGGCTCGCCGGCCACCCGCTTGCGGGGTTCGCAAAATGAAAATAACTATTTTAGGTTCAACGGGTTCCATTGGACTGAGCACCCTCGATGTAGTCCGCCGACAGGGTGGGCGGTTCGGCGTCTACGCCCTGGTTGCCGGTAAAAATACCGATCTGTTGTCCTCCCAAATTTTGGAATTCCGCCCTTCCGTGGCTGTAGTTGCCGATAGCGGCGCTCTGGATAGACTGCGAAGCCGCCTGCGGGAGTCTGGTTTGACCGCTAGAGAATGGCCCCATCTCGGTGCGGGACCAGATGCGCGCATCGCAGCCGCGACCGCTGCCGAAACCGGTTTTGTGATGTCGGCGATTGTTGGAGTGGCTGGACTGGAGGCGACCTACCGTGCACTACTGGCGAAAAAACGCGTAGGGCTGGCCAATAAAGAGGTTCTGGTCGCCAGCGGGCGGCTCGTGATGGAAGCCGTGCGCCAATCGGGCTCCGAACTGATTCCGGTCGATAGCGAGCACAACGGCGCACACCAGTGTTTTCGCGCCGGGGAGCGGTCGGAGGTGGCCCGCCTGCTGCTCACGGCTTCCGGCGGCCCATTTCGAGAAACACCCGCCGACGCGCTCTGGAATGTGACCCCGGAACAGGCGCTGCACCATCCCACCTGGAAAATGGGGCGGCGCATCACAATCGATTCGGCCACGCTCATGAATAAGGGCTTCGAGGTAATCGAAGCGTGCTGGCTATTCGGTCTGAAACCGGCGCAGGTAGATGTCGTGGTGCATCCGCAGTCTTCGATTCACGCCATGGTCGAGTACAACGATGGCAGCGTCATGGCGCAGATTTCGGCTACCGACATGCGCATGCCGATTCAATACGCGATGACGTATCCCGAACGGGGGTCCGCGCCCGTGCCGCGGCTCGACTGGAGCGAACCGCGAACTTGGCAGTTCTCCGCCCCGGATCTGGAGAAGTTCCGGCTGCTGAAGCTCGCCTATCAAGCCCTGGAGCGCGGCGGATCCGCCACCTGCACGCTGAATGCCGCCGACGAGATCGCAGTGGAGGCATTTCTGGAAGGCCACATTCCATTCCCCGCGATCGCGGCAACTGTGGAGGAGACGCTGGCGCGCCAGCCGAATGCGGAGCCGGCGTCGATCGAAGAGGTGATCGCCATCGATCAAGCTTCGCGCGAAACCGCCCGGCGGGTGCTTGGCGAAGCGCGCTGGGCAGCGGCAAGGTAGCCGGGCTGGCAGAGTACGAAAAGAGATTATCCGTCCCACTGCATAATGTAATGAGCCGAAGCCAAGGGCCGAGGCGTCGAATGAATAAGGAAATAGCGAGAACGTGGCGTTCTTAGGACCAGTGTTTTGGGTCATCGTCCTGCTCGGGATCATGATCATCGTTCATGAACTCGGGCACTACTGGGCGGCGGTCGGCTGCGGCGTCAAGGTGGAGACGTTCAGCCTCGGCTTCGGCCCTCGTTTGTTCGGATTCCGGCGGGGCGAGACCGACTTCCGGGTTTCGGCCATTTTGTTTGGCGGGTACGTCCGCATGCTCGGGGATTTGCCGTCGGGAATGGCGCCCGATTCCGGTGAAATGCACCAAGGGGCGGCGCAGGCCGTCGATCCGCGTTCGCTGCAGACAAAGCCGCGCTGGCAGCGATTTATCGTCATCGCCGCGGGCCCCTTCATGAATATTGTGCTGGCGGTTGTTATTGTCACCGGTCTTTACATGTACGGTTTCCCCAAGCCGGTGGACGCCACGAATCCGGAAGTCACCATCGTCGCTCCGAATTCGCCGGCCGCCAAGGCAGGGGTGCAGCCCGGAGACAAGATCGTCGGGATCGCCGGGAAAAAGAGCCCTACCTGGGACGACATTTTCAACAAAGTGGCGTTCAGCGCCAACCGCTCTCTACCCATCATCGTGGATCGCCATGGCCAGGACTTGCGCCTCACCATCGTTCCCAAAATGGATCCTCAATACGGCATGGGTGAGGTCGGCTGGAGCGGCGCGCAGGACGTCGAGGCCATGCGTGTAGAATCCGGAGGGCCGGCCGCCACAGCGGGCCTTAAACCCGGCGATCGGCTGCTCAAGATCAACGGCAAACCGGTCCAATCGCCGAAAACCGTGCGGCAAGTCGTGATCCACTCCAAGGGCAAACCGGTGGCGTTTACTTACGAGCGCAACGGCAAGATCAGCACTGTCCCGGTGACCCCTGTGCCCAACAACAGCAAGGACCTGCCGTGGCATGTCGGGATTCTCGCCGGCGCGAAGGTCGAAACCCAAATTGTGCAGTTGCCCTTGCCGCAGGCCTTCGTTCAGTCCCTGGGCTTCACAAAGGAAAACGCCAGTCTGATTTTCAAGGTTCTTGGCAGCCTGATCGAGCGGCGGGTTTCTTCGAAAGCCATAGCCGGGCCCATCGGTATCGCGCAGCTCTCGAACGAGGCCGCGCAGGCGGGCGCCATAACGTTTCTGCTCCTGATGGCGCTCATCAGCGTGAATCTCGCCATCGTTAACCTTTTGCCGATCCCCATTCTAGACGGCGGCACGCTGCTGATGCTGATCGTCGAAATGCTGTTGCAGCGCGAGGTCAGCATCCAGGTGAAGGAGACGATTTTCAAGCTCGGCTTTGTGTTTCTGGTGATGGTCGTCGTATTTGTGATTTACAACGACATCAGCAGGATCCTGATGCAGGGGTGAGCCGGGAGCCGGCGTGAGCGGGGAAATTTCTCGATGCGGAAGGTCACTTCAATCAAGTATCCGCGCAGGCCGGGTTCGCCATTTACGGTTTGCCGTTAGCGAACTTAGGTACATTCCGCGTCAGTTTCTTGGAAAAGAGCTCTCGCAAGACATTGACCGCCGCACCGCCTCCTAAAATGACGAGCCCGTTGCGGAACGTGAGGCCGACGCGCCGATCCCCTGGAGCCTTGTAGAAGTTCGATATACCTGCTGCCGCGAAGCTGCCGGCTACGTAAGAGTAGTTGGGTTCGAGCTTTCCATCGTCTCCCCGGCAAACGACCGTGGAAAGGAGCGCATGAAACACCCGCGACCAGAAGGTGCCGGACCCCTGATAGAAATAGCGCGGGTCCTGGTGCAGGATCACCGGCAAGATCGCTCGCCCCAGCATGGTCTTAGTCATCGTGTCGGCATAGGCTGCTCCGTAGCGCTTGGCGTAACCCTCCAAACCTTGCCCATACCCTGGGAACGTATCGTGCTGCTGCTCAATGCCCGCCACGGCGGCGGTGACCAAAAGCGTGGCCGGGCTGGTTGTGGTGTGGAGCGCCAAATCGAACTTCTGACTGGGAGTCATCGGCGCGGCATTCCAGATGTAACTGGTGTAGTAGTTCGGCAATACGCCCAGCATGCGCTGCTGCTCCTCTTGCTCTACTTGTGCCTGCGCCACCTGTTGGGGTGTGGCCACAACTTGAATCGTCGTCTTCTCTATGGGAAGTCGCCCTACTACGATCTTCAGTTGGCGCTCTTCTCCCCCCGCGAGTGCTAGATCGACGGCGGAAGAGGGTTTCAGACCCGCTGCCTGGACCTGCACCTGGTAGGTTCCGGGCGCGAGTTTCGCAAACGTGAAGGCGCCCTTGCTATCGGTGATCGCTGTCCGCTTCTGAGCGTTGCTCCCTCCGCGAACGGTCACTTGTACTCCTGGAACAACGGCCCCGTGGGTATCCCGAACGGTTCCTGCGATGCTTGCAAGCGATTGCGATTGACCCGCGCGTGGCGGAGCAGCCTGGAATGCAAAATGAGGCAGCGGAAAGGTTGCGGTCTCTTGCGCTTCGAGGCCCGCCGACACGCCGCCGAGCAATAACAGCAGAGCGAATTTGCCAAGCCTCACCAGTCTCATGATATCGATGTGCGTGGCACATACAACAGAACCGACCGTGAGGAAGGGGTCGGCCAGTCCCCTCACTGACGTTCGGGGTTCCGTTTGTGCACCAACGCTCCGCATAAGATTCCCTGTACCGAACTCAATGCCGGTGGCGGATGGAGGCGGGGCGCGTGAAGGGGAAAAACTCCTGCACGAAATTAAAGCCGGCGGACACGCCCAGGCTGATGAACCCGCGCTCGATTCCGTGGCCGAAACTAGTGGTGCTTGGCGGCTGCCAAGCATTCACGAGCTCGCCGTTGGCGAAATCGCCGATTACGCGGGCGTAGGCAAACTGGGTTGCGCCGCTATCAGTTTTGCAGAAGAAGGTTTGCTCGACGGCATTCCAGAGGCGATGCTTAAATCCGGTTTGCCGCGAGGGAAAATAGCGCGGGTCTTCATGCAGGGTGGATTCCAAACCGAAGGTCAAGATCTGGAGAGTGAACGTGCCTGCGAACCCCGAAGCGTATCTTTTGGCATAGCCTGAAAAGCCTTGTTCCCACTCTTGAGGCGAGTCTTCCCACTGGCCGAGCGCGGCGCTGACGGCGGCGCCACCGAATCCGGGAAGGCCGAAGGCGTCGGCGATCGCGTATTTGAATTTCCCGGCTGTCTTGAGCGGCGGCGCCGAGACTGTATCGGCCAGGCGGCCGGGTTGCGGCGGCGCGCTGGATTGTGCAGGCAGGGCCGGCGTTACAAGCAGCACGGCGGAGACGAGCGCAATCGCGTTCCGGTTCAAAGCGCCGGTTCCTGAAACAAGCGGACGCCGGCGATTCCAGCGGCGCCGGCTTGGATGCAGCCGGCTGCGTTTTCCCAGTCGATACCGCCCAGAGCATAGACCGGCTTACCCAGTTGGCAAGCGCTGTGCAGCGCGTCGAGGCCGAGCGGCGCGCCTTTGCCTGGAGTGTCGAAGACCGGGCCGAAGGTGACGATATCGGCGCGGGTATTCTTCACATCGAGCAGCGTGTGGCAGGAGCGTGCAACCAGTAAACGCGGAAGCGTCTGCTCCGGCGCGTCGGAAGGCAAGTGGACACCGTCGGCATGCGCGGCCAGTGCGATATCGGCGCGCGTATTGACCAGAACTTTGGCCGGGAGCCGCGCCGCCGCCTCGCGATCGCGCACTTCGATGACCGCCAGTGTAAACTCGAACAGTTCGCGCGCCGTGATGTCCTTTTCGCGGATCTGGATGTAATCGACTCCCAAATGCATCTGGTCGCGAATGGTTTCGAGCAGCGGGCGAAAACCGCCAAGCGCCTTCCGGTCAGTAATGTAGTACCGCTTCATGCTCTCACTCATTGTGCAACGGACCGGGTTGCCGAAGCGCCCACTATCCTTGGAAACATGCCATCCGCACCGCAGACCTATCGCTATCAAGTCGTCGATGTTTTTAGCCAGCGCCCCCTCGAAGGGAATCCGCTTGCCGTGTTCCTGGAAGGAAGCGCACTGGATGAGGCGACCATGCAGAATATCGCCCGCGAGCTGAACCTTTCGGAGACCGTTTTTATCCTGCCGCCAACAGATCCAGGCTTTGCGGCGCGGTTACGAATTTTCACTCCGCGGCGGGAAGTAGCTTTTGCGGGTCATCCGACCGTCGGCGCAAGCTTCCTCTTGCTGAGAGAAGGGATTGTGCCTGAAGATAGCGAAGCTTTTGTGCTCGAAGAGAAAGCCGGGCCGATCCCGGTTCGCGTGGAGAAGGGCAGCCGGCCGCTGATCTGGCTCACGACGCCACCAATTGAAAGCGGGCAAACGTTTGATCATGAGCTTTGCGCTAAAGCCTTGGGCCTCTCTTCCGATGACCTGCTCCCCTGCGAACCGCAACTGATGAGCGCGGGTAATGCTTTCGTTTTCGCAGGGCTTAAGAGCAAGGACGCGGTGGATCGTGCTTGGCTCGACATGGGCGGCATCGCGATGCTCGCATTCCCGAATCCGCACCCGAATGGTGTTTTTGTCTTCGCGCCGACGCCGGAAGGAGCCTATTCCCGGATGTTCGCCCCGGAGCACGGAATTGCGGAAGATCCGGCGACCGGCAGCGCCACTGGACCTTTAGCTGCGTACATGATGCGCCATGATCTCGTCCCCCATACCGGCGGCACCAGATTCATTAGCGAGCAAGGAACGAAAATGGGGCGCCGGAGTATTCTGCACATCCAGATCCAGGGCGAGAGGGGCATCAACGGCATTGAAGTCGGCGGATACGTCACGCCTCTGATTCAGGCGGAGATGCAGCTCTAGATTCGCTCATTTGGCAACGAACCAGATTGCCGATGGAGGAATATCCACTTCCAGGCACGCGGCGCCGCGAACCGATTCATAGCCGGCCGCGGAGATGATGGCATAAACGTCGTGCTCCAAGCGGAGACGAACGCCTCGGGAAGAAGGCTGGGCCGCAAGCAGGCGCAGGGCCATTCCGTTTTCGTGTTTGCACTGGGAGATATGCATTTCCGATTCGCGAACGCATAGGAAGCCTTGATCTCCGATCAGGTGCGCGGGCAGGTAAGGGCCTTCGATTTCGCGGCCGAACACTCGCAGCTTGCTGCTGTTGCGAGCGGGATCGAGCGCGGCGATTTCGGCGGGCAGGATGTTGAAGGCGCCGAGCGTGCGCGCGGCTTCAGCGGAGACCGGACGCGAAAGGACCTGTTCGCGCGGGCCGCATTGAAGGAACCGGCCGCGATGGATGACGCAAATCGAATCGGCCAGCTCGAAACATTCTTCGAGATCATGCGTGACCAGAAGAATGGGTACTTTCAGGCGCTCGCGCGTGTCACGGAGCACGTCGTAGAAAGCCTGACGCAGATGCAGGTCGAGCCCGCGAACGGGTTCATCGAGGAGCAGAGCGCGGGGATCGGCGACCAGAATGCGGGCCAAGGCGGCGCGCTGCTGCTGGCCGCCGGAGAGCTGCGCGGGCCTGCGCGCGGCAAGCTCCGAAAGCTGAAAGATTTCCAGCAGCTCGTTGATGCGGCGATGCCGCTGCAAGCCGCGGAGACGATTGCGTCCGGCGGCGGCGGCCGCGAAGCGAAGGTTTTCGCGCACGGTCATATGCGGGAACAGCGCATGGTCCTGGAAGATATAGCCGCAGCGGCGGCGCTGCGGCGAGAGGTGCACGCCGGCAGCGGCATCGAAGTAAAGGTCGCCGCCGACCAGGATGCGGCCTTGGTCGGGGCGAGCGAATCCGGCGACGCAGTTGAGTGTCAGGCTCTTGCCTGCTCCGCTCGCGCCAAACAGAACCGTGATGCCCGCTTCGGCCTGCAAGTGAACATTGAGCTCGAAGGATTCGGACTCCGGGCCGGCGAAGAAACGTTTGACCAGGCGCGCGTCGATCATGCGCCGCCGCGTGCCCTGGAAGCGGGCGGCAGAAATCGTCCGTTTGTCCCACCTTTGACTGCATAACCGGCGGACCAAAGCAGCGCCAGAGCGATGAGTGAGATTACCAGCACCAGCACGCGGGCGACGTGGCCGTTCCCGGATTCGACGGCATTGTAAATCGCCACCGAGAGCGTCTGCGTACGGCCGGGGATATTGCCAGCAAGCATGATGGTGACGCCGAAATCGCCCAATGAGCGGGCAAAGGCAAGCGCCGCAAGCGAAACCAGGCCGCGACGCGCGAGCGGCAGCGTGACATGCCAAAAGGTCCGCCATTCGGAAGCGCCCAGGCTGAAGGCGGCCCATTCGTAGCGGTAATCGATGCCTTCGAGAATGGCCCGTGCCGCCTTGACATAGATAGGGGTTGAATGCAAACAGGCCGCGACGACGGCCGCCTCCCAGGTGAAGACAAGCGGCTGCCCGGTCACGTATTCATAAAAGCGGCCGAAGGGCGATGGACGGCCCAGCAGCACGAGAAGATAATACCCGAGAACGGTGGGCGGAAGCACCAGCGGAAGGGTGATCAGCGCATCGAGAACGTTCTTGCCGCGGAACTCTCGGTGCGAAAGCATAAACGCGAGAAAGGTGCCCACGATTAAAACAAAGAGGGTGGCCAGCGCGGCGACCCTCAGGCTCAGCCAGAGGGGAAACCAGTCGATTGCCTGCGGAATGGGCGTCATTCAATCAGCACGATTATAACGGCCCGGATGGCAGTTGATACGGGATTCAAGAAGGCGTATGATTCGGCCAGGAGAGGTTGAGCATATGAATTTCCTTCCGTTTATCGTCTCCTGGGCCGTTCTGGCCGTGATCGTGATTGGGTTGTTTCTGTACCGGCATTGGCTCGAAAGCCACGAAGACCACTACGTTCACTTACACGGCGATGTGCACGATACAGCGATCGTGACTACACAGTCGGCTTCCATCAAGCACATGGCCGCGGTGGATAAGGTCAAAGACAAGTTGCTGATCGCCGCAATCGTGTATGCGGTCGCAATCGCCATCGCCGGCGGTTACCTAGCTTGGAACACGCCGGGCGTGTAGGTTGCGGGGGCGGAACTTTCGACGGGCTTGGTGCGTAGCTATACAGTCATGGTGAAATTCCTGCTCTGGTGTATTCTGTTGAGCCTTTGCTGGCCACTGGCGCTGGCGGCGCTGGTGCTGTATCCGGTGGTGTGGCTGCTGCTGCTGCCGTTTCGTTTGGCCGGAATCGCCATCCACGGCGTGCTCGAATTGGTGGGGGCGATCATCTTCCTTCCCGTGCGTCTGATCCGTGCGCTCGCCTGAAACGCCGCTTGCGCGAAGCTGTAGGAAGGCGCTTGCGGGTGCCTTCCTATGATCCGGATTTCTCATTTACTAAAAAAGAAGCGCGCGGGGCAAAAGATCGCCATGCTGACCGCGTACGATGCGACGATAGCGGGGCTGCTCGATCGCGCCGGAATCGACGTGCTGTTGGTGGGCGATTCGCTCGGAACGGTGATCCTCGGATACGAAACCACGCTGCCGGTTACGCTGGATGCGATTGTTTACCACACGAAAGCGGTCTCGAGAGGCGCCAAGCGGGCACTGGTGGTCGCCGACCTGCCGTTTCTCTCCTATCAGACGAGCATTCCGGACGCCATCCGTAATGCCGGCCGGCTGCTGCAAGAGGGCGGAGCGGCGGCGGTGAAGCTCGAAGGCGGCATTCCGATGGCGGATACGGTCCGGCGGCTGGTAGAGATCGGCATTCCCGTGATGGGGCACATCGGGCTCACACCGCAGTCGGTCCATTCGCTGGGCGGCTTCCGTGCAGTCGGCAAGACGCAAAACGAAGCCGAGGCTCTGCTCGAGAGCGCACTGGCGCTGGAACAGGCCGGCATTTTTGCTCTGGTTTTGGAATCGGTACCGACGGAGGTGGCGCGGAAGATTACGGCGCGGCTGAACGTACCCACGATCGGTATCGGCGCCGGGCCGCATTGCGACGGGCAGGTCCTGGTCAGTTATGATGCCTTGGGGCTATTCGATGCTTTCGTCCCGCGATTTGTGAAGCAGTACGCGAAACTCGGCGACGCGGTGATAGCGGCGGCGAAAGAATATATAGCGGACGTAGAGGCTGGCCGTTTCCCGGCAGCGGAACATGCCATCCAGATGCCGGCGGCGGCGGAATGACTCCGGTATTGATAAAGACGATTCACGAAGCGCGGGAGCGCTGCGACGAGTTGCGGCGTGCCGGCAGGCTCGGTTTTGTGCCCACCATGGGGGCATTGCATCGCGGCCACGGTGCTCTGATCGACCAGGCGCGGCAGGAATGCGCTGGGGTTGCCGTCAGCATCTTTGTAAACCCGACCCAGTTCGACCGCAAAGAAGATTACGAGCATTACAGCCGAAACCTGGTGGCCGATCTGGAGTTCTGCGCCGAGCGCGGCGTGGATCTCGTTTTTGCTCCGGATGCAGCCGAAATGTATCCTTCGCCTCTGAAAACGTTTGTTGAGGTCACAGATCTTTCGGAGCGGCTGTGCGGTCATTTCCGGCCCGGCCACTTTCGGGGTGTAGCGACTGTGGTCGCCAAACTTTTTCAAATCGTGCAGCCGGACGTCGCCTATTTCGGAGAAAAGGATGCGCAGCAGCTTGCGATTGTGCGCAGAATGACAGCAGACCTGAATTTTCCAGTTGAAATTACCGCCGTTACGACCGTACGGGAGGCGGATGGGCTGGCGCTGAGTTCCCGCAACGAACGGCTGGGGCAGGAAGAACGGCAGATCGCTCCCAGGCTGTTCGTAGCTTTGGAGGCCGCGCGGCAAGCGGTTGAAGCGGGAAAATCTGTGAACGAGGCGAAACAAGCCGGGCTGGCGACGCTGCGCGGCATCCGGCAGATGAACGTGGAATATTTCGAAGTGGTGGATGGCGAGATGCAGCCGGTCACGAAAATCGAAGGCCCGGTACGGATTTTAGTAGCCGCGTGGCTCGGCGGCACGCGGCTGATCGACAACGTTTTAACTAACGCCGCTGCACGTGCATAACAGTTGATATTCGTGAACGCCGTCTTTCTTGTTCACTCGCGGTTCTTCAGCAGCTTCTTCCACCGCGCCCAGGCTTCGTTGCGGGCCTTGACGTTGGCTGCGTGGTTGGGCTCGTCTCCCTTGAGATTCTGGCCCAGACGCATGAAACCGTGTCCAGCGCCTTTGTAGACGACCGGCTCGTATGTTTTGCCGAGCGCTTTCATATCTTCTCGCGCTTTGGGAATCGTGGCACCAACGCGCTCGTCGTTGCCGGCATAGAAGCCATAAACCGGGGCCTTGATCCGGGCCATCGCGTCTTTAGGCGGCGGCGAGCCGTAGAAAACAAAGGCGGCGCGAAGATCGGGGCGGTCCGTCGCAAAACGGAAACTCTGGCTTCCGCCCCAGCAGAAACCGGCGACGAAGAGTTCACCATTCGCCGAGGGGAATCTCAACGCGCGATCCGCCACCGCATTGAGATCGGCGGTGATCTGATCCGGATTCAGGTGGCTGACCGCTTCGATTCGAGCGTCCTGAGACGGGAAGCTTGAGCTTCGGCCGCCGTTCGGCCCCATGCCGGAGAGCAGATCGGGAGCAACCGCAATATAACCCGCGGCGGCGACCTGATCGGCCAGACTCTCGGCCCAATCCGTCATGCCGAAAATCTCATGAATCATCAGGACGACGGGCGTCTTTTTGCTCGATTCCGGATAGACGACGAGAGTCTGAACCGAGCGGCCGTCGTGCTGGACCGTAATCCATTCACGATGACGAGGAGACTGGTCGAGTTGCTGCCGCGCCCAGTCCTGCGCGTAGGCCGAAAATGCCAAAACCGAGAAAAGGAGAATAGCTCGGATCATTCCACAGTTGTACTACTATTTGGGGTCGGTCTAGCGGAATCTCGCACTAGTCCTTGCAGAAAACTCGTTAAGTTTTGAGACTCGCGCCCCGATAAGGTCACTTATCAGGGTAGAGATGACCTATCGCTCATTCTTTCGCATGTTCTCCTCCGATCTGGCAATCGACATGGGGACGGCAAACACGCTGGTATACATGGCGGGAAAAGGGATCGTGTTGGATGAACCCTCAATCGTAGCCGTCAGCCGGGGATCGGGAGAGATCATCGGCTGCGGCGCCGAGGCCAAGGAAATGTTGGGACGCACCCCGGACAACGTGGTGGCCGTCCGGCCGCTACGGGAGGGCGTGATCGCCGATTTCCAAATGGCTGAGAAAATGCTCGATCACTTCATCCGCAAGGTCCACCGGGGAAGAGCTATGGTACACCCGCGGGTTGCGATCGGGGTGCCCAGCGAAACCACTGAAGTCGAGAAGCGCGCGGTGCTCGATTCCACCTACCGGGCTAAGGCGAGCGAGGTGCATTTGGTTGAGCAGGCGATGGTGGCAGCGCTCGGCGCCGGGCTGCCGGTAGCCGAGCCGAGCGGAAACATGGTGGTGGATGTCGGCGGAGGGACAACGGACATCGCCATCATCTCGCTGTCGGGAATTGTCTATTCGCGCTCGCTGCGTTCGGCCGGCAACCAGATGGATGAGGCGATCATGAACTACGTAAAGAGGAAATACAACCTCCTGATCGGCGAGCGGACCGCGGAACGCGTGAAAATCGAGATCGGCTCGGCGGATCACCTGAAAAAACCGCTGACGGCCGAGGTAAAAGGGCGCGATATTGTTCGCGGGTTGCCCCGGGCGGTTCGTTTAAGCGACGAAGAAGTCCGCGAGGCGGTTGGTGAGTGCGTTACCGCCATCGTGGGCGCAGTCCGTACCGCCCTCGAATGTACCCCTCCTGAGCTGAGCAGCGATATCAGTGAACGCGGTATCATTTTGACCGGCGGCGGATCGCTGCTCAAAGGCCTGGACGAGCGAATTCGGACCGAAACCAGTATGCCTGTGCTCATGGCCGAGCATCCACTGGCTTCGGTCGTGCTTGGAACCGGCAAAATGCTGGAAGATTTTCGGCTTTTGCGCAAAATGGCGTTGAATTAACCGAAAACCTGGTCGCTGACGCTTCCGGCTCGGATTCCGCCTAGGCGGCTTTGCGCGAAGCGTTCTGGGAATTGGGCCAGATCCCGAGTTCTACAAATTCCGCTTCGAAACGCTCCTGCTCGTTCGGGTCCTCAGCGGGCCTCAAAACGCGGCAGCATTCCCGCAGGGTTTCCTCCAGCGGGCGTTCCAACGCCGCTTCGCCCAATACGGCGCTTACCAGTTCGCGAGCCGCTCTGCGCGCCGCCGGAGCGGATTTTGCAAACATCAAAGAATCGTAGGATTCGTTCATGCGTTTTGTTAGTTGGGGCATGTCCGGGCTCACTCACCCAATTGGATGCATTTCGCACACCTTCAGATGCGCTGGGTAAATCGGGTGGTCTTAAGTAAGATAGCGCTGAAACCAGTCGCTTGCAAGCGCAGCGACCTGGCCGAGCGCCCCCGGCTCTTTAAATAGATGCGTGGCACTAGGAATCATTTCGAGGTTTTTTTCGCAAATCAAGCTTTCGAGGGCCTGACGGTTGAGCTGTAGCACCGTATCGTCGGCGCCTCCTACGATCAAGAGCGTGGGCGCCTGGACACGCGGGAGCCAGGTTCCCGCCAGATCGGGGCGGCCACCGCGGGAAACCACCGCGCGGATGCGGTGCGGCAGTTGGGCGGCGGAGACGAGAGCCGCGGCCGCCCCGGTACTTGCGCCGAAATAGCCCACTGGAAGAACCGAGGTCTCCGGAAGAGCAGCGGCGTAGCCGGTCGCTTGGGCCAGCCTTTCCGCGAGTAAGCCGATATCGAAGCGCAAGTCACTGGTCTGCTGATCTATTTTTTCTTCCTGCGCGGTCAACAGATCCAGGAGCAGAGTGGCAAGGCCGGCGGTCTTCCTTAATACTTCCGCCACCAAGCGGTTTCGAGGACTGAACCGGCTGCTGCCGCTCCCGTGTGCAAACACCACCAGCGCTTTTGCATTCCATGGGATGGCGAGATCGCCGGCGATTCCGGCGGGCGGAATGTTCAGAGCGAACTCGCGGGACGCTCGAACTGCCTGGGCCATCAGGAAGTCCTCGGTCCCGAGGCGATTGCGCTGGCCTCAGCCAGCAGGCGGCGAACGTCCTCGTCCGTCGTCTGCGAAAAATCCTCATACCAGGCTCCGACAGAACCAAACGGTTCGGGCGTGGCGGCGCAGATCACCTGATCTACCTGCGAGCGGAACTCATCGCAGGTGGAGCGAGCCGCGACCGGAACCGCCACGACGATGGTTTTGGCTCCCAGCGGCCGGATGGCGCGGGTAGCCGCCAGCATGCTGGCGCCGGTGGCCAGACCGTCGTCGACCAGGACGACCGGGCGCCCGCTAGCGGCAACAGGAGCCCGGTCTCCACGAAAGGCGCGTTCCTGGCGCTCCAGTTCGGCCTGCTCGCGGGTGGCGATTTCCTCAATCACCGCAGCCGGGACTTGCAGATAACGAACTAAACCCTCGTTCAGAACCCGGATTCCGCCGCTGGCGATTGCGCCCAGCGCAAGTTCTTCCTCGCCGGGCATGCCGATTTTCCGCACCAGGAACACGTCCAATTCCGCCCGCAGCGCGTGAGCTACTTCGAACGCGACTGGTACTCCGCCGCGAGGAAGCCCAAGCACCAGGGCGGTAGCCGGATGTGGAACGGCAGCCCGCACTAACTCTCCTAAAGTACGGCCCGCTTGGCGGCGGTCCTGAAAGAGTGCCATGGACAGTCGGCAACTGTGGAAGCGCTGTACACTTCCCGCAAATGGGACCGGACGGGCAAGCGAAACGTTTCGCAGTGCGCCGCAATCCTAAGTTCCAGCTACCTTATGATGGCTGCGTCAGGAAAACCCGTACCGCTTTGAGCAAACTGCCCAGAAAACTCGTTTTCCTAGCATTCGCGATTGCGATTGCGATCGTCTTCATATGGCGGGCCTGGGAAGTCTTTTTACTCATCTACGCCTCCATCCTGTTCGCGGTTATTTTGCGTGGGATCAGCACCTGGATCTTCAGGCACACCAAGCTCACCAGCCAGGCCGCCTATGTGGCCGTGGTGCTCGGCATTCTGATTGTCTGCGGTGTCGTGATCTGGCTGATTGCGCCGCGAACCATTTCCGAAATCGCGCAGATCGCAAAAACGATCCCGAAAGCGATCGCGCTGGCGCAAACGAACCTGAGCAGTCACCCCTGGGGCCGGCAACTGATCGCCGCTGCGCAGAGAATCTTCAACCAGCTCGATATCGGAACGCACGCGGCGCATTGGGCAGGCAAATTCGTGACTCTAATCTCGGGGTTTGTCGTGATTGTGGTGGTCGGCTTTTTCCTGGCGCTGGAGCCGAAGCTTTATCGCAATGGCGCTCTGCACTTATTCCCCGAAAACAGGCGCGAGCAGATCGGCCGGCTGCTGGACGAAATCGGATACGTGCTGCATTGGTGGTTGCTCGGCCAGCTCGTGCCCATGGTGTTTCTGGGCGTTGCCACGATGATTGGCTTGTGGATCCTGCACATAAAGCTGGCGTTCACGCTCGGCCTATTTACGGGGGTGATGATCTTCGTTCCGTACCTGGGAGCGATCCTTTCTGAGATCCCGGCAGTGCTCATAGCGTTGATTCAAGGACCTGGGAAAGTGGTCGAGGTCATTATCCTGTATCTGGGCGTGCATGTCCTGGAAGCGTATGTTCTGACGCCCATGGTGCAGCGGCGCGCGATCCGGCTTCCACCGGCAGTGACGATCATGTCTCAAGTGTTCATGTTTTCGCTCACCGGAATTCTAGGAATCGCGGTGGCAACGCCGCTGGCCGCGACCATCATCGTGACCGTCAAAGAACTATACCTGCACGAGAAACCAGAGGAGATCAAAGGAGAAGAATAGATGTCTGAATACGATTTACGCTCGGCGTTTCCACTGAGCGATGCGACGTTTGTCGTGCACGAACGGCGATGGATCTGCCGCCTGGCCGAAGTCTCCGACGGACGCCCCGAGCGGGACCGGCTCTCCTGGTATGTCGTCTTCGAACCGGCGGACAAGGCGGCTCACCCATCCTTGATCCCGCGACAGCTGGAAGTGGTGACCTCCGCCGCGCATTTGCTGGAGGCTGGGTTTGGCGAAGATCTGGCCGACCGCATCAGCGAATGGCTAATGACGGACGAGGAGGACGGCCGCCGCGAGTGGCTCGATTACTAAACCGTTTTCCCCGTAGTACACTCTAGTCATTGTGTTTTGGCAATCGACTGTGGTGCAGATTCCCGAGCTGAGCGCCGTACACGATTTCGATGCGCTGCTCGAGAAGGATCTGGCGGTCGTGTTTAAGCACAGCGCCTCATGCCCGGTCAGTTGGCTGGCGCATGCCAAAGTCTCGCAGTTTCTGGACCGGCAGCCGCAAGTGCCGGTATACCTGGTCCCCGTGCGCAAGCGGCGTGAAATCTCGCGCCACATCGCGGAGCGGTGCGGAGTGGAGCACGAATCCCCGCAGGTGATCGTGATCCGCCGGGGCAAAGTTGTGGCCGATGCTTCGCATGGGGCGATCACGGCGGAGTTTCTGGCCGAAGCGGTTCGCTAATTCGCCTGTTTTTCGATCGCTTTCAGGGCGGCTTGAATCTGCGGATCGCTGCGCGCTGCGATTTTGTCGCCTTCGGCTACGCCGCGCGCCTGCGTGACGATAGCTTCCTCAAGGTGAGCGGTGATCCATGGTTCTTCATCGCCCCATTCGGCGACTGTGGGCTGGATATTGCGCTCCGAGAGATAGACCTTCAAATTGTCCAAAAGGTTTGAGGTGACGCGGAATGATGCGGGCAGCGGCGAATGCGAAGCCAGATACCGGGTCGCAAAGGAGGTCAAGTCTCCGCTGCCTTCGAGCACCATTTCCAGGCGCGTGTGCGGGCCGCGCGAGACCGCGATGTCCGGCTTAATGCCTCCGCCGCCTTTCACGATGCGTCCGTCATCGGTGCGATAAACCGGCGGCTTCTTGGGAGTCGCAAAAGTTTTCGCGAGAGCGGAATCCGGCAGCGGCTTTTCAATGGTGCGCCCGCTCGGAGTGTAATAGAACGCAGTAGTGATGGCCAGCCCGGCGCCATCGGCAAGCGGCATCACGCTTTGCACCAGGCCCTTGCCGTAACTCGGCTCGCCCACAATGACGGCGCGGTCGTGGTCCTGCAGCGCGCCGGAAAGGATCTCTGAAGCGCTGGCGGTCTTGCCGTCGATCAAAACCGCGAGTTTGAACGTGTACGGGGTGGCTGTTTTCGGAACGTTAGCGGTTCCGGTTACGCCGGCACGGCCCTTCGCGGTGAGGATTCTCTGGCCGGGTTTCAAAAACAAAGCGGCCGCCTGGAGCGCCTGCTTCACAATGCCGCCCGGATTGTTTCTCAGATCGAGAACCAACCCCTTAAGCGATTTGCCGCCGAGTTTTTCGATGGCCTCTTGCAGCTTGCCGGCCGTGCCCATTTCCCAGCTCTTGACGCGGATGTATCCATATCCGGGGTGCAGGAGAAAGGCGCGGTCCACGCTGGGCTGATCGACCAGCGCCGGAGTCAGCGTGAAGCGCAAGATGTGTTTTGCTCCCGGGCGGCGAATATAGACCGTGATCTTCTGCTGCCGCGCAGCGGTGAGCAGTTGCACGATCTGCCGCGGTTCGAGCCGCCCGATGGCGATGTTGCCGATCCCCACCAGATTGTCGCCGGGCTGGATGCCTGCTTCGTTCGACGGCGTTCCGGGCAGCGTTTGCAGAAAGATCACCTGGCCAGGCAGCACCGAAACGATGCTGCCGAAACCTTTCTGCTCGGAAGCTTCCATCTGTTGGAGCTGAGCAAATTGGCTCGGGTTGAAGAACTGCGTGTGCGGATCGAGCTGGCGCAGCATCGAGGGAATCGCGCCCTGGTAGATCATTTTGTCTATCGAAGACGGCTCTGCCGCGTTGCTCTTCACCGCGGTCATTACCTGAACAAATTTTTCGAGCAGCGGCGCCAGGCCCGCGGCGGGATCGGCCGAAGGCGCGGGTTTGACATGCGGTTTGGGCGGAGAGGGCGGCGCAAGCACGGGCGGCGCGGCGGCTAAAGGGATCGCCGCCCAGAGACAAACGAAGGTCAGGATTTTGGGATGACTGCTCACGAAAGCTGGTTCAAGTCCTATTTTGAATACTGCGTATGGCGGCGCGACTGCTGGCGTTCGAACGCCAGCTCGATGAGGCGGTCTAGCAAGCGCCGATAGGGCAGGCCGGAATATTCCCACATCTTCGGAAACATGCTGATGGAAGTGAAGCCGGGAATCGTGTTGACCTCATTCACAAAGAACTCGCCGCTAGCTCCGTCCATGAGGAAATCGACCCTCGCCATGCCTTCACAGCAGACCGCCTCGAAAGCCGCGGCCGCCAGAGCGCGCATTTCATCGATCTGCGCCTGGGCCAATTTGGGCGGCAGTTCGGTTCGCGCTTGGTCCAGCAGGTATTTGTCTTCGTACGTGTAGAACTCCTGGGAGGGAATGATTTCGCAGGGCATGGAAGCTTGCGGAGGGCTTCCGCCCAGCACGCCGCATTCGAATTCGCGGCCCACGATGCCCCGCTCGATGATGATTTTGGCATCGTAGCGCGCGGCGGCGGTAAGCGCCGCTTCGAGTTCGGCCTGGTTCTTCACTTTAGCGATGCCGACCGAGGACCCGAGATTGGCGGGCTTGACAAAGATGGGAAACGGGAACGGCGGAGCGAACTGTGCGGCATCGAAACAGCCGCGCCGAAGCACGACCGATTCCACCACCGGCAGACCCGCCGCCTTACAAATTTTCTTGGTCACCGCCTTGTCCATGGCCAGCGCCGAGGCCAGCACGCCCGCTCCGATGTACGGCAGCGCCGCCATTTCGAGCAAGCCCTGGACCGTGCCGTCTTCGCCGAAGGTGCCGTGGAGCATGGGGAAGACCACGTCAATTCCCGGATTCGCGCCCGGCTCCGGCAGCAGCGGTTTCGGACGCCATTTGCCGTCACGCTCGATGAAATATTCGAGGATTTCGTAGCGCGAGCGGTCGAGCGCCTGCTTCACCGATTCGGCGGAGCGAATCGAGATCTCATGCTCGCCGGAGCGCCCGCCGTAAAGCAGCGCTACGCGTGTCTTGGATGGATGGGCCAACGTCCATTGTCGCGCGAGCCGAATCTGAGCCGGAAGCGTAAGCGCCCGTCCGGGGCGGTTAAGAACGCCGCCCGGAAGGGCGTCGGCAGGCCAGAAGGCCTGACCTCACGGCGCTTGGCGACGCGCGCAATTCATGAAACACCTTTCCGATAACCTGAACAAGTCATCGTCTTTCTATCAATGCACCAACAATTCGCCGAACCGTTGCGACTAACTACAATTCGAATCGCCAGCAAAATAACTACCAGAGCAATTGCATTAGCGACTCTCAGTGGAGTTATAACAACAACAACGATGATTGGTGGTCGAATTGCCAGCACTGCTACGAGCCGGGAGGTTACGGCGGCCATTCGGGGTGGTAATGCTTCGTGGAATAGGCCTTTGGCCTGTCGTGCGCCACGCCCGCACATGGCAGGCCAAAGGCCCAATGCCACTTACTCAGCGGTAGTGAAACTGAGCACCGAGCGTCAGCGAGGCCCCGGGGAAGTAGCCCAGAGCTTTCAGCTTGTGGGTCGCTTACGCTTCCGGCTCAGTTTCTTTTTCAAAAAAGCTCAGGGAGTTATCTCCCTGGCGAAGCACCCGCGTCTTGTGCAGAGATTCGTAACGGTCTTCTAGCGCAAGGCGCGATGCATGCTGGGCGACGGCTAACCGGCAAGACGATCCGGCAAGCGCTGTGAGTATTCGCACGTATTCATCCGGAAGGCCGTAGGGCGGATCGAGGAAGGCAAGATCCGCCGGAAACTCAGACACCGCCGCGGCTGCGCTGCCACGCACCACGGTCGCTCTTGCTGCCAGGCCGAGAGCTTTCAGGTTTTCGCGAATCACAGTGATCGCGAGCGGATTGCGTTCGAGGAGGATGGCGCGGGCGGCGCCACGGCTCAGGGCTTCGATGGCAACCGCGCCCGAGCCGGCATAGGCGTCCAGAAACACCGTGCCTTCAATACGCGGCGCAAGGACGTTGAAGAGCGCCTCGCGCAAGCGGTCGGGCGTGGGGCGGACCGCGAGCCCGGGTACGCTCTTGAGCATCCGGCTGCGAAACTCGCCTGCGATCACGCGCACCTCAGCCTACTTCCACCAATCCGTATTTGCGCTGCCAATGCTCCTGGATATAGCGCACCGCATCGCGGATTTCGCTGGTGTGCACTCCTTCGATGAATCGCCGTGCTTCGTCGCGCGCCTGTTCCAAGATATCGGCGTCGCGCACCAGGTCGGCTAGGCGCAGCCCGGGAATGCCGCTCTGGCGTGTGCCGAATACTTCGCCCGGCCCGCGCAGCTTCAGATCCATCTCGGCGATGTAAAAACCGTCGTTCGATTCGACCATCGTGCGCATGCGCTCTCTCGCGATGTCGCTCAATTTGCCGGTCACCAGCACACAGTAGCTTTGGTGCGCGCCGCGGCCCACACGGCCGCGCAATTGGTGCATCTGCGCCAGGCCGAAACGCTCGGCCTGCTCGATCACCATGACCGTCGCGTTGGGCACGTCCACGCCTACTTCGATGACCGTCGTGGTGACCAGAATTTTCGTCTCGGCATTGCGAAAGGCACGCATGGCCCGCTCCTTTTCCTCCGCGCTCAGCCGGCCGTGCAGCAGGCCGATGGGGAATTGCGGGAACACTACGCGCGAAAGATGTTCGTGCATGTTTTCGGCCGCTTTCAATGCCGCAGTTTCGCTCTCTTCGACAACGGGATAGACGACATAAGCCTGGCGCCCTTGTTCGATCTGCTGTCCGAGGAAGCTGTAGACGCCTTCGACGCGCGATTCCGGAACGTGCTTGGTGACGATGCTCTTGCGGCCGGGCGGCAGCTCGTCGATGACCGAGACATCGAGGTCGCCATAGATCGTCATGGCGAGGGTGCGTGGAATCGGCGTTGCGGTCATGACCAGCACGTCCGGCTGCGGGCCTTTCTTGAAGAGCTCGAGCCGCTGGCGCACGCCGAAGCGATGCTGTTCATCGACAATGGCAAGGCCGAGCTTGGAAAATTCGACATCCTGCTGAAGGAGAGCGTGCGTTCCGACGGCCATGTGAGCCATGCCGTCGGCGATGCTGTTTTTGATGTGCTGTTTTTCGCGGCCGCTCGAAGAGCCGGTAAGCAGCGTGACGATGTAGCCGAGCGGTTCGAGCAAGCGGCGGAAGTAGGCGTAGTGCTGCGCGGCGAGGATTTCGGTGGGTGCGAGCACGGCGGTTTGATAGCCGTTTTCGATGGCGATCACCGCGGCCTGCGCGGCCACGATGGTTTTGCCGCTGCCCACGTCGCCTTGCAGCAGCCGATTCATGGGATGCGGCTGTTTCATGTCCGCGGCGATCTCCTGCATGACGCGCCGCTGCGCATTCGTCGGCTTGAACGGCAGCATTTTTTTGATCGCTTCGCGCGCGCCGGTGCCGATGGTAAACGCGATACCCGTGGCGGATCGCGCTTTCGTCCGCTTCAGCGCCAGGCCGCATTCGAGCCAGAAAAACTCCTCGAAAATAAGCCGCCGATGTGCCGGGGTGCGAAATTCGTTGAGCAGCGGGAGTTCGGCGCTTGCCGGAGGTTCGTGCAGTTCGCGGATCGCGTCGCCGATCTCGATTACTCCCGTGCGCGCGCGGACCGATTCCGGCAGCGCATCGGCGGGCATAGGAGCCTGCTCCAAAATACGGTGCAAGAGCGTCCGGAACACGCGGGTTGAGATTTTCCCCGCTGCCTCGTAAACCGCGACAATGCGGCCGGTGTGCAACATTTCATCGGCGCCGCCGCCTTCGGGAAACAGTTCCACTTCGGGCTGCACCATGAGCCTGCGGCCGGTCGCAGTGTCGATCTCGACCTTGCCGAAGAGTGCGGCACGAGTGCCGGAGGTGAGCGTTTCGGCATAGTGCTCGCCGTGGAACCAGCGCGCGAGCAAATGGGCACCGCTGCCGTCCTGAAATACTGCCTCGAATACTTGCGCGGCACTCCAACGCGGCCCGGAGCGCCTGGCAAAGTGGACCGCAGCCAGCACAACGGCTTTTTCCCCTGGCGCAAGGTTCGCAATCGGCTTCACGTTGCGCCGGTCCTCGTAGCGAAACGGCGCGTAATACAGTAAGTCCGCGACAACATGAAGCTCTTTGGCGGCCAGCATTTCTGCGCGGACTGGGCCAATGCCTTTCACGTACTGAAGCGGGGTGGAAAGTTCCAATATCCTAGACTAGCTTCCATCTGGCATAGATCCCCGCCCGATCCGCTCCCTGACGGTCGCGGTTCTGCTTCGGTTCCAGGCTTTCCATTCAACCTGAACCCGTGCACTTTCAACTAGTTATTCCTGCGTTTTGCCTCGGAATAGTAAGGCAAAGCAGGTACTCTGTGCTTAAATTGAAGTGTCTCGCCGATGCCAGACCTGAACGTTGTACGGGAGCGACGCCGCAATTTTCTCGATCGCCGGCGGCGGGAAATCCAGCTTCTTTCCTGGGGGGCGCTCCATAAGAACCACCCCATCATGGCGCACATCGTCCCCATCCGGCGGTGTAATCTGGCCTGCGCTTACTGCAACGAGTACGACGATTATTCCAAACCCGTGCCGCTTGCGACGATGCAGCGCAGGCTCGAACTGCTGGGCAAGTTGAAGACCGGGGTGATTACGATCAGCGGCGGCGAGCCGCTGCTGCATCCCGAGCTGGACGAGATCATCCGCGGCATCCGCGAAACCGGTGCGCTTGCGGGGCTCATCACGAATGGCTATCTACTCACGCCGGACCGGGTGCGCAAGCTGAATGCGGCTGGACTCGATTATCTGCAGATCAGCATCGATAATGTCATGCCGGACGAGGTTTCGAAAAAGAGCCTCAAGGTCCTGGATAAAAAGCTACAAGTGCTGGCCGAGCATGCGACTTTTCACGTGAACATCAATTCCGTGCTCGGCGGCGGGATTCGCAATCCGGAAGACGCGCTGGTGGTGGGCAAGCGCGCCATGGAACTGGGCTTCACTTCGACGGTGGGCATCATCCACGACGGCGACGGGCAGCTTCGCCCGCTGGCCGCGCGCGAGCGCCACGTGTTTCTCGAAATGAAGAAATTCGAGAAGAAGCACTTTTCGCGCTTTAACCATTTCCAGAAAAACATCGCCGACGGGAAGCCGAGCAACTGGCGCTGTCGGGCCGGTTCGCGCTATCTGTATATCTGCGAGGACGGCCTGGTTCATTACTGTTCGCAGCAGCGCGGCTTTCCCGCCAAGCCGCTCGAAGAATACACCATGGAAGATATTCGCCGCGAGTACGTCACGCAAAAGACCTGCGCGCCTTTCTGCACCGTCTCCTGCGTGCATCAGGTCTCCTACTTCGATTTCTTCCGCGGTAAACAAACGCGCATTGTCGAGCCGCCTGCGCGAGAACAGATCGTAACTACCATCAAAGCCGCGGGAGTTTAAGCCGCCGTGCCGCGCACGGGCCTGGCCGCGGATGCACGCGTTCAAGAACACGATCCCGCGCCGGGCCATCCCGAGCAGCCCGCCCGCTACGATGCTGTTTTGAACCGGCTGGAAACCGTGAGCTTGTTGGGCGACCTGATCCGGCTCGAATGCCGCGCGGCGAACGAAGAGGAACTCGCTCTCGTCCATACGCGCGAGTATCTGGCGCTGGTGGAGCGGGAAATCGCTCAGGGATTCGGGCAGCTCAGTACCGGAGATACACCCGTGGGCCCCGGTTCGCTCGATGCAGCACGCTTGGCGGCCGGCTCCTGTTTCTCGGCGGTCGATGCTGTTTTTCAAAACAAGATCGACAACGCGTTCTGCCTGGTGCGGCCGCCCGGACATCACGCGAGCGCCGCGCGTGGCATGGGATTTTGCCTCTTCAATAACGTCGCGCTCGCGGCGCGCTATGCCCAGCTAACGTATAGCGTCGAACGCGTTCTCATCGCCGATTGGGACGTGCATCACGGCAACGGAACGCAGGACATTTTTTATCGCAATCCATCGATCTTGTTTTTCAGCACGCATCAATCGCCCTGGTATCCGGGCACCGGCGCTGCAGCGGAAAAAGGCGAAGCTGCGGGTACCGGCACCACGATCAATTGCCCGTTTCCGGCCGGTTCAGGACGCGCAGAAATCGCAGGCGCATTTGAAAATGTGCTACTGCCGAGAGCAAAAGTGTTCCGGCCGGATTTGATTCTTCTTTCCGCTGGCTTCGATTCGCGGCGAGGCGATCCGCTCGGCCAATTTCTTTTGAAGGACGAAGATTTCGCTTACTTGACGAATCTCATGACGGATCTGGCGGCTGACGTGTGCTGCGGACGGCTGATCTCGGTTCTCGAAGGCGGCTATAGCCTGGAGGGGCTGGCCAGAGCGGCCGAGGCGCACGTGCGCGCGCTGCTTAGCGATTAGCCCGCATTACGGTTCACTGAACACCTAATAGATTGGTCTATGCCCATGGCCCAGGAATCCGCCTTCCGTTTGCTCGCGCCGCATTGGCGCGTTGTGCTCGCCGCACTCATGGGCTGGTTCCTCGATGCGTTCGACCAGATGGTGCTGATTTTCCTGCTGGTCCGGCTCTCGCACGAGTTTCACGTCACTCTTGTGGCGATGGGGTTGGTCCTCACCTTTCAAAGCTGGGGCCGCGTGGTTGGCAATTCGCTATGGGGTTGGGCGGCAGACCGCTGGGGTCGCAAGATCACGTTCATGGCCGGAGTGATCTGGTTTGCGGCTTGCACCGGCATGTCAGGCCTGGCATGGAGCTACGGGGCGTTGCTGGTCATACAGACGCTGTTCGGATTGGGATTCGGCGGCGAGTGGACCGCCTCGGCGGCGCTGCTAATGGAAAGCGTGCCTGCCCGCGCACGCAGCGTGGCTTCGGCCCTGATGATGTCGGGCTACGAGATCGGATATCTTGCCGCGGCCGCCGCGAATGCCATCGTTCTACCCGCCTTTGGCTGGCGCGTCATGTTTTTTATCGGCTTGGCGCCCGCGCTGCTCGCTTTCTTTATCCGGTTTGGCGTGCCGGAATCGCCGGTATGGCTGCTCACGCGCGGGCAGCCAAAGCCGAAGAAATCGCATTTCCACCTGACTTATGCGGCGGCGCAGGGCTGGCTATTCATGGCTTTTCTGCAATTTCAAAATGCCGCGATCTATTCATTCTTCCCCGCGTTCCTGCAGGAGGTGCATCATTTTTCTCCCGAAGAAGTGCTCCCGTTTGCCGCGACTTATTCCGTGGCATCGCTCATTGGGAAGCCGCTTTGTGGTTGGATCGCGTCGCGCCTGGGGCATCGACCAACCATCGTCGGATACCTCGTGGTGACCATCCCCGGCGCTGTATTGTTTACTTCAACCGGCAGCAGCACGCTAGCGATCTTCGGAGGAGCGTTTGCGATGGGCATCGTTGCGAATAGCATCTTCGCGCTTGTGCCAGATTTTCTGTCGCGCCGGTTCGGGTCGATGAATCGCAGCTTCGGCATGGGAGTCGGCTATGCGGTGGCGGCGTTCGGGCAATCCGTGGCATCGTATGCCGTGCCTGCCGTGGCCCGCGGATCGGGTTTGGCGTCCTCAATGGAAATGCTGATTATCTCGAGCACCATCGTAACGGCACTGATCGCGGCGGCAAAGCCGCGAGAGCTTCCGGGCCTGCGCATGGAAACCGATGCGGAGAACGCACTGGCCAGACGGACATAGTAGAGGAAACGCTCTGGCACGAAATTGCGCACCACTTTGGAATGAACGAGCGCGAGGTCAGAGCGGCAGAGCGGTTGAGACGAATGCGGCGGCCTCGTTGAGCCGCCGCCCCATCTCAGCGCTTCTTGATAAATGTCCCGTCATTCAAATCCGCCATGGCTTGCCGAAGCTCGCCTTGCGTATTCATCACAATGGGACCGTACCAGGCTACCGGCTCCTGAATCGGCTTTCCGGACACGAGCAGAAACCGGATGCCCTCCGGGCCTGCCTGGACAGCGATCTCGTCCCCGCGATCGAAAAGGATCAGGGAGTGATTGGTGGCGTCATATACCGGCTCGGCTGCTCCGGGAAGCGCGCTCTCGGTCAGCACGGCCTGCGGGTCCGAGGCATCGCGGAAGGTTCCGGAGCCTGCGAAGACGTAGGCAAACGCGTTTCTAGTGGTCTCGATTTTGAGCCGCTTCCGCTTGTTCGGCGGAACATAAATATCCAGATAATTCGGATCAGCGGCTACGCCTTCCACTGGGCCCTTCTTGCCCCAAAACTCGCCGCAGATCACGCGCACTTGGGTGCCGTCGTCATCGGTGACTTCCGGGATAGCGGCTGCCGGGATGTCCTGGTACCGCGGATCGGTCATCTTGAGCGATGCGGGCAGATTCGCCCACAACTGAAAACCGTGCATCCGGCCCTGCGTGTCGCCCTTCGGCATCTCCTGGTGCAAGATGCCGCTGCCGGCCGTCATCCATTGCACGTCGCCCGCGGTCATCTTGCCTTTGTTCCCGAGACTGTCGCCGTGCTCGACCGAGCCGGCGAGGACATAGGTGATGGTTTCGATGCCGCGGTGCGGATGCCAGGGGAATCCGGCCAGGTAGTCGCTCGGATTGTCGTTACGGAAATCGTCCAGCAGTAAAAATGGGTCGAACTCCTTCGTTTTCCCGAACCCAAACGCACGCTGTAGTTTGACGCCGGCCCCTTCGATGGTGGCCCGCGTCTGAATGATGTCTTTGACAGGACGTAGTGACATGTAAGGAAACCTCCTTCTCGCGACTGCATCAGGCAGCCGCTGCCGCTTCGGCCCGGATCGCTGAAACCTCGATTTCGATCTTCAGCTCATCGCCTACAAGAACGCCGCCGGTCTCCAGGGCCGCGTTATAGGTTAGCCCCCAATCGCTGCGTTTGATCTTCGTGGTGGCCGATGCGCCGATTCGCAGGTTCCCCCAAGGATCCTTCGTTTCGGCTGTCGGACCTTCCACTTTCAGAACGACTTCTTTGGTCACCCCGTGAATGGTCAGGTCCCCGGTAATGGACCATTCGCCCGAGCCCGCGGGGGCTATCTTCCTGCTCTTGTATGTGATCGACGGGTAATGCTCCACGTCCAGAAAATCCGCGCTCTTCAGATGAGCATCTCTATGCGCGTCGGAGGTGCTGATCGTGCTCGCATCGATGACTACGTCGAGCCGGGACTCGCCCGGATTTTCCGGATCGTATTCAATCGTCCCTTGAACGCCGCTAAAACCGCCATGGACGTTCGTAATCATCATATGGCGGACCACGAATTGCGCGGTCGAGTGCGCCGGATCAATCTTGTAGGTTGTTTTCACTAGTTTCGCTCCTTTTTCGCTTCGGCCGGTTGCGCCGGACATTATCTTGACATCAAGATAGATGTTATGGGGCTAAAAAAGGATTCGGATTCGGCGCCCGGCAGCGGGATTCATCTCTGGCTGATTCTGTGGAAAGCAGCCCAGGCGGTGGAGCAAAACGCCCGCAAGAGCGTTTTTTCCCTCGGATTCGGCCTGTCGGATTTCGCGGTGCTGGACCTGCTGCTACACAAGGGGCCTCAGCCCATCAATGTGATCGGCAGGAAAATATTGCTCACGAGCGGCTCGATCACGACGGCCGTAGACCGGCTGGAATCGAGAAAGCTGGTCCGCCGACGACCGCACCCGGAAGATCGGCGCGCGCGCCTGGTCGAGCTTACGAATGACGGCAGACAAGTCATCGAGTGCGCGTTCGCCCGGCACGCGCGGGACGTGGAAGAGGCCGTTGCGGTGTTGTCCGAAAAAGAACGCGCCGAATTGATCCGGGTTCTCAAAAAGCTTGGAAAGTTCGCGGCTGCGAGGATGGGTTGATCGTATAAACCTCTCCTTGGCACAGGTCCTCCCGTCCGATAGGAGCCTACCTCCTGGCGGCTGGTAACATTGAGCTTATTCTCTGAACTTCAGGTATGACACGCGTGCGCTTCGCGCCGTCGCCTACAGGCTACCTTCATATAGGCGGTGCTCGAACATTCATTTTCAACTGGCTTTATGCCCGCCACCAGGGCGGCACAGTCATTCTGCGCATCGACGATACAGACGTCGAACGGAACACCCAGAGCTCTCTCGATTCGATCTATGAAGGTCTCGAGTGGCTGGAGCTCGGCTGGGATGAGTTCTATCGCCAATCCGACCGGCTGAACCTCCATCGCGAGGCCGCTTGGGCAATCTTCGAAAAGGGGCTTGCGTACCGGGATTTTACTCCCGCCTCTGCGGTGCAGGAAAATCCCACCGGAAGCTGGCTCTGTAATCCCGGCATGCGCGAGCTCTCGCGTGAGGAGAGCGACCGCCGGACAAAGTCGGGCGAATCGTTCGTCCTGCGCTTCCGCGTGCCGCGGGAGTCGCGGCCCGAGATCGTTGTTTCGGATCTCGTATACGGAACCGTGAGGAAAGCAACGAGCGACCTCGAGGATTTCGCGCTGCTTCGCTCGACGGGCATCCCTACCTATCACATGGCATCGTGCGCCGATGACGCGGATCTCCGGATCACGGACATCCTTCGTGGTCAGGAACATCTCGCCAACACGTTTAAACACGTGCTGATCTTCGAAGCGCTCGGCGTCGACGTGCCGAGGACCGCTCACCTGCCGCTGTTGATGGCGCCCGACGGCACGAAGCTATCCAAGCGCATTCATGGCCCGGTGGTGAGCGTGGTCACGTATCGCGATGCTGGATTTCTGCCGCATGCGTTCGTAAACTTCCTCTCGCTACTCGGCTGGTCGCCAAAAAACGATCGCGAGAAGATGTCGCTCGAAGAGCTTGTCGAACTGTTCTCGCTCGACGGCATCAATCGCGCGAACGCAATCATCAACTTCAGCGAGGAAGAGCCCTTCGATCCGAAAGCCTTGTGGCTGAATGCCGAACATATCCGCTCCCTCAGCATCGACGAATTTGTGCAGCGCTTGGTCCCTTACGCCCAACAAGCGTTTCCGAATTCCACGCCGGAAAAGGTGCGCGCCGTCGCCCCGCTGATACGTGAGCGCATCCGGCTATTGCGCGATATCGGCACCGTGGCCGATTTCTTCTTCCGCGAAGAGCTTCCGCCGTACGATCCGGCAGAATTGATCCCCAAAAAAGGAGATGCAGCCACCGCTGCGCAAGCTCTCCGTAAAGCTAAGGAAGTCTTCGAGTCTGTGTCTGCCTTCGACCACGGAACGCTCGAATCGGCTCTTCGCGCCGCTGCCGAGGAACTTAAGCTGAAAGCAGGACAGATGTTCCAGCCCATTCGCGTGGCGGTGTGCGGCCGGAAAAATGCGCCGCCGCTCTTCGAAACGCTGGAAGTGCTGGGGCGGCACACTGTTGTCAACCGCGTTGATTCGGCCCTTGGAATGATTTGATGATCGATGTCGATTCGCCCCCCTCTAACTTCATTCGCGATTTGATTCTCGCCGACAAGACGGCTGGCAAGTATGACGGACGTGTGCGGACGCGTTTTCCACCGGAACCCAATGGCTATCTGCACGTCGGCCATGCCAAAAGCATCATGCTCAATTTCGGCCTTGCCGAAGAGTTCGGTGGCGAGTGCAATCTCCGCTTCGATGACACGAATCCCGCGAAGGAAGAGAGTGAATACGTAGAATCCATCCTCGAAGATGTGAAATGGCTCGGTGGCGATTTCGGCGATCGCATCTTCTATGCATCGGACTACTTCGGCCAGCTATACGACTGGGCTATCGAACTTATTAAGAAGGGCAAAGCCTATGTCTGCGATTTGAATAGCGAGCAGGTGCGGCAGACTCGCGGTACGCTCAGCGAGCCAGGGACGAACAGTCCTTATCGCGAACGAAGCGTCGAAGAGAATCTCGCCCTCTTGAAACGCATGAAGAGCGGTGAGTTTCCTGATGGCTCACACACACTCCGGGCCAAAATCGACATGGCATCGCCGAATCTCAACATGAGAGATCCGGTCATGTACCGGATCTTGCACGCCGAACATCATCGTACGGGCAATGATTGGTGCATCTATCCGATGTACGACTGGGCGCACGGCCAATCCGATTCCATCGAAGGCGTTACCCACTCGATTTGCACCCTGGAGTTTGAAGATCATCGCCCGCTATATAACTGGTTCCTGGAACAGCTTGGCGTCTTTCATCCGCGGCAGATCGAATTTGACCGGCTGAATTTGACTTACACGATACTAAGCAAGCGCAAGCTCCTCCAGTTAGTGGAAGAAGGCATGGTTGAGGGCTGGGATGATCCGCGCATGCCGACGATTAGCGGTATGCGCCGCCGCGGTTATTCGCCGCAAGGTTTGCGCAATTTTGCGCGCAGCCTCGGCGTGTCGAAGACGAACGGCATTACTGAGTTCGAAAAGCTCGAATATTACATTCGCGAGGATCTGAACAAAAGGGCTCTCCGCGTGATGGCCGTCCTGCGCCCTGTCAAGCTTATCTTGACGAACTATCCCGAAGGCCAAGTTGAGTTTCTGGAAGCGATCAACAACCCCGAGGATCCAAGCCAAGGCACGCGGCCGCTGCCCTTCGGCCGCGAACTCTGGATCGAGCAGGAGGATTTCCGCGAGACGCCACCGAAAGGTTACTACCGCCTGTATCCCGGAAACGAAGTCCGGCTGCGCTATGGCTACATCATTAAGTGCCACGATCTTGTGAAAGATCCTGCTACGGGAGAGGTCACAGAGATCCATTGCACCTATGACGCCGAGACGCGCAGCGGTCAGCCAACCCGGAAAGTGAAGTCCACCATCCACTGGGTCTCGGCAGCGGAGTCGACTCCGATCGAGGTTCGCCTTTATGACAAGCTCTTCAGCATCAAAAATCCGAACGAGTCTCCGGAAGGCAAGGACTTTACTACGCACCTGAATCCGCAATCGCTCGAAGTCGTGTACGGCAAAGCCGAGCCGTCACTGGCGAAGGTTCAGCCTGGCGATCGATTTCAGTTCGAACGTCTCGGCTATTTTTGCGCGGATAGCGGAACGGCGGCTGAGCGGCCGGTTTTCAATCGGACCGTCGGGTTGCGGGACAGTTGGGCAAAGGTTCAGAAGAAAGCTTAGGGATTCGCGGGTAGCTCAAAAGCCAGGCAGCGCTTCAAAACACCACTGCCTTCTTCTCCCGCCCTACCGCCGTCAGCACCACCGTCACCGCGAACACCACGCCCGCGGTCATCGCCATCGCGGTCGCGTAGCTCATATGCTGCGCGAAAGTCGCTTCTACCACATCCACCGGGCCGGCCAGCAGCACGCCGCATTGGTACGCAAAACCAGGCAGAAAGCCGCGAATTGCATTGGGCGAAAGCTCGCTCAAATGCGCCGGAATCACGCCCCATGCACCTTGCACGCAGAACTGAATCAGAAACGCGCCGGTAATCAGCAAACCCACGCTTGGCGCATACGCCCAAAGCGGCGTCAAAACGATTCCGCCTATGAGCGCGAGGATAATCGCGCGCCGGCGGCCAATCCGATCCGACAGCAGGCCAACGACGACGCCTCCCACCAGCGCACCGATCATCGAGATCGCCGCAATCAGCGAGCGCTCCTTCGGCCCGAAATGCCAGAACCGCTGCAAGAAAGTCGGATACATATCCTGCGTGCCGTGCGAGCACAGGTTCATCCCCGCCATGAGCACGACGAGATACAGAAACAGCTTCCAATGCCGTGCAATGCCGGCGCCGAGCGCACTCCAGTTCTTATGCCGCGACCGCTCCCAAACCGCGGATTCCGACACCCGCATGCGCACAAAGATCGCCAGCAGCGCCGGCAGCCCGCCTATGATGAACAGCGGCCGCCAGCCCCAATGCGGGAACAAAAAGAAATAAGCCAGCGCCCCGAGTAACCCTCCCAGCGCATAGCCTTGCTGCAGGAATCCGGAGAGCACGCCACGCCACCGCGGCGGAACTTTTTCCATCGCCAGCGACGCGCCCACACCCCATTCGCCGCCCATCCCGATCCCGAACAAGGCTCGCAGCACAAGAAAGGTCGCGAAATTCGGCGCAAAGCCGGTCGCCACTTCAATGACCGAGTAGAAAACAAGGTCCAGCATCAGCGGCAGCCGCCGCCCGTAACGATCGGCGATCAAGCCGAACAGAAACGCGCCCACGGGCCGAAACGCCAGCGTCAGCCACAGCGCCACCGCCACTTCCGCATCGCTGCGATGAAACTCCTTGCCGATCGCAGTGAGGCAGAAGACGACCAAAAAATAATCGAATGCGTCCAGCGTCCAGCCGAGAAAGCTGGCAATGAGCGCCGACCACTGATCTTTGGCGCCGGCCGTCTTCTCCAACTCAGGCACTCTGCCGCCCGCTTGCGGATACATTCGGCTCCCAAAGGCTTTCCGGTGCGCCCAGAACGCGGTTCACCCAGCGACTCCAGACGAAAAATGCATCGCTCAGCCGGTTCAAATAGGCCAGCGCCTCGCCTGGAATTTCCTGCTCCTCGGCCAGTTTCACCAATAGCCGTTCGGCCCGGCGGCAAACGGTCCGGCAGACGTGCAGTTCCGCCTCCAGCCGGCTCCCTCCCGGCAGCACGAACGACCGCAGCGGCTCCAGTTCCGCATTCGCGCGATCCATCTCCTGCTCCAGCGAGTCAATTTCCGCCTGCGTCACCCGCGGCTGTTTCGGATGGACATCCTCGGGCAAGGTCGCCAAAATCGAACCCAAATTGAACAGTTCATTCTGGATTCGCTTTAGTTTCGCCTCAAACGGAGCGAGCAATTGGGTTCGAACGGCAAAATGGCGTGTACTCACCCGCGCCGCACCTACGAACGCGTTCAGCTCATCCACCGTGCCGTAGCATTCGATCCTCGCGTCGTCTTTGCGCACGCGCTGGCCGCCCACCAGCCGCGTTTCACCGGCATCGCCGGCGCGCGTATAAATCCGGTTCAGCGCCAGTCTCGGTTCGTGAAAAGATTGGTCGTCCATAAGTGCTTTCTTCGAGTCAATCACACCCGTTACAAAAATTTTCCCGAGCCCCCGCGCTTCGCCCGCGGCGCCTGCACGCTCACTCCGGTCCGCTACATGTTATTTGTGCGGCATGAAAGACGAAAAGCAAAAGCGATCTACGGCCAAGCCGCTCTTGAAGGGCTTGGTAGACCGCAAAAAGAACAATTCGAGAATCGAAAAACCATCCATCGGGTCGAAACCGCTCAAATCTGACGCTCTCTATCAGGACCCAGGCGGCGGCTACAACCCCGATTTCACCTTTCCACAAGAGTAAAGGGTAAGGCAGACGATCGCATTCCTTCGTCTGCCTTCATCCGCTACACTGATTCCTTCGGAGTGCCAAAACATACGAGTTACAGGGACGCGGGCGTCAATATCGATGAAGCAGATCGCGCCGTCGCGCGCATCAAACGCTACGCTTCCAAAACCTTCAACGCGCAAGTCCTGACCTCCATTGGAAGCTTCGGCGCAGGCTTTTCGCTGAAGGGCTGGCGCGATCCTGTGCTGGTTAGTTCGGCCGACGGCGTCGGTACCAAGCTGAAAATCGCCTTCGCCAGCGGCCGCCACGACACTATCGGCGAAGACCTGGTGAACCATTGCGTCAACGACATCGCGGTCCAAGGCGCAAGGCCTCTCTTCTTTCTCGATTACTTTTCCACGGGCAAGCTCGACGCCAACGTCTGCGCAAACGTGGTTTCGGGAATCGCCCGCGGCTGCAAAAAGAACGGCTGCGCGCTGATCGGCGGCGAGACCGCCGAAATGCCCGGCCTCTACCTGCCCGGCGAATACGACCTCGCCGGCTTCATCGTCGGCGCGGTCGAGCGGAAGCAAATGATTACCGGCG
The DNA here is from genome assembly GCA_036379475.1 of Bryobacteraceae bacterium. Classification (GTDB taxonomy): domain Bacteria; phylum Acidobacteriota; class Terriglobia; order Bryobacterales; family Bryobacteraceae; genus Bog-105. Next base: position 7,414 of record DASVGP010000032.1, on the reverse strand, counting down.
CCGCCATCCAGCCCGGCGACCTGCTACTCGGTCTGCCTTCCCAGGGTCTCCACACCAACGGCTATTCGCTCGCTCGCAAGCTACTGTTCGAAACCGGCAAGCATAGTCTGGAGGCGCAGGTACCCGAACTCGCCGGAACCCTTGCCGACGAACTGCTCAAAATCCACCGCTCCTATCTCAAACCAATCCAGGCTCTCCATGCGGCCAAATTGCTCAACGCGGCCGCGCACATCACCGGCGGCGGCCTCACCGACAATGTGCCGCGCGTGCTGCCCAAAAACTGCGCCGTCGAAATCGATCTGCACTCCTGGCCGCCGCAGCCGATTTTCGAACTGCTGCGCCGCTTGGGCGATCTCGAAGAAAACGATTTTCGCCGGACCTTTAATCTCGGCGTCGGGATGGTGCTCATTGTGCCCGCACGCAAAATTGGGTTTGTTCGGCAAATTCTCAGGAAACTGCGTGAATCTTTCTACGAAATCGGCCGGGTCGTTCCCGCAAAGCCGCGCCGGCCGAGGGTGATGTATCTGTGAAGCCCCGGCTCGGAATTCTGCTTTCAGGCCGCGGCTCGAACTTCGAAGCCATCGCCCGCAATGTGCAGAAAGGAAAACTCGATTGCGAAATTGGCTTTGTTTTTTCAAATAAGCCAAACGCACCCGGCCTTGCCCGGGCGCGCGAGCTTGGCCTGCCCTACGGCTCCATCGATTCGGCCGGCCAGGACCGGACTGCCTTCGACGCCCAAGTCGTCGAACTGCTCTGCACGCACCGGGTCGATCTGATCTGTCTGGCCGGCTATATGCGTCTGCTGAGCGGGAACTTCGTCCGCGCATTCGCCGGCCGCATTCTCAATATTCATCCCTCGCTCTTGCCGGCTTTCCCCGGCCTCGACGCGCAGTATCAGGCGCTCGTCCACGGCGTCAAATTCACCGGCTGCACCGTTCACTTTGTTGATGAAAACCTCGACAGCGGGCCGATCCTGCAGCAATCCGCGGTACCGGTGCTCGACGGCGACACCGTCGAAACGCTCTCGGCGCGGATTCTCGCCGAGGAGCACAAAATTTACTCGGAAGCGATCGCCTGGGTCCTCGCTGGCAATTATCGCGTCGAAGGCAGGCGAGTCTTTCGCACTTGAGGCTCAGCTAATTGACTTTCATCACCAGCAACGTCATGTCGTCGTGCTGGGGCGCGGCGCCGGTGAAGGCGTCGGCAGCGCGGAAGATTTCGGTAACCATCCCGGCGGCATTCTTTTCGCGCGCGCCTTCGAGAGCCGCGATCATGCGCTCTTCGCCCCATTCTTCATCGGCGATCGTCATGGCTTCGCTGATGCCGTCGGTGTAGGCAAGCAGTACATCGCCTGGGGCAAGCGTGAGAGAACCTTGCACGTAGTGAACCCTCGGGAGCAAGCCAATGACCGGGCCTCCAGTTTCGAGGCGCCTTACTTCTTCACCGCGCAGCAGCACCGGCGGATTGTGTCCGGCATTGACGTAATGCAGCTCCCGCAAAGAGCCGTCGTACACCGCAAAGAAAAACGTTGCGTAGCGGTTGTTGGCGGAAGCTTCGTAAACCAACCGGTTTACTTTCTGCATCAGCGCAGCAAGGTCGTCCGATCCGTAAAGCGTCATGCCGCGCAAGGAGGCGCGCAGACTGGCCATCAGCAGAGCCGCCGAAATCCCTTTGCCGGAAATATCTCCAATCGCAAGACCGAGGCGGCCGTTCTCGAGCTCGATGAAATCGTAATAATCGCCGCCAACGCTTTGCGCCGGGCGGCAATAGCCGGCAAGATCGAGTCCCTTGACTTGCGGAATGCGCTGCGGAAACAGCCGTTCCTGCACCTCGCGCGCGATCTCGATTTCGCGGTTGATGCGTTCGCGCTGCGCTGCTTCGCGTGCGAGCGAATGCGCCAGTTCGCTGACTTCGAGCGCCAGCCCGGTCTGCGTGGCAACCGTGCGTAACAGGCGCAAATCCGACGACGCATACGGCTCTTCCGATTTCTTCGGCCCCAGCGCGATGATGCCCAGCAGCCGGTCCCGCCCGGGCAGGCCGAGCAAAACCTCCGCATTCACGCGGTCGAGCGCGCGGCGCTCTTCGATAGGCGCTTCCAAGAACCATTCATCCGGGTCTTCGCGGTAGAGAGTGATCGGGTGATTCGTCCGCTCGACGGTTTGCACCGTGGCTGAGCCATCCGAGAGCGCCATTGCGGCGGGCGTTCCCAACAGGTGAAGCGTGTCGCTGCCGCGCAGCCAGACCGCAATTTCCGGCACGTGCAGCACATCCGAGATGCGGCGCGTCACGGTTTCGATCAATGCATCTCTATCGGTAAAAAGCCGTACCTGATCGGAAAGCTCCGTTAAAACAAGTTCGGTATTGTAGGCTTCGCGGAAGAACTGGCGATCTACCCAGGCGGAGAGATGCCTGAAGGCGCGGAAGCGCATCATGAGGATCAGCGCGATGATGGCGGCGATGCGAGCTTCGGTATCTACAAGATGATGAGTGGGCACACTGAACAGGTAAATCAGGAACGCGACGAGGGCCGCCCGCAATAGCCACACGAGTCCGCGCGCCAGCGTATACTTGGTGCCCATACGCAGTAAAATCCGCAAGTCCATGGCGCGCTGGACGACCAGCACATAGGCGAGAGTCAGCGGGAAAATGGCGAAGAAGGGGACAACTAGTTCGTAACCGATATTGAAGTGCGGGTTAATGCCAAAGAATGGCAAGATGGCAAACAACACTTCCATCGGCCCAAGCGAAACCGCACTGCCGATCAATAGCACGCGCAGTCTGCGCCGAGCATCGGCGGTAGATGCCGTGCGCAATTTGTCGAAAATGGCAATCCAGAAAAAAATGATCGAGATGGCAATCAAGGCCCTGAAGAGGGCGTCCGGATAAGCAATTGCAGGTCCCCAGTTCGCCCCAAAACTGCGCGCATAGAAGTACAGCACCCCCATGGGGAAGCTGGCAAGCAGCGGACCAAGGATGAGCCACTTCAGCCAGGACCACCGAACATCCAGGCGCCACCGTTCCGGGAAATAGACTCCTAGCAGCAGCAACGCCGGGTAAGCGAGAGTGTTGATGGTGACCAACCAAAAGCCAAAGATTACAAACGGCGCACCGGGCCACCATTTCCAGTCCAGATTGCCGAAGAATACTTCCGAGTAGCTGAGGACAACCAAGACCAGCCAGGCATTCAGATTGTGCGGACGTGCGGCGACAACCCAATAGCCGATACCAAGGCTCAAGAGCGGCAATAGGAGCACCGCGGCCATCAGCCCGACTGTGGCAGCATTCCAAGCGGTGGGCTCGCCAGGAGCCAAGCGAATAGAGACTGTTCTCGCAATGCCGTTCGACTGGCTTATGGTGGCGCTGAGCGTATCGCCTGGGCGGCTGTGCCGCACATAGCTCTCGAGCTGATAATCGCCACTGAACGGAACCCCGTTCAAGGATTTGAGACGATCGCCCGCGCGAATACCGGCTTTTGCAGCTTCTTCCCGGACGACATCAATTACGCTTCCCGCCTCTTCGTTTACGTCAACGGGTACGCGCGCGTAGTCGCTCGGATAAAACCATTTCTGGACCGCCGCGGCCGCACCCGCCGCGTAATATCCCAGGCTGATCGCAATATAGGCAGCCAGCAGCAGGTACAAAGCCCGCGAGAAGCGGCGGACCGGCCTCCGCGCGGCGGGTTTTTCCCCGTTAAGTGGCTGATGCGTAAGAAGATCCTCCGGGGCAGCCATTCAATTCACCTTTGTTAATCTTCCATACAACCGCTAATCGGTGCAGTTGGGTCTCTTTTGCTTTTCATCAGGATATCCCTGCCCTATAGTGAGGGTGGATCGGATTGCACGCAGCAAAAAACAACTTTAAAAAGGCACACAACCATGCGCAAACCAGTGAAATATTTCGAGAAAGCAGTCGCGGTCGGCGCCAACGCCGCGTGGCAAGTCTTTGACCGGCTGAACCAGATTAAACAGAACCCTTCCTTCACCCCCAAGTGGTCCGACAAACCGCTGCTGAAGAGCTATGAAAAATCGAAACCGCCGCTCGGCTGGCCGCGTGAGACGGACTCGCTGTGCCCCAAATGCATCCCGGAGATCCGTAAGCAGATCGTGGACGGCAAGATCGATTATAAGATTCTGATGGAAGGGCCGGTCGGCGAGATCAAGGCCCGCATCATCGAGCGCGACGGAAAGATCATGATGGTAAAGGATTGCCCCAAGCACGGGCACTTCGAAGATCTGATGTCCGTCGATCCGGCTTTTTCGAGGCACCTGGAAGAGGTGTTCCCAGGCCGCGATATCCGCGCCCATAACGACAAAGACCTGCACAAGCACGGTACCAGCACGATTCTTCATGGCCGCGGCTCGGTTTTGACCATCGATCTGACCAACCGCTGCAACATGATGTGCGACCCGTGCTTCATGGACGCCAACCAGGTCGGGTTCGTGCACGAGCTGAGCTGGGAAGACATCAAGCAACTGTTGGATAACGCGATTTCTATTAAGCCGCGGCGCCAGATGTCGGTGCAGTTTTCGGGCGGCGAGCCCACGATTTCGCCTTACTTTATCGATGCTGTCCGTTATGCCCGCAAGGTCGGTTACAACAGCGTGCAAGCGGCGACCAACGGGATCGAATTCGCCAAACGGCCGGATTTCTGCAAGGAAGCAGCCGAAGCCGGTCTGCGCTACGCATATCTGCAGTTCGACGGCATCGGCAACGCGGCCAATTCGCATCGCGCGGTCGGCAACCTGTTCGACGTGAAGCTGCGGGCGATCGAAAACCTGTGGAACAACGGGGTCGACATCGTGCCGGTAACCACGATTCTCAACGGCATCAACAACGAGCAGGTCGGGCACATCGTCAAGTTCGCCCTGGACAACCCGAAGAAAATCCCGTTTCTGTCGTTCCAGCCTGTCTCTTTTACCGGTCGCGACGAGGCGATCACGGACGAGCGCAGACTGGCGCAGCGCTATACGCTGTCGCATCTGGCCCACGACGTAAAGGACCAGACCGGCATCGGCGAACCGGTGCGCGATTGGTTCCCGATCAGCTTCATGAGCACCTTCTCCGATTTCGCGGACCTTGTCCACGGGCCGGCGGCCGATTGGGGGCAATTGAGCTGCGGCTGCCATCCGAACTGTGGCGTCGGTATGGCAATCATGTGCGATAAGGAGACCAAGGAAGCCGTTCCGGTCACTGCGTTTTTGAACGCTGACCGCCTGGCGAAGGACATTGCGCGGATTAACGATGCGGCGCGCGGACGGATTCTCTCGATTGCGGGCGTCTCGCTGGCGCTGCTCCGGAACTACGATCCGTTCCAGGCGCCGACGCACTTCAAGCTGGCCGATCTGATCGCGAAATTCGATAAGTGCTTCGGTATGTCGAAAAAGGCGAACACCGGCGGTTATGGGAGCGTGACGGGCGAGCGCACGCGCGCCGATATCGATCAGCGCCGCGGCGACCGCTGGAATTTTCTCTTCCTGGCTGGTATGTGGTTCCAGGATCTGTTCAACTACGATTTCCGGCGCACCGAGCAGTGCATCATCCCCTACGCCACACAGGAAGGCGAAATATCCTTCTGCGCTTACAATACCGGCGTGGGCTGGCGCAACATCATCGAGAAAATGCATATGACCGCGACGCTCACCAAGTGGTACGAAGAGCACGGCCGGCACGAAATTTTCGCCGGCAACAAGAGCGTGCCGATGTCGAGCAAAGAGCACAGCCTGACGTTGGTGGCCGAGCACGTGAATGCCGAGCGGCAGCACGATCTCGACGATAAGGGCATCGCGCGGAATGCGCGTGAGGAAAAGAAGCGCGCGCGCGACGAAGCTCTGAAGAAAAAGGCGGAAAACGACCGCATGATGCGGCTGTACAAGGAGCATGTCCTCGGACAGAAGATACCGGAGAATTTTGTCCCACTGGATGGCCTTATCAGCCCGGCTCCGGCCAAACCCGCCGCGGAGGAAACTCGCGAAGAAGTCGGCGCTATGGGCGACTGACTCCAAACAATAGATAGATCCTTCTACTGAATCTCTCCTTCAAATTGCCTTATCCAGGCGCCGCCGGTCCGCAGGCCCGGCGGCTTTTTTATAATGCTCCAGCAGGCCGGCAGGCCGATCGGCCGGCACTCACACATAAAACTGCGCCGCTCGATGGCCTGTCGGCAGGCCGCCGCGCGGCGCCGGTCAATCGATACTGAGTAACAATCAGACGCCGAGGGCACGGCTGATTCGAGAGCGGCCGAAGATGCCGGTGAGGATGGCATCGGCAGCCACTGCAGTGAGAACTGCTCTCCATTTATAGGCGAGCGGCGCGAAAATGGCGGCCCCGGCGGCCGCCGATCCAATTCCAAATCTTACTTTTTGTTCTGTTTCACTCACGAGCGGTGATCTCCTTCTGGTTTGCGGACAGAGGAAGCTCTCATAAGTCTAGGCGGAATTGATTTCCACCGCGTGCCCGCATCCCGATTATGGGATGCCACATGAACCGCGGCGATTTCAGGCATACGGGCACGCAAAGTTGCGGAAACTCAGCTAGCGCGTTCCATCGGAGTCGGTGGTCTGGTCGCTGCCACGGGCCGGCGAAGGCCGCGAATGCCGCTTCCCATGCCGCCTCCCCAGATTGCGCCCACGCATCCGGCTACGATGCCACCGTCACGTACTTATGACAGCATTCAGCTGATCGCCGCCTCAAATACCTGAAATTTCTCAGTGTCCAGACGCTTTACTTTTAGGCCTAAGCCCGCCCGGGAAAGATCCGGCTTCACTTTGCCGCGTTGCGCTGTAACTGCACCGTCAAAAATCATCTGCTCGATGCGAGCATGATCGTGAAAGTATTCAACATTGATCGCCGGAGTCACGGCGCAACACACGCTGGCATGCACCGAGGGGCAGGTATGGGCGGAATATGGGATGTGACTAATCTCACAAGTATGGCCAATCTTCAAGAAGTTTGTAATTCCTCCGCAACGCGTGATATCGGCCTGCAACACGTCAATGGCCTGCGCTTTTAGCAGAAGATAGGCATCCTCTAAGACGTAGATATACTCTCCAGCTGCAATGCGCATAATCGGGGGAGTGTGTTCAACCATCATCCGCAATCCTGCCCGGTCGTCGGAGGTGACAGGCTCCTCGAACCAGCGCACGCCGAGATCCGCGAACTGCCTGCTCTTATACAGAGCTTCCTTGCGGCTGTATGCTCCATTGGCGTCCACGAATAACTCCGCGCTGCCCTTCAGCGACTTCTGTACAGCTGTGATTCGGCGCACGTCCTGAGCTGGATCGCGGCCGATCTTCATCTTGACCGATTCGAAGCCTTCCGCGGCCCAGCCGGACATCTGCTGTACAAGCTGCTTTTCCGTGTAAGAAGTAAACCCGCCGCTCCCATAAGCCGTGATTTCGTCGCGCTGCTTTCCTAG
>DASVGP010000031.1:0-58617 GCA_036379475.1 Bryobacteraceae bacterium | reverse complement strand
GCAAACAACGCGAAGAAATGAAGCTTGGCGACGCCATCGCCAAAATGCTGCCCCCCAATTTCGATCTTTCTTCTCTCGACCAAATCTTTTCTGCCGCCCCAACCCACCCCGGCAGTGAAAGGCTAACAGCTAACAGCTAATATCTAACAGCTAACAGCTAATCCGCTAAACTGCAAAAGAGGCTCTGCATGTACAAGCTAAAGATGTATCTCATCGGCATCTTGGTAAGCGCCGGGTTGCTGATTGGTTCCGCCGCGCATGCGGTAGCCCAACACCGCGGAAGCAACCAGCATCAGAACTATTCCAGCAGCCAGCACCAAAACTATTACGGCGGCATGCAGGACAGTGTTCGAAAGGGAAACTTCGGCCGTTACGCGAGCAATGATAAGCGCCGCGACCAACACAATAAGGGCGGTATCGGCCCCGGCAAAGCAGCGCTCATCGGAGGCGCGGGCGGCGCCGTGCTGGGCGCTCTATTCGGCGGCGGCCTTAAGGGCACGCTGATCGGCGCAGCGGCAGGCGCCGGCATAGGCGCCATTGTTGGCGAGACCACGAAGGGTAACGATCACCACCGCAATAGCCGTGGAAGGCACCGTTAAGAAAAGGAAGAATCCAAATGAAAAAACGAACTGTTCTGGCATCGTCGCTCATGGCCGGAGTCCTCGTCTTTGCTCAATGCGTGTTTGCGGCCTCGCAGCAGTCTCCCGCTGCGCAATCGCAATCGGGAACAAACGCAGCTCCCGCCCATTCTTGGACCATGGAACAGGCGGCCACCAGTACCGTGCGCCAGGCATGGGTATTGGGGGGCAGGAACGAAGCCGGTTTTTTCCAGATTGTGAAGGCGCTGGCCGAATTGTCCGCCCATAATCGCGGTATCGCCTTGCCTGATACCAAAGCAGCCGGTGTCCGGGCAGGTAATTGGATCAAAAAGGAAGCGAAAAAAGACCCCGACCAGCTTCTCTACTGCATAGTCGACCGGGCGGTGCTATACACGGCGGCTCACGAAAAAAACGCCGCCGCTCAATGAACTGCCTGCGCGCCTAGGCTAGTTTTGAGATGCATGAGTGCATCAAGTTACTCGCACCCGCTTCCATTTTTTGCCGGCTCGCACCACCAGCAGCCCTTTCGCCCCGGTCAGTAGCAGATCGCGCTGGGTGCTGCCGTTGATTTCGACCGCTCCGGCTTTGATCTTGCGCACTGCTTCGGTGACGCTTGGAACGAGTCCAAGGAAGGCGAGCAGCTTGTCTACCCGAATGCCTTTCTCCGAAGCTGCCTGCTGCGGCAGATCGACGGTTTCGGTATCCATCGGCTCCAATCCCTGACGCACTTCGCGGTTGAACGCATCGAAGGCGGCATCGGCGTCGGCTTCGGAATGAAAATCGGCCACGACGCGGCGGGCCAGCGCCATTTTCGCTTCCATCGGGTCCTGAATCCCGCGCGCGATGTTCTCGCGCAATTCGGCGATCTCGTGCACCCGCATGTCGGTGAGCAATTCGTAATAGCTGTACATGAGATCGTCGCTGATGCGCATGATCTTGGCAAAAATGACCTTGGCCGGCTCGGAAATGCCGATATAGTTGCCCTTTGACTTGGACATCTTCTCGATGCCGTCGAGTCCTTCGAGAATCGGGACTGTGGCGACGATCTGCGGCTGCTGCCCGTAGTCCTTTTGAATTTCGCGGCCGACGAGCAGATTGAATTTCTGGTCGGTACCGCCCAATTCGACATCGCATTCGAGCATGGCGGAATCGAACGCCTGCGCCAGCGGATACAGGAACTCGTGGAAATGGATCGGCACGCCGTCTTTGAAGCGTTTGCTGAAATCGTCGCGCTCGAGCAAGCGTGCGACGGTGTATTTCGAGCAAAGATGCACGACATCTTGCCAGGTGAGCGGCGCCAGCCACTCGCTGTTGAACTTGATCTCGGTTTTTGCGGGATCGAGAATCTTGAAGACCTGGGCCTTGTAGGTTTCTGCGTTTCGCGCGACCTCTTCCCGTGTCATGGGCGGGCGCAGCGTATTGCGCCCGGTGGGATCGCCGATCAGGCCGGTCATGTCGCCGATCAGAAAAATGACGGTGTGCCCGAGATCCTGAAAATGCTTCATCTTGCGCAGCAGCACGGTGTGACCCAGATGCAGGTCCGGCGCGGTGGGGTCGAATCCGGCTTTCACGCGCAGCGGGCGATTTTCTTTTGCCGCGGCGGTCAGCCGTTCGCGCAGATCTTCTTCGCGGATCAGCTCGGCGAGCCCTTTCTTAATCAGGCTGAGTTGTTCGTCGATGGGCGGAAAAGGCACTTGGCTCTCATTGTAGAGAACGGGCAAGTTGGTACCCTGCAAATGAATATCCTGCATGGAGAGCGGGTCATCTTATGGGTAAATTCCTGATCGGAGTGCTCGTTGGCATCGTCATTGTGGTGGTCATCGTTGCCGTCCTGATTTTTGCCGTGATGCGTTTCTTTGAGACCAAGCAGCCGACGGTGGCCGCCAATTCCGCCCTCGTGCTCTCGCTAACCGGCAGCCTGCCGGAAACGGCCCCGATGGAGATTCCGCTTCCCTTTTTCAGATCCGCCAACACGCCGACCATCCGCGACATCTGGGCCTCGCTGCGCAATGCCGCCGAAGACCACCGTATCAAGGCCGTAGTTCTGGAACCTGACAACCTTTCCGCCGGCTGGGGCAAACTGGAGGAACTGCGCCAGGACCTGGTGGCTTTCAAAAAATCGGGCAAGCCCGTCTACGCACTGTTGCAAACGCCGGGATCGAAGGCATACTATTTGGCCTCGGCCGCCGACAGAATTTACCTCTCGCCCGACGACCTGCTGAACGTGAAGGGCTTCCGCGCCTCGGAATTGTATTTCAAAAATACACTGGACAAGCTAGGCGTTTCGGTCTATGTCGATCACATCGGCCAGTATAAGGATGCCGGCGATATCTTCACGCGCACCAATATGTCTCCGCAGACGCAAGAGGTTCTGGGCCAGGTGATAGGTCAGATCTATGGAGATTTCTCGACCACCGTCGCGCAAGGCCGCCACAAATCCGTCGACGGTGTTCAGGCGCTTGTCGATCAAGGACCGTTCATGGCGGGCCAGGCGAAGACGGATGGCTTGATCGATCAGATCGGGTACAGCGATCAGCTCTATTCCGATCTGGAGAAAGTGACTCACACGGAGAAACTGAACCGGGTGACGATCGGGAAGTACTATCGGGCGTTCTCCCAAAGCGGCGACAGGATCGCGCTGCTGGTTGGGGAAGGCGACATCGTTCGCGGTGACGGGCGGGGCGGGCTCAGTTCTCAGGCCGTCATTGCCTCGGGGCCATTCATCAAAACCATCCGCGAGATCCGCAACGATAGCAGTATTAAGGGAGTTATTCTACGCATCGATTCTCCCGGAGGCGATGCCATTGCTTCCGATGAAATTCTGCGCGAGCTGAAGCTGCTGAGCGCGGCCAAGCCCATGGTCGTTTCCATGTCGGATCTGGCGGCTTCGGGCGGCTATTACATCGCTTCCACCGGAGACCCGATCGTCGCCTATCCCGACACGATCACGGGATCTATCGGAGTGCTTTTTGTCATGCCGAATATCCATGGATTGTTCGACAAGCTGGGAATCACCGAAGATTCGGTGATGCGCGGGCAACACGCCAATATCGATTCGCTCTACACGCCGCTCTCCGATGCCGCCAAGCAGAAGCTGCACCAAGGGCTTGTGGATGTATACAACACGTTTGTGGGCAAGGTGGCCAAAGCGCGCAACGAAACACCGGCGCAAATCCAGCCCATCGCGCAGGGCCGGGTCTGGATGGGCGCGCAGGCGAAGCAAAACGGCCTGGTAAACCGCCTCGGCGGATTGGATACGGCGATCGCAATGGTCCGGCAGCGGGCACATCTGCCCGTCAATGGCGCTACCGATCTCATCCTCTATCCGCCGCGCCGCAGCCTGCTCGACGTACTCACCGGCGGTTCCTCGTCCGAGCCGGTCGCCGATGCGCTCGCCGAGCGCAGTATTCGCAAGCGAATTCCTGATTTGCCCGGACCGGCAATGCTGAAGGGCGGGGTATTGGAGCTTCTGCCGTACAAGTTTCACGTGCAGTAAATGGGCAGAGGATCGTTTTCAACCTGCGTTTCGGATTTACCAGATCGTTTCAATCTGCGATGAACAAATCTTGCGATCCCGGCTCACCAAAGGCAGTTTCAGAGCCAAAGCGGTCGCGGCAATGACACGGTCTGGGAGATCTGGCACCACTCGCCGGTCAATTGCAGGAACAGCATCGGCAACCTCTTGATCAAGTGGGGCGAGTTGGTACGGTCCGTCCGGATCCTCGATAGCAGCCCGCAGCCTCGTGTGAGTGGACGCTGGAATCCGACTTTTTTCAGCCAGATAAATAAGCTCAACCAGAACGATGGATGGGATCAGTATGGGATGGCCGCTTTGGGTGGTCTCATCCAGAGCCGAACCTGCTTTCCAGGATAGCCGTGGATCGTTGAGCAGATACCAAACGGCAGCATGCGTATCGATGACGACGCCCGGCATTAAATATCGTTGCGGGGAAAATTACCCCACATTTTTTTGCGAGCTTCGTCGATATCCTCGGCCGAGAGTGTGATGCCCAGGTCCGCCCAAAGCCCCCGGCCCGATTTCCTTGGCCGGTTGGGCACGGCATCACGTTTCAGCGATTCAGCGACCTTGAGCACTTCTGCCTGCTTCTCCGGCGGCAATGCGCGCACGGCGTTGAGGATCGATTGCTCCAAGGTCATACGCCTCTACTATTGTGCCGCAAGCGCGATCACTGCGCCAGCTTTTGCACGGTTTCGAACGTATCTGCTTCGCTGGCCGATTTGTCCGGACGGTAGCGCTTCACGCGGGCGAATCGCAAGGCAAGGCCGCTCGAGTATCTCGGGCTGACTTGAATCTCGTTGAAGGCGATCTCGACGACGAGCTTTGGGTTCACGTATACGGTGTATTGGTCGCGCGCGGCCTCCAGTTCCAGCAGCTTGCGGGTTTGCCACTCCAGCATCTCGTCGGTGAGCCCTTTAAAGGTTTTGCCCAGCATGGCGAAACCTCCGCGCACCGTATCGCGCGCGCCCAGGTGCAGATTGCTCAGCCAGCCGTGGCGGCGGCCATGCCCCCATTCGGCAGCAAGGACAACCAAATCGAGCGTGCGCGCTTGCTTAATCTTGAGCCAGCTTTGTCCGCGCCGGCCCGCCATATAGGCGCTGCTTTTCGCTTTCGCCATCAAGCCTTCGTTTCCGCTGGCAAGCGCCGCATGCAAAAACTCTTCGGCACGCGCAGTATCGGCAGTCCAAAGATGGGGAACGATCGCGGTTTCGGGCGCGAGCCGCTCCAGTTCGGCGAAACGCCGCTCCTGGGGCTCGTCGATCAACGGGCCGCCGTCCAGATAGACAACATCGAACCAGAACGGCTGCACCGGCAGTTCGCGACGCATCGCCGCGACGTCAAGCTTGCGTCCGAATCTGCGCATGGTGGTCTGAAAGGAGCGCGGCCGGCCGCTTTCATCGAGGGCGATGACTTCGCCGTCGAGGATCAACTCGTTTGCGGGCAGGGCACGCACGGCTTCGGCGATCTCCGGGATGGCAGAGGTTACGTCGTTTAAGCGCCGGGAGTAAATCGCCACCCGGTCGCCCGCTTTATGGGCCTGGACACGCGCGCCGTCGAACTTATATTCGAGCGCCGCTTCGCTCAGTTCTGCGAGCGCCTCTCGCACGTCTTTGGCGGTCTGGGCGAGCATGGGCTGGACGGGCCGGAACAGTTGAACCTCGAATTGCGCGATGCCGCTCTCGCCTTGTTCGAGCAGCGGTCGGGCAAGCGGAACGAGGCCGCCGGCGAGCATCGCCGCGCGCCGGATTCTGTCGCCAGCAATGCCGGAAGCCTTCGCCAGAGAGTCAGCCATAACTCCGGCGAGCGCGCCTTGCCGCAGCTCGCCCGTGAGTAAGCGCACCAGGAAATCCTGTTCTTCCCGCGTGGCGCGTGCGAACATTCCGCCGAGCAGCTCGCGCTTGCGTTGCTCCGAGCCCGGACCGCGCTCCGCCGCGATCGCCTCCAGCACCCGGTCGGCCTCGAGCAGCGGAAGGCTGGCCGTAGGGGCGGGAGGCGTCAGCGCATTTTGCAGCGTTGCGTATCCGATCCCGATCCGCGTTTGGCGCACGCCGCCGGCGAGATAGGCAACGGCAATTTCCATCTCCTCGGGAGCAAGCTGCCGCAGCAAACCGGCGATCCGGCCGATTTTCTCCAGCCGGCCGGGTATCTGGGCCACCTTGCGCGAGACCTCGGCCACTTCAGCGAGCAGCATGTTCCGAGATTAGCCAACCGCCGATAATGAATAATGGACACTACCGATGCATGTTGCCGCTAATATCCTTGCGGTCGGAGCGCTCATATTCGCGGCTCACGCGTTTACCGCCCTGTTCAGCCGGACACGTGTACCCGATGTCCTGCTGCTGACCACTATCGGCATCTTGCTTGGTCCCATTCTGCACTTGGTGAAGCCCACGGATTTCGGACACGTGGGGCCGGTCTTCAATGCCGTCACGCTGGTTTTTTTGCTCTTCGAGGCCGGTCTCAGCCTGGACCTCGATGTCTTGAAAGGCGCCATTCGCCCGATTCTGGCGCTCACCGGCGCTAATTTTGCGCTCACTATAGGCGTCATAGCCTTCGCCGCGCATTTCTTGACCGGAATGAGCACCCAAGCCGTGCTCATCCTGGGCGCGATCGTCGGTTCCACCTCTCCGGCCGTCATTGTTCCGCTTATCAAAAAACTGAAGATGACGGAAGGTACGAAGACAACACTGTTTCTTGAATCTGCCATCAGTGACGTCTTGAGTATCGTGGTGACGATCGGGCTGATCGATGGCTACGGCACCGGAAGAATCCGCGTGGGTTCGATCCTCGGGCAGATTGTCGGCAGCATCGCCATCGCCGTGCTGGCAGGCTTGGTATGCGCATTCGCCTGGTCCGCCTTGCTGCGCCGTGTGCGCCGGCTGGAAAACTCCATGTTCACGACGCCGGCGTTCGTCTTCATGCTCTTTGGGGTGGTGGAGCTTCTCGGCTTCAGCGGTTATATCGCTGCTGTCACCTTCGGAGCGGTGCTCGGCAATATCGAGACTTTCCACAAAGGCTATTGGATGAATGCCTTCCTGCCCGACGAGCCCATCACGCTAAACGAGCCGGAACGCGTATTCCTGGGTGAAGCGGTGTTTCTGCTGAAGACCTTCTTTTTCGTTTACGTGGGCGTTTCCATGCAATTCACGGACTTGCCCATGGCGTACATCGCTCTGGCGCTGACGGCAATTATTTTTGCGATCCGGATTCCGGCCGCCTGGCTGGGGCTAGATCCGAGCACGCCGGTGCATGATGCCGCCTTTGTTGCCACTATGACGCCCAAGGGTTTGGCGGCGGTCGTGCTCGCCTCCATCCCGCTGCAAAGGCATTTGGCGGACGGCGCCTTGCTGCAATCTCTGACTTACTGGGTCGTGTTTCTGAGCATCGTGTTCACATCCATTCTGAGTTTTCTCATCGAGCGCACGCCGGTGGTGCGAGGGTACTGTCTGCTGCTTCGTTCACGCTTCGGGCGTGTTGCCGCCCCAAGCCCGGCGCCGGTTCCCACGCTGGACCCATGAGCTGAATTAGGAACTCCCGGTGGCCGGCACTGCCATCGGTTCGCTCGCAGACTCCTCGGGAGCCGCAAACGTCCGCAGCTCTAGTTCGGCTTCGGCCAGCGTGGTCGCCACCGCATCCGAGCAGGCCGGCCCTAACCGCTGCATGACCTTTTCGGCAGGTACGGTCGATCTCCAGAGACCGAGAACCAGTTTGGCGTCCGGGCGCAGCTTGCGAACTTGGCGGCAGAGCGTCCGCGCGTGAATCAGAGCGAACGGAGGGAGCGCCGAAACGACGATGATGCCGGCGCTGGATTCGCGGATACGCTTCACGCGTTCTTCGCCCAGCTCGGTGGGCAGCAGTTCGGTGTTGTAGCCATGACTTCGGGCAGTTTGGACCAGCATCAGGGCTACCAGCTCGTCCCCTTCGCTTCTGGCAGGCAGGCATAGCATCGAGAGATTCCGATCGGCGGCCGGTTTCTCCGGCTCCTCTTCTTCTTCTTTTTCTTCTTTCGTAGCGCGCGCGCCTAGATCCTCGACTAGTTCCCGTGCGTTCTGATAGATAAAGCGCGCGCGTTCGTCGTCGATGCGGTGCTCCTGACGATCGTGGCGGGTCATTTGCAGCGCCGGAATCACCACCGAATCGTAAACCTCGACCAGCGGCTTGCCTTGATAAACCTCTTCGACCACCTCGGCGGCTTCATCTTCGTCCATAGCCAGAAGCCGCTGGTAGTAATTCAAATCGGGCGACAGCACCGGCTCGTCGCCGAGCAGCACGTAGAGGAATTCGAGCGGCGGAATATGGCGGCCAAGGACCGCCAGGCATACCGTGAGCGGGGTTGAAAGGATCAGCCCGATGGGTCCCCAGAGCAGTGTCCAAAATGCCGCCGAGAGCAGAATCGCCAGCGAAGAGATTCCTGTCCGCGTAGCGTAGAGCCAGGGTTCGATCAGTCCCGATGTGATCACCTCAATTCCCGCAAAAATTCCCAAAACGATCAGCGGCCGCTCCCAGCCGTCGAATACCCCCAAAGACAGCAGAAACGGGCAGCCGCCGGCAACCCAGGTGCCAATATACGGAATGAAGCGCATAATAGCGCCAAACACCCCCCAGAACGCGGCATACGGAACGCCCATAAAGTACAGACCGACCCCGAGCAGTATTCCAAAGCTTCCGTTCACGGCTGACTGCGTGAGCAGGTAGCGGCTGACGCGCTTGGCCGCGTCGTCCAGGGCGGTCGTCATCATCACTAAGCGGCCCTCTCCAAAGAGCCGAAATGCCCGGCTTCGGATCTGGTTGCGGTTGATCAGCATGAACAGCGTCAGCACGATCACCGCGGCGGCTTCCGCGGCCACCCGCGCCAGCGAAGGGCCCACGATCCCAAGCGAGCCCAAAACGCCCGTCTGCCGGGGATGGACGATCTGTACCGGGACCGGAGCCTCGGCAGGTTCACCCGCCGCGCGCCGCTGCGCATTCAGCTGCTGGACAGTCTTTTGCTGAGACTTCGCGCCGGAGCCGTTGGTCGCGATTTCGGATTTGAGATGCTCGATCGTGGAAGCCGCCTTCATGACTCCGGACTGATGAGGGCTCCCAAAGGCGCGCAGCTTTTTTTGGATATTGCTCCGATAGTGCGGCAACTGGGCAACAATCTGCGTAAATTCCTGCGTGCCCATCCACACCAGCCCTCCTGCTATGGAGAACGCGATCACCATCACGATCAAAACCGACGGTACGCGCCCAAACCGCAGCTTTTCGAGCAAAATGACCGGCGGCGTCAAGAGAAAGCTGAAGAGGAGCGCCAGCGCAAACGGGATCAGCAATTCTTTAAAAAAGTAGAGCGCGCCAATCGCAATGACGCCGGCCAGGATCGGCAGTACGGAGGAGCTACTTGGCCCGCGGTTGGTTCTGACGGTGTATCCGGGCATGTTCAGACCTTACTCCAAAAGAGCTTGATTCAACATAGAGAGCATGTACATTTCGCTCCTGGTTGCCGCGTCCATTCTGTTCGCATTCGGCGGATTATTCATGAAATATTCGCATGGCCTGACGCGCGCCGCGCCGAGCGTCGGACTGTTTTTGCTTTTCTGCGCGGGCGCGGCCTGCCAGGCAATCGCCATGAAGCGCGCCGAAATGAGCGTGGCGTACCTCTTGGTGCTGGGGCTGGAGGCGGTCGCCGCCGTTCTGCTCAGCGTAGCGATACTCGGGGAGCATGTAAACATTCAGAAGGGCTGCGCGATTGTGCTGATTGTGGCTGGCATCATACTGCTTGACCGCGCTTAATGTCTAGCCTATAGATGCAGGCGGGTGCGCTGCCATTTCCAAAAGCGCCGGACATATAGCCCGAGATTAAACGCACAAACCGCCACCCCTATCCAGACCAACAGCATTACCGGCAGGTTGGGATACACGATGGCGTCGAGGTAGTGGACGATGAAGCTGCCTTGAATCGGCTGGATGCCCGCGCGAAATTCCAAATATCCCTCCAGGAGCGTCAAGGGACATGGCCAGGGACCGACTTCGACGATAATCCCCCAGGCCAAAGATGCCAGGTGGAATCCGGTGAGGAAACGCCGGCCGCGCGTGACGAAGGCGCCGAAAATGGTCCACAGAATCCAGGCGAGATGTATGCAGAGGACGGCGGCCGCGGCCGCCGCGAACGGGTTCAACCCTGGGGCACTCCCGCTTTGCAAAATACTTCGAGGGAAGTGACTAGGCCCAACCTGGCAGCTTGTTCCGGGGTCATCATTTTCAGGAAATCCGCGAAGACTTCCACGCTGAGCGCGTCGCGATAACCGATTTTTTGGAGCGCATGCAAAAAGCCGGTCAGATCGATCACGCCTTGACCCGGCATAAGCCGCTCATTGTCGCGCGCCTGCGCAGGCGGTATATTCGGCGCGTCATTGAAATGAACGTGGACGATTCGATCGCGGCCGGTGCGAATAATATCTTCGGTTGTTGCTCCCGCCCAATGCCAATGCCAGGTATCGACCAGCAGGCCGACGTTCGGACCGCATTCTTTCGCAAAGGCAAGCATGTCCATCATGCGCCAGATAAATTCATATTTGTAGTGTGTGCGGAACTGCAGCGGGCCCAAAAATTCCAAGCCGAGGCGCACGCCCGAGCGCGCCATAACACGCGCGCACTCGCTGAAGCGGCGTTTGTAAACCCGCCGCAGCTCGTCTTTGGGCGTGTCGCTTGACGACATAATGTAGGTCACCATGCGCGGGCAGTCGATCGCCGCGGCGAACGGCGCGGAAGCTTCCAGGTCCTGCAATCCGGCCTTGAAGGCCGCTTCGTCTTTGCGAAATTCGACGGGAAAATTGATCGCCGCCGGCCGCAGGTTCAGCTTCCGCAGCAGGCGGTTTGTCGCCTGCACGCCCGCTTTCATGGCAGGCTTCAGCATCACGTCGGTACCGGGAAAACCGACCTTGGCGGCGAGCTCGGGGAACTGGGGCCAGCCGACGCGGCCGGAGACCAGAACACTGTTTAAAGCCAGAAACATGTTCCGGTCCGAGGCGGCTTTGAGCAGCGCAGGCAGAGCAGGTGTGCCCGCAAGCATCTTGCATGCGGTTCGTCTAGTAAGCATTATTCGAGAGCCTTCGAGGTGCAAGTAAGTCCGGAAAAATAATGCGGCCCGAAGATCCGAGCATTTTTCGAATCGAGCGCGAACTTCACCGCCGCCGGATGCCCCGCAATCGTGGTTACGCCTGCCGAAGTGCGATAGACCCATTGGATTTGCAGCCCGGAGCCGGAGGCGTGCAAACGGTCGCCGGTATCGAGGAAATGCCAGAGAGCCCAAGGGCCGCTGGTCTGCGCGATTTGCATGTCGGGCCCTCCGAAGCTGACGGCCAGGAGGACGCCCGGCATGCTTCCGGGCCAGTTGAAGCTTTGCGATTTGGCGCCGCCGTCCAGCTTGGTGCTGAGCGTCTGGCCGTCGATCGTAAGAGTGACGTGCTGCACGTCAGGCGAGGCCAGCGGCTGCATGGTGAAGGCGAAGCTGGGCTGCCCGGCGCCGGCTTTGTAGAAAGCCTCCGACATGGCGGCAGAGCGGTTGAAGAAATTCAGAAATGCTCGCGTAACTTTGAGTTGCTGGCCGGGCGCGGGGACGTAGGTGCCGTTCCCGCGTGGAACCAGATACTTATTCAACCCGCTGTTGTAAAGCTGCCAGAGCTTTCCTGTTTTCGGCTGCAGGAAAGCGTTCACTTGCTGCAAGGTTGCATCGGCCGTGGCGCGCGGATTAAACGGATATTCCTTGAGCATGGGCCCAATGGCGGCGCAGGTCCCTGCGGCCGCCGCATTGATCGGTCCCGCCGCGGCATACTTCACAGCGCCCGCCAGCATCGGCGGCACGCGATCGATCGGCTCGCGGAGAATCTCGCTGGTCTTGTTCAGAATCCCGGATTTTGCATCCGCCCGGTCGTTGGCGAAATTGAGCGCCAGCGTGCGCACCGCGTTTTCTGCCTGCGTTGCGGCGGTGTTCGCCGCATTGATATTGTTCGGGTCGGGTGGCGAACCGACCGCTCCGAGCGAACTGGAAAGCCCGATCAGATCCTGCATATAAGCTGTGTTGGAGGCGCCGACCAGCTTGGTGGAACAACCCTGCGGGGTG
This sequence comes from Bryobacteraceae bacterium, assembly GCA_036379475.1. Taxonomy (GTDB): domain Bacteria; phylum Acidobacteriota; class Terriglobia; order Bryobacterales; family Bryobacteraceae; genus Bog-105. The sequence goes on along the minus strand of DASVGP010000031.1, from coordinate 46,397 downwards.
ACGAACTGAACCGGTTGAAACGCTGCCGCCACTTCCTTATCCGCGACCGACGTATTCTCGGAGGCGACGCACAGCACCTCGAGCAGCGGCGATTGCGGGCTGCTGATGCGCGCCAGTTTCGCCGCGGCATCGGAAACGCTTCGATAGCCTACCACCGCGGTCGCTTTCAAATAATCGCGCCAGGTGTCTTGAAATTCCTGCTTGTAGCGCTGAGTCAAATCCTGCGTCAGCTTTTGCTTGTCGTAGGCGGCGAATGCTTGCTTTCCTAGCACCCATTCTTCTCCGGCGAAATAGCGGTCCGGGTCTTTTAGTTCTTTAAAAAACGCCGCATAGCCGTCTTTGGTGAACGCCGGGTCCACGCGATAGTGATTAATCACGGTGGCCGACGAGCCTGGGAAATCGGTATTGAAGACGATCGGCGTTTGTCCCTTTCCCGCAGCGAGCAACATCGCCTGATAGATGCGCTCTTCCTGGGCGAATTTCTTAAGATAGGCGCGCGCGTTCTCGACGGCCGTGGAATCGGGCGTGGCGAAATGTGGATACGGATTCATTTTCGCCAAACCGGCGGCGTAAAACTCGAAATTCTCCCGCGCCAGATCCTGCTGCTTCTGGCTCGCCTTCTGCCCGCTCTGCCAGTGCTCCAGAAGCACCGGGATGAGAAACTCCGGCGTGCTCTTTTCGTGGTGATTCGTCGTGATGAGATAAGTTTTCAGCGCATCGTAGACATAGCGGTAGCCCTGCGCCTTGGCATTTTGCGGATTCGTGCAGAGCGCGTTGAGATCCTGCTGTGTGGGACCTAGCAGCAGGCGCCGGAACAGCGCGTAATAGGTGCGGCTGAGCGGTTCGCGAATCCGGCTTCCGGTGTACAGGAAAGCGTCGTAGCTCATGGGTTCGCCATTGGCGGCGTAGCGGTCGAGAACCGCGAGCGTATCCTTCACGCGAGTAAGACGAGTGAGCGCATCGGCCGAGGCAAGTTGCCCGGCCTGCAGGTTCGCGGATGGAATCGCGCGCGCGGCTTCGGTGGCCTGCGCCACCAGCGCCCGGTTGTGCGAAAACGAAATCGCCCACCAGATTGCCATGAAGATGGCGAATGCGGCGGCCACGCCGAGCATGGCGCGGCGCACCGCGTTCACCTTGACGTTCCTTTGCGCCACCGTACTCGCCGGCCGGTCCGCCAGAACGACGGCGGTGAAGAAATGGGGTAAATACACCCATTGCGGAATTTTTCGCGATCCGGCCTCGCGCGCCGGCGGCGTTGGAACGCCACGGCTCATCTGCGTCGAGAAGATGCGTGTCGCTCCAGCATCGAACGGTTTTTGCTCCACCACCGGAGCCTGCACCGGCGCGATATCGGCCACGACGACCGGGCGCACGCCGGTGAAGTAAAAACCTCTCAGAAACGGCGCGGTGCCGAATTGACTAGGCCGGCAGAGATCGACCAGAAACGGAATCAGCAGCGTCCGCAGCTTATGAAACTCGCGCGGAAATTCATAGACGTTCGGAAGCAGTTCCTGCTCGTTCTCGCGCGCCAGATAATCGGAGCGGCGGTCGCACAGCACGCGGTACAGGCGCTGGAAGGCCTCATTCAACCGCCGCGTCTGCTCTTCCGAATAAACGCCCTGGTTCTGCGCCGGACGAACCGGCAAGGCCGCGCCAAACAGGTCGCCGGCCTCTTCGTTGGTCAGATTCTTAACGAAGTCCTGAAAATACGCGATCCGATCGGCTTTGGTGAAGAGGACATAAACGGGAAGGCTGGAGCCGAGATCCTGCGAAAGCTCGCCCAGGACCTTTTGAAACTCCCGCGCCTTCACAGCCAGCGCTTCGGCGGCGCCGGGCTGCAGAAAGGCTTCGCAATCGAAGGCGAGGACAACCGCGCGAGTGGGAGGCGTTTTCGCCGCCGCATTCATCCGCATCGGCAGAAATTTACGAAAAAGGCTTCGGCGCGCTCCGGCGTCGGTAAGAATGGCGCCGCCCGGATCGACAAACAGCGTGTTGCGGGCGTACCAGAGATTCAAACCGCGCGTGGGCGCGATCAGGTTGTCCTCATACACCTGTCCCGCCAGCAGTTCGGGCTCGAGGCCGGAGTGCGCGACGATGGTGGTCTTCGCCGTCCCGGGATCTCCCAGCACGAAAATTGCGGGTAGGGTGCCGATCTGCTTAATGCCGGCGCCATGCAGCCGTTTGGCCGCTTCGCTGAACGTGTCGTCGATGCCGGCGCCCTCGACTCCTTCACCTGCGGATGTTTGTCCGCGCAGCAATAAAAACCCCACGAAGGCTACTAATCCGAGAATCCAAAGCGCTGCGCGCAGATAGTAAGAGATCGGGGACGGAAGAAAGCTGGCCGGAATGAACCAGGTGATCGCGAACCATACGACGAGGGCTGCGACCGCAAGCAAAACTGCTTTGGAGATCTTCATCGCGCCTCACGAGACCATGTGCGCGGCGATGGACTGCAACTCGCCGGCCGAGGAGGAAAGTGAAAATTTGAAAGCCAGGAAAAGTAAAATCGCGATAATCGCGCAACCGATCGCGAGCCATCGCAGCGCCGGAATCCAGGCATCGCCGCCAGGCAGAACCACTTCGGCAGGCATCTGCCAGGGCAGGGTCAAAGGCTTGCGCACACGCCGGATTTTCTCGTCGATTTTGGCGATGTAAGAGCGGATTTCGGCCGATGCGCTCACGCCGTAGCGGCCGCGAAATCCGAGCAATAGGCAAACTTTGTAGACCTCGAGCAAGTCCGCGAGCGCTTCCGAATCCTGTCGGCCCAAGAGGCGGTCGAGATTGTTGAAGAAAATCTCCCCGGCCACGTGGACGCCAAAAACTTCTTCCTGGAGCGGTTTGCGCGCCCAATCGGCGAAGACCGCGGTGTGAGAATTCAGAATCGATTCGTCCAGGAAGGCAACTACCGCGAAAGTGCCCACGCGGACGTCCTCCTGTGTATAACCGCGGCGCAGCGCCTCCTGCTCGGCCGCGCCCAGGCTGTTGCGGATCTGGGCGCGAAAGGCAGCGGCGTTGGCGACCTGCTGCCGCCCGGCCCGCAAACGTTCCACAACTGTAAGTATTTCTTGAAAGATCAGCGCCAGGTTATTGCTAAATGGCGACTCTGCCGCAGAGGCGGCCGGGGTCGGAGGCGATGTAGCCATAAAGTGTCAGGACTCCAACAGCACCACAAGTTCAAGTTCAGGATTAGGGATTTCTCCCGGAACGTAAATGCCTACACTGCGTGTTTCGAGCAGATGGTTCCAGCACGGACCGGCGCGGTTGATCGAAAAATACTGATTGGCGATGCGCGGCGCCAGAGCTGCCGGCGGAGACGGCACATGAGTCAATTGCAATCCAGGTAATGCCCGCCTGACCAGCTCCGGAACAAAACGCTCGGAACAGACCTTCACCAAAGCGGGAGTGCCGGAAATCAATTCGGCCTCTCCGACATTCGCCGCGATGGAGAAGAACCAGCGCGAAGGCCCCAGCAGCCGCGTGTCCCGCAGCTCCCCATGCCAGAAATAATGCTCGCCCGGTTCCAGCTTGATGGAGATCGCATTGCTCGGCACGACCAGTTCGAGATGCTCACGGATATGGGCGTCCAGGGCCTCAAAACAGGACTGAAGGTCCAGATGATCGTAAATCGGTAAATTGGCGGCGGATGAGTCCAGCCCAAACGTGCAGAGCGCGCCGCCCAGACGCAGCATTTCCGCATAAAGCTCTTCCGGATGCCCTTGTTTCGAGAGATACAAATGGCGCAGCGAGGCGAGCGCGCTGTTGACAGCATGCAGGAACCAGAACGTCGAGACTTGGCGCGCCGACATGCCGCTCTGCTGGCGGGAGTAATCGCCAATCGTGCCCGTAAACGTGGCGTTCTTCTGTGTCAGCATGTCGATCAGGCGGCGCAGCGAGGCGAGAATCGCCGGGCTGGCGCCGAAGCGGAGCAGGGGAGGGATAAACTTGGCGTCCAGGACGAACCGGCCCGCGCCATCGCGCAGAATACGCGCCAAAGGCAGGGCGTCGTAATCGTCCCGATTCTCACACTCAAAAAGCAAGCGGATGTTTTTCCGCCCGAAATTGACCGGCTGTTCTTCTCCTCCGGTTACTTCGTCGAAGACCGGGCGCTCCTCGGCCAGGAAGCGCGTGCCGTTTGCGCCCAGGCTCGGCGTGAGCGTGCAGTTACCGCCCAGTTCCTTTTGCTTGGGGACGGCGAGATAAGCGAGCAGGCTGTGCGCGGTAGGCGGGAACGATTCGGCGACCGGCCGCGGTTCGGGCGGTGGATCGCCCGCCGGCATGTCGAAAGGCAGCCCATCGGCAAAAATACCCCGCGCATGGGAGAGCAGCAGCGTCCCGTTGCTCAGCGCTTCGGCGTTCAGCTCGAAGCCAAGCAGACCAAACGGCGCGAACCAGAGCGCGTTGGCGGCGAACTGGATTGCATCTTCGAAATATCTGGTCTGAGCCTGAAAGTGGTGGGGCCCCAGGTACATACCCTCGGCCCAGACGATTCGTGATAGATGTTTCACAAGCTAGGATTTAGCCCGATTCTCGATTTCACCCGATTCTCTCTATGATAGTGGCAATCCGGTGGGAAACGGTGCAAAAATTAGAGGAATGCACATATGGAACGCCTCGAATTCTTGAGCGGCAAGTATAAGGAAGGGGAGCGGATCGTTCCCGGCGCAGTGCAGACCTTTCAGGCGACTGAGGCCGGCGGGGGCCGTCCCGTATTTGTGCACCGTATCCCCACCACCGGCGCGGAGGCCCAAAACGGGATCGTGCGGCTGCTTTCGACGGCTCTGCTGCGCTCAGAAGGCGTACGCAAGCTGGTGGTGGAAGTGGCCGACGAGGACGGGTTCTGCTATGTGGTCACCGAGAACGCGGAACAGTGTCTGCTGCTCAGGGAATGGCTGCAGTTGGAGGTGGACCGCGCAAGCGGAAAGCCACCGGCAGAGCAGGCGGCTGCGGCCGAGAGGACTACGGCTCCGCCCGTCCCATCCAAGCCCGAGCCACCTGTTGACAGTGCGCCGGGAGAGTTTTCCCGGCTGTTTCATGTCCCGCCGGGTGCACAACCCGCTCCGCCCGCTCCCAGCCCGGCGGCGCCCAGTCCGCCGAATCGTTCGGAAACCGGCGAATTCACGCGCTTCTTTCGCAGCGGTGCGCCCCCAGCCAAGAAATCGCCGGAAGCGCCGCGGCCGATGGATCGCGCCTCCAGTTCCGAGGGCATCAAAATCCCGAGGAGTTCCGGCGGCGCGGTGCAGCGTCCCGCGCACGCGCCGGTGACGGCTCTGCCTCAGCGGCCCTCCGACTCGGGCGAAATAAAACGGGTTTCCCGAACAGAAACCGGCGAATTTACCCGGCTGTTTTCCACTCCGGCAAGCTCTCCCGGCGCCTCGCACTTTGCGCCGCCCGCAGCGCCAAAGACCCCCTTCAACGCGATGCCGTCGCCGGCTGCGGCGCAGGAACCGGGCGAGTACACCAGAATCTTTGGTACCGGCAACTCCGCGCCGCCGCTTGCTCAACCTAGCCCTCCGGCTCCCGAACCTCCGCCGGCGCGGCCCGAGCTTTTCGAGGCCGGCGCTCTTTCGGCTGGAGAAAGCCTTCCGCGCGGTCCAAGCGAATACACACGCATCATTGGCCGCGGCAGTTGGAATCAGCCCGAGCCGCCGCAGACCGAAGCCGCCGCGACGGCCCCACCTGCGGCCGCGCCTCCCGCCGCACCGGCCGCGGCCGCGCCGATTCCTGCCATCAAGCCGCCTGCCATGCCGAAACTGGCCGTACCGAAAGTCGCAGTTCCCAAAGCCGCGGCCGCCGCGGCAGCGATGGCTCCCGCGGCAGCGAATAAGCGGCTGGTCATCTTCCTTGTGATTATCGGGTTGGTCGCTGTTATTCTTGCGGTCGCCGTGATCCTGCTGGCGAAGAAATGAAATCTGTCAGGCGTTGCGTCCTGCTGGCGCTTCTGCTCGCCGCCATCGCCGCTGCTCAGCAGCCCAAAACGAACTTCTCCGGCCGCTGGCGCATGATCAAGGACCAGAGCGATTTCGGAGCCTTCACCCTGCCCGACTCGGTCGTGCGCGTAATCGAGCAGCACGGCGTTGCCATGAATGTTCATACCGTTGAGACGATTCACGGCAAAACGAATATTTCCGACATCGTGTATTACACCGACGGCCGGGTTAGCAACAACACCATCAACGGCAATAGCGCCGAGAGCCGGACGTTTTGGTACGGACCGGAGCTCATGGTCCGCACCATCGAAAAGAATGCCAAAGGCCAACAGATCGAGATGCTCGATTCCTGGCAGCTCTCGCCGGACGGGCAAACGCTGACTACCACCAGCCACATCACCACCGCAAAGGGCTCAGTGGATCTGAAGCTGGTCTGCATGAAGGAGAAGTCAGGCCGTTAACGAAGATAGGAATCAAAGCTCAGAAGCGGTAACTGAAGACACCACGGCCTTGCTATCCTGAAATTCCAGACCTGCGGCGCGGCCGCGCTTCCTCAACGGAATTCCTCACTTTGAAAATCGGATTTGTCAGCCTCGGATGCCCTAAAAATCTGGTCGATACCGAGGTCATGATGGGCCAGTTGACCGCCGGGGGCCACGAGCTTACGCCCGAGCCTGCCGAAGCCGACGTGCTCGTCGTAAATACGTGCAGTTTTATCGATCCGGCCAAACAGGAATCGGTGGACACGATTCTGGAAATGGCCGAATACAAGAAAACAGGGCGAGCGCGCCGGCTGATCGTCGCGGGCTGCCTGGTCGAGCGGTACCGGAACGATATTCAAAAAAACATTCCGGAAGTGGATGCTGTGCTCGGTACCAACGAGCTCGAAAACATCACGGCACTGTGCGAAGGATTGGAGCTGGAAGCGCGCAGGCCGGATCCGTATCTCTATCACGATCTGACGGCGCGCGTGCTCACCACGCCGCGGCATTCGGCTTATATCAAAATCGCCGAGGGCTGCGATCATCCTTGCTCGTTTTGCGTGATTCCGCAGTTTCGCGGCGGATTTCGCAGCAGACGTTTCGAGAGCGTTATCAACGAAGCAACACGCCTGTTTGGAGGCGGCGTGCGCGAGATCAATCTGATCGGGCAGGACACGACCTGTTATGGCGAAGACCTGGGGCTGAAGAACGGTCTCGCCGAGCTGCTGGCACGGCTGGCGGAAATTCCCACGGAGCTTCCGAAATGGATTCGGTTTCTCTATGCGTATCCGAACAAAGTCACGCAGAAGCTGCTCGATACGATTGCGGCGCACGATGCGCTGGTGAAGTACATCGATATGCCGCTGCAGCATGCGAGCGGGCCGGTGTTGAAGCGGATGAAACGCGGCGCGAACGGGGACATCTTTCTAAAGCTGATCCGACGCATCCGCGCGACGATTCCGGGCGTGGCGCTACGGACCAGCATGATCGTCGGATTCCCCGGCGAAACCGAGCGCGATTTCGAGGAGCTGTGCCAATTTGTCGAAGCCGCGCAGTTCGACCGTCTCGGCGTTTTTTCTTATAGCGACGAAGAGACCAGCGGAAGTTTTCATCTGGACGGCAAGGTCGATAAGAAGAGGATTTACAATCGGAAACGCAAACTGATGGCGCTGCAGCGGCGCATTTCGCACGTGCGCAATCAAAGGCTGATTGGCGCCGAAATGGCTGTATTGATCGAAGGGCCGTCGAAAGAAACCGATCTACTTTGGGAAGCGCGGCTAGCGACGCAATCGCCCGAAATCGATGGCGTCTGCCTGGTCAACGATTTCGGTCCGGCTCCGGCACGGCCGGGAGAAATGCGGACCTTGCGCGTGACCGAAGCGCACGATTACGATCTGGTCGGCGGGTTGATCGATGAGGGAGAACGTTCCTGTATCCCGCCACACGCGGTCAATCCGTTCCCGATCCTGCACGCGGCGAACTCTCATCGCACCGGTTTGGGCGTAATCGGATAATGGGGTAGCGAGGAGAGGCGAATGCCCGCCACAGTGCGCTGTCCCATCTGCAAGAAAGAAGTTCCTTTCGACAGTCCGAACATGCCGTTTTGCAGCGACCGCTGCCGGCTGATCGATCTGGGCAACTGGGCAGCGGAAAAATATGTGATCTCCACGCCGGCAAAACGCAATGACTTCGAAGGCGAAGAGAGCGAACCGCCAGGGGACCGGCCCGAGTGAAGCGGATCGCGGTGTTGTTCGCCACGTTCTTTGGGTGCGGTTATTTCCCGCGAGGACCGGGCACGGTGGGCGCGGCTGCGGCGACGCTGCTGGCGGCGCTCATCGAGATCGATTTCGGCCTCGGCCGCCCGGTGCTGCTAGGTCTGGTGATTGTGCTACTGCTGCCGGCGATCCGGTCGGCAACGAAGACGGCGCATCTTGTGGGGAAAAAAGATCCCGGCATTGTCGTTATTGATGAAGTGCTCGGGCAATGGGTTGCGCTGCTGGGAGCGTCCGCCAAAGGGTGGAAAGTCCTGCTGGCCGGCTTTCTGCTGTTCCGGTTATTCGATATCTGGAAGCCCTGGCCGGTGCGCCAGCTCGAGAAGCTACCGGAGGGAACAGGCATCGTGATCGACGATTTGGCGGCGGGGTTGTACGGGGCGCTTATCTTGTATATAGGCGGGCAGTTCGGGCTTTACTAAAGATGGCAATGAAACAACATGCGGTGGAACAGCCGGTGGCGAAACCGAAAATCGCGAGCATCCAGCCTCAGGCCGCGATCGCCGGGGGCGAGTTGCACATCCGCGGCGAACATCTGGCCGCAGCGGGTCGGCCGACGGTGAAGCTGGGCAATCAAGATGCACGCCCCATCATCGCGGGCGACAGCTACATTGTGGTGCGCGTACCGGAAACGGCGGTCGTGGGAGACTTGACCGTCAGCAGCGGCAAACTGAAGAGCGACGCCTGCGAAACGCACATCGGGATTCAGATTGCCGACAGTCTGCATCCGGTGGCGAACCCGGCGGTGGACGGCAAAGGAAACGTCTATAGCACGTTCAGCGGCTCCCGAGGCCAGAAGGCCCCGGTGTCGCTGTACAAAATCGATACCAATTACAATTCCAAGCCGTTCGTCGCGGACCTGATGAATCCGACCGGGCTGGCCTTCGATCGCGAGGGGCTGCTCTATGTCTCCAGCCGCTACGACGGCGTGGTGTATCAGATCACGCCGGGCGGGCAGATGTCGGTCTGGGTAGAAGGCATGGGCGTGGCGACGGGCTTGGCATTCGACCGCGAGGACAATCTTTATGTTGGGGATCGTAGCGGAACGATCTTCAAGATCAGCCGCTCGCGTCAGATTTACGTGTTCGCGACGCTCGAACCGTCCATTGCCGCATACCATCTGGCTTTCGGCCCGGAAGATTACCTTTATGTCTCGGGACCGACCACATCGAGCTACGATTTCATCTACCGGATTTCGCATGCCGGCGAGGTAGAAGTCTTCTATCGCGGGCTGGGGCGGCCGCAAGGGATCGCTTTCGATGCCGAAGGCCGGCTATACGCGGCGGCTTCGTATGCCGGGCGCCGGGGAGTGATCCGCATGGATCAATCGCGCCAGCCGGAATCGTTTCTATCCGGGCCGGGAATTGTGGGATTGGCGTTTACTCCCTCGCGCGCGATGATTCTTGCCACGCAAAGCGCGCTGTTCCGCGTGGATGTAGGTATCGCCGGGCGGCCGCTGCCGTAGGCTCTATCTGCAACCTTCAATCGGTTATGATGATTAGCGCCGAAATCGTGGCGGCGGGGACGGAACTGCTGGGTCCGGACCGTCTGGACACCAATTCGCTCGCCATTACCGAACAGCTTCATTTGCTCGGCGTGGAGGTGAGTGCGAAACACGTCGTTGGCGATAACCGGGAACGGCTGGCGAACCTACTTCGCGAAGCGACGGGACGCGCCAATATCGTGATCGTCAGCGGCGGCCTCGGTCCAACGGAAGATGACGTGACGCGCGAGGCGGCCGCAGCGGCGCTCGGCCTCCGATTGGTGCATTCGCCCGAGGCGGAATCGGTTCTGCGCGCCCGGTTTCGCCAGATCAATCGGCCGATGGCGGAAAACAATCTGCAGCAGACGTATTTGATCGAAGGCGCGGAGATGCTGGCGAATCCGAACGGGACTGCGTGCGGCCAGTTTATTGCGACAGAGCGGAGCGCGTTGGCGCTGCTGCCGGGGCCGCCGCGCGAGTTGAAACCGATGCTCGCAAACGAACTTGTCCCGCGACTCAGACGGCTGCTGCCGCCGGCCATCATCCGCACGCGCACGTTTCGCATTACCGGCATCGGCGAGTCCGATTTGGATATGCTCATCGCGCCGGTCTACACGAATTACACAAATCCAGTTACGACGCTGCTTTCGGCAACGGGCGATCTGACGGTCATTCTGCGAGCGAGCGGCGAACAGGAATCCGAAGCAGACGCGCTCTTGCGCGAGGTGGGCGATCGAATAGCGAAACTGCTGGGCGATCGCGTTTACTCCGAAAATTTAGGCGAAGGGCTCGAAACCGTCGTTGGCCACCTCTTGTGCGCGCACAACGCGACTGTGTCGAGCGCGGAAAGCTGCACCGGAGGACTGCTTGCGGCCCGGCTGACGGATGGAGTCGGCAGTTCGGATTTCTATGCGGGCGGGTTCGTCACGTATTCGAATGCGCAGAAGCAGCACGCGCTCGGAATTCCCGCCGATTTACTCGAAAAATATAGCGCTGTCAGTGAACCTGTAGCCGCGGCGATGGCCGAAGGCGCGCGGCAGCGAACCGGTTCGACATTTGCGCTCTCGACAACGGGCTACGCCGGGCCGTCGGGTGGCACGGAGCGCGATCCAGTAGGGACCGTATATCTCGGTTTGGCAGGGCCGGACGGGACACGAGTGGTTCGTGTGCACTATGGGACGGATCGTTTTCGCGTCCGCACGCTGGCGACGCAGGGAGCACTCGACAGTTTGCGAAAGAAACTTCTGGCGGAGAATAGAAAAGAGGAGCCATGGCCACGTCAACTGTAACCACCGTGCCGCTGGAAGAATATCTGGATACCAGCTATCGGCCGGACTGTGAATACCTGGATGGAGAGCTACTGGAGCGAAACGTGGGTGAATGGGATCATAGCCGTTTGCAAACGCTACTAAGCGGCTATTTTTTGAACCGCGAGAAGGAATTGGGAATTGTCGCTGTCGTAGAGCAGCGCGTCCAAGTGAAACCCAGGCGTTTCCGTATACCCGATATCGCCGTACTGATCAAGCCTCCAGCAGGACCCATTATCCAAGAGCCTCCATTTCTCTGCATCGAAATTCTTTCGCCACGCGATCGGATGCAGGAGATGCAGGAACGGATCGACGATCATCTGAACTTCGGCGTGCACTATGTCTGGGTGATTCATCCGCGCACACATCGCGCCTTTGTCTACACCCCGCAAGGATTTTACGAAGCGAAAGATGGGATCCTCCGCACGGAAAGCCCCGAGCTTCGCGTTTCGTTATCGGATCTGCGCGGCCTGTAAGCCGGTTTCTGTGCCGCTCCAGAAGGAAGCGGCGGCAATCATTCCTCTAGGCCTTTTCTTACGAAAGGGCTCCAGCGACCTACCCGGAAGTGGTAACGGAGCGGGCCACTCCGCAGAACGAGTCTTCCTTCCCTATTTGGTCTTGCTTCGCATGAGGTTTTCCCTGCCAGCACGATTACTCGCGCCGCGGTGCGCTCTTACCGCACCATTTCACCCTTACCCACTGGTAACCAGCAGGCGGTATCTTTTCTGTGGCACTGATCTGTAGCTTTGGCTTTGAGCCGAGCCCCCGGCCGTTAGCCGGCATGCCGCCCTAGGAAGACCGGACTTTCCTCCCGCAGATGCGCGATGAGCCCGCGCCTCTCAGCGAGGCGAAGACCCAACACGTCCCGCCGGCGATTGCCCAGCCGCGCAGACATTTTTATTCTCGCAATTAGACTGGAGGAAGTGCAACGCGCCTTCGTACATAGCTTTGGATGCCGGGCCTCGCAGGCCGATGGAGCGGCGATCGAAGCATCGCTCAAAGAAAGCGGCTTCGGTCTGGCTCCCGCCGCCGCGAGCGCCGAATTGGTGGTGCTCAATACCTGCACGGTGACGCGGGAGGCCGACGCCGATGCGCGCAGTATGATCCGCGCGGTGCATCGCGAGCGGCCCGAGGCGAAAATTCTGGTGACCGGTTGTTATGCGCAGCGCGCACCGGAAGAACTGGCGGCGCTCGAAGGCGTGCATTGGGTTGTCGGCAATTCGCATAAGACGCAGATTGCAGGCATTGTGGCCGAGCGCGCGGAGGCGTATCACAGCCAAGTGCTGGTGAGCGAGATTGCGGGGCAGCGCGAGTTCTTGGCCGCGCCCGTCCGGGACAGCGCGGAAGAACGCACCCGGCCCAATCTCAAAGTGCAGGATGGCTGCGGGAACCGCTGCGCGTTTTGCATCATTCCTTCGGTCCGCGGGCGGAGTCGGAGCGCGCCGCTGGCGAGCATCCTTGAGCAGATGCGCGATCTTGCGAGCCGCTACGCCGAAGTGGTGCTGAGCGGCATTAACCTGGGCCGCTGGGGCCGTGATTTTTCACCTCCATTGCGATTTGTGGACCTGCTGCGCGTCATTCTCAAAGAAACTCCGATCCAGCGGCTGCGCATCAGTTCGGTTGAGCCGATGGACTGGAGCGAGGAGCTGTTTTCACTAATCACAGAAGAGCCGCGCATCGCGAGACATGTACACATTCCGCTGCAATCGGGCTCCGATGCGGTCTTGAAGCGTATGTTCCGCAAATACCGCACGCGGCACTATGCGAGCCGGATCGAACTGGCGCATCGCTTATTGCCGAAGGCTGCGATCGGCGCGGATGTGATGACGGGATTTCCGGGCGAGACCGAAGCCGAGTTTGCCGAAACCGTAAACTTCATCGAGCAGCATCCGTTCACGTATCTGCACGTTTTCACGTACTCGGAGCGGCCGGGGACGCAGGCGGCCGAACGCGGCGATCAGGTGCCCATGCATGTGCGGCGGGAACGCACGCGCGCGCTACGCCAGCTCTCCGAACGCAAGAATCTGGAGTTTCGCCGACGCATGGTGGGCAAGACGCTTTCCGCTGTCACACTCGACCGCGGCCGGACAGCGCTCTCGACGAACTTCCTGCGCATCGAGATGACCGGGCAGCGCGAAGTGAACCGGATTGTGGATATACGAATCGGAGGATTGGGACAAACGGGCTTGCGCGAGCGGGAGCTTTTGCCTATTCTCCCCGCTGCGCCAGCAGCTTCCCAATTTCCTTCTCGAGATATTGCACGTTCATGACCTGAGTGTAATTGCCATTGCCGAGTTGGTCCGTTTGTTCGCGAATCACGCCGTTACGGTCAATCAGCACGAGTTGCGGCACGACAAAACGGCTCTGTGCGTAACCCATGAACGATGCCATTTGCGGTTTGCTGACCCAGCCCACGGGAAAATTAACTCCAAACTGCCGCGCGAAATCCGTCACCACTTTATTGGCGCCCTGCTTCGACCCGCCGTCGTCGAGCGCGTTGACGGCGACTTCCAGCACCTGAAATCCCCGCGGGCCGTATACGCTCTGGAATTTCTTGAAGATCCCCGTCCAGTGCTGGCAGTGCGGGCAAGTAGTTTCGATGAATGCGAGCGCGACGACCTTCCCGTGCTGGCTGCTGAGCAGATCCTGTCCGTGTCCCGGCACGTTGAAGGCCAGCTCCACAGCCTTGCGGGGGACTTGCGGCGCCGCCGAAAGCAGCAGCGGCAAGCTGAGCGAACAAACGAGAGCGAGAGGCGCAGCGAATTTCATAGCTTCAACCCAAGTTTATAACGAGAGGCCCGCGCGGCCGCCGCGGATGGTGGCTCTCATTCGCAGCGGAGGGCGACCATTGGGTCGATGCGCGAAGCCCTCCGCGCAGGTAGATACCCCGCCACTAAGGCAAAAATCAGCAGAAGCATCGCGGCGCCTGCCATCGATACCGGATCGGCAGGCCGAACGCCAAAAAGCATTTTCGAGACCAGTTGCTCGGCTCCCAGCGCCACCGGCAGCCCGATGACAATTCCCAGTCCGGCTAGCAGTAAGCTCTGGCGCATCACGATCCAAAGCACGTTCGAGCGCTCGGCTCCGAGCGCCATACGGATGCCGATCTCGCTTGTGCGGCGGGTGACCGCATACGACATCAGTCCGTAGATGCCGAGACAGGCAAGCAGTACCGCGACTAAGCCGAAGAATGTCGAAAGCTGGGCGACTAAACTCGCACCGGAAATCGATTGATCGACCTGCTGTGCGAGCGTGTTTTGATAGAACACAGGGAGACGGCGGTCTACTTCGGCCATGGCGCGGCGGACTTCCGCAATCATCGCCCGCTTGTTCCCCGCATAGCGGACTTCAAAGTCGTTGTAATAGCCAGGACGCTGAGTATATGGATAATAGGCCGCAGGCAGGGCCTTTTGCCGCAGGCTCAGATATTTCGCATCTTTCACCACCCCAACCACCTCGATATCGGCACTATGCTTGGAATCGAGACCGAACCGGCGGCCAATCGGAGAGGCGCCCGGGAAAAACTGCCGCGCCATGGTTTCGTTAATTACCGCGACTTTGGGCGAATTAGCCGTATCGTGAGGCCCGAAAACGCGGCCGGCTAATAAGGGAATGCCCATCGTAGCGAAGTAGCCCGAACCGACGACGTTGTGGAACACATCGTTGGCGATGCCCGGCTTGAGGGTGTGCCCCTCCACAATCACCGACCCATCCCACGCACCTTGATGGAAAGTGAAGAAAGAAATGCTGGCGGCGCGCACTCCGGGCTCGGCGCCGACTTTCTGCTCGATCCGCTGATACAGGTTGGTCAGGCGCGCATCCTCTTTGTATCCAACCCCGGCGGGATCGATGGAAAACAGGAGAACGTTCTGCTTGTTGAATCCCGTATCCAGATTATTGAGATCGACCAGTGTTTGCAGAAAGAGTCCGGCGCCAACCAGAAGTACGACGGAGAGCGCGACCTGCAAAACGATCAATGCATTGGCGAGGCGGCTGCGGCTAGCTTGGGGAACGGCACCGCGTCCTTCCTTGAGCGCCGGGGTGAGATCGATCCGCGTGGCACGGAGCGCCGGAGCGCTGCCAAAGAGCAGCGCGGTGACAAGCGAGACAAGCACGGTGAAGACCAGCACTCGGGTATCGGGTAAAACATTGATCGGCAGAGTCTCGGGGCCGGAGGAGACCATTCCCAGAAGAGCATGGCTCGCCCAGAACGCGAATAGAATGCCCAAAGCGCCGCCAATGATAGCCAACAGCAAGCTTTCGGTGAGCATTTGCCGCACCAGACGTGCGCGGCCGGCGCCGATTGCCATGCGCACCGCGATTTCCCGCTGGCGGGCGGTTGCGCGCGCCAGCAGAAGGTTGGCGATATTTGCGCAGGCGATTAACAGCACGAGTCCGACCATTGCCATGAGAATGAGCAAGGGCTTAGAGAATTCACCGCGGACCCGCGAGAGGCCGCGCGCCATTCCGGTGAGTTCGATATGCGCGTGCGCGAGTGCTTGCTGCTGGTCTTTCGATAGCACCGCACCGGCATAGCTGCGCCAGATCTGGCGGGCAACAATGTTGACATTTGCCTGAGCCTGCGCAACAGTAACTCCGGGCTTCAGACGGCCAAGGATATAGAACGCTTCGAACATTTTGTCGTTGAAACCGTTCCACCCGGGCGAGATTTGTTTGTCCATGGAGGCCGGAATCCACAGATCGGGCGATTCGCCGACGGATGTGCCGAAAAACTCGGGAGGGGCGACGCCGATGATGGTGTAAACGGTCGAGCGGAACGTTACGGTCTTGCCAACGATGGAAGGATTGCGCGCGAAACGCCGCGTCCACCAGGAGTAACTGATCACCGCGATGGGGTGGCCTCCAGCGGGGTGATCATCGGCTTCGGTGAACGACTGCCCCAGGATCGGCTTGACGCCGAGCATCGAGAAATAGGACCCGGAGACCAACTGCACGTCTATCGATTCGAGAGCAGCGCCGTTTCCCACTTCTCCGTGCATTCTCTTAAACAGAAGGCTTAGTACGGCACTCGTGCTAGAGAAGACCCGATTCTTTTGCCGAAACTGCCGGTAAAAGGGAAACGAGTAGAGCTCGGTTCTTGCGAAATCGTCGCTGCTTCCCGACGCGCGACCATCTCCGAGCAGGACAAGCTCTCCGGGGTTTTTCACAGGCAGGTCGCGGAGCATGACGGCATTGATCAGACTGAAGATAGCGGTGTTGGCTCCGATGCCGAGCGCGAGCGAGAGGATAGCGACGGCCGCGAAGCCGGGCGATTTGGTCAGGTGGCGGATTGCATAACGGAGATCCCGAAAGAACTCTTCAATCCAAGCAACGCGCCGCGTGTCGCGGCAGCGTTCTTTTTGTTGCTCGATGCTTTGCATGGCGCGGAGCGCGGCATAGCGGGCCTCCTCCGGCGTTTTGCCCGCGGCGATCTCCTGCTCAATCCGCTGTGCGAGATGAAACTGAAGCTCTTCGTCCAGTTCGCGTTCAACGTGTTTGCGGTGGACGAGCGAACGCAGCCGGAGCGGAATCGTGTAAAACCAATGCTCCAGCCGCATCTCAGGCCTCTTTCAGACGCACCACCGACGTAATGGCGTTTGCCAAGCGCTCCCAGTTGGCGGCTTCTTTTTCGAGCTGCCTTCGGCCCAGGCGTGTCAGCGAGTAGAATTTAGCCCGACGTCCCAGCTCACTCGTTTTCCATTCCGCCTTGATCCAGCCCTCTTGCTCCAGCTTGTGTAGGGCAGGGTAGAGCGAGCCGTCGCTCACCTGCAAGATATCGCCCGAAACTTGTTTGAGACGCTGGCTGACGGCCCAGCCGTGCAACGGCTCCAATGCCAGAATTTTCAGCAGCAGGAGATCGAGCGTCCCCTGGACGAGATCGGAAGGTTTGCTCATGTCCTCGTTTACCGAGAGCAATGATAGCGCGAATGCTCTCGGTAAGCAAGGGCAAAGGTCGCTTATGCTTGCCGGGCGGACGGAATGCCCGCCCAGCAGGCAGCGCTTACTTTAGCTGTCTATTGATTTCGTCCCAGTTCACGACGTTCCACCAAGCCTTGATGTAGTCGGCGCGGCGGTTTTGATACTTCAGGTAGTAGGCGTGCTCCCACACATCCAGGCCGATGATGGGTTTTTTCCCCTCCATTAAGGGGCTGTCCTGATTGGCCGTGGAGATGATCTCGAACTTGCCGTTGCCTTGGACCAGCCAGGCCCAGCCAGAGCCGAAACGGGTAGAAGCGGCGGCGCCGAACTTCTCTTTGAAGGCGTCGAAGCCGCCGAAGTTCGATTTGATAACGCTTTCTATTTCGCCATTGGGCGCACCACCTCCGTTCGGCTTCATAATTTTCCAGAACAGACTGTGGTTGGCATGACCGCCGGCGTTGTTGCGCACAGCGGTCTTGATGTTCTCCGGGATGGCAGCAAGATTGTTGCCGAGCAGATCCTCCAGAGATTTGCCGGATAGATTGGGCGCCGATTCGAGCGCCTTGTTCAGATTGTTGACGTACCCGCCATGGTGCTTATCGTGATGGATCTCCATCGTCATTTTGTCGATGTTCGGCTCCAAGGCGTCCGAGGGGTAGGGAAGTGGGGGTAGTGTAAATCCCGTGGGTTTTGCTGCTGTTGCCATAATGTTCTCCAAATTGAGGTTGGTGATGCTATAACCAGTGTCGCTCCGCGCTGTTGCGGAATCACGCGTTGTAGACCGATTTGCCGGCGACGATGGTTTCGAGCACAGTAAAGCTGGAAGATGCTTCGTCCCAGCGGAAACGGACTAAATCCGCCTTTTCGCCGGGGTTCAGCCCGCGGCGGCGGCCGGCGATGCGCGCCGCACGCGCCGGGTGTACGGTGGCCATGGCGAGCGCCTCGCTGAGCGAAATACCGCCCAGGCGGACTGCATTTGCGATTGCACGATCCATGCGCAGGGCCGAGCCTGCGAGTCGTGTGCCGCCGCGCAGCACGACGCTGCCGTTCTCGCGGAGTTCCACATCCACCTCGCCCAACCGGTATGGGCCGGGCAGACACATGGCGGGCATGACGGCATCGGTGATGAGCACGGAGCGCTCGAGGCCCTTGGCCCGAACCGCGGCACGAAAGAACGCAGGCGGGATGTGGATGCCGTCCACGATGAAGCTTGCCGTGAGGCGGTCTTCGGCGAGCTGGTCCCAGAGGCAATTGTCCGTCTTGGGCATTTCCGAGAGCGCGGCGTTTCCGAGATGGGTGGACATGGTGGCGCCCGCATCCACCGCCGCGCGAATCTGGGGACCGGTGGCTTTGGTGTGGCCGATGCTGGCGACCACGCCTGAGCGCACGAGGGCTTGGATATATGGGGCCGCGTTTTCCCATTCGGGCGAGAGCGTTACCAGGCGAATGCCGCCATCGGCGGCTTCCTGCCAGCGCTTGAACTCTTCGATGTCGGGCGGGCGGACGTGCTGTATAGGATGCGCACCGCGCGGGCCTTCGGTGGCAGAAATATGCGGTCCTTCGACATGGAAGGCCTCGAGCGCATCGCCTTCGGGCAGGCCGTTGCGCAGAAATTCTTCTTTCGCGGCGCGGAGGTTGCGGAGGCTGCCGATGATGCGCTGTTCCGATCCCGTAATTACGGTGGCGAAAAAGCGGGTGACGCCGGCAGCGAACATTTTGCGGATGGAACGCGCGATTTCAGCGGGACGCGATTCCGGATCGTTATAATCCACGCCCGCGAAGCCGTTCACTTGAACGTCGATGAAGCCGGGCGCGAGGAAATCCGACACGGCGGGAGGATGGATCAGTTCATCAACATTTTCGATGGCGGCTCCGTAGTCCACCTGAAAGGCCGCGGAGGAGCCCGGCTTGATTCCAATCAGGCTAGTAGATTCCGGCATTTTCGATGATCCTCGTGTTATTCACAGGTTCCGCACAGTACAAGGCGTCCAAGCGATTGGAACAGCGCGAAATGAAAGGTGTTGAAAAGAGGCTCTGCATGGAGAAAAAACGTAGCGTGGCGGCCGGAATTCGGCTACTAATTGTGTAGATCCAGCGCGAGCGCGAAACCGGCAGACAATCTCGGGGGAGTAAACTCTCCGGCATCGCTCTCGCGCTGGGAATCTCAATTACGCGCTCACGGGTTCGGTAACCGCAACGCCCGCGACCGGCGTGAGCCAGCCCCGCTCGTCCGGAAGGCGGCCGTTGATTATTTCGAAAAAGCGTGCTTGAATTTTTTGCGTGATGGGGCCGCAGCGGCCGCTGCCGACTTGGATGCGGTCGACCGAACGGATAGGCGTAACTTCGGCGGCGGTACCGGAAAAGAAAACTTCGTCGGCGATGTAGAGCATTTCGCGAGGCACGAGCGTCTCGGTCACTTCGATGCTCAGTTGCGCGGCGATTTTGATGATGGTATCGCGCGTAATGCCGGGGAGCACCGAAGCGCCGAGAGGCGGAGTCAGGATTTTTCCGTCGCGCACGACGAAGACATTTTCGCCGGAGCCTTCGCTGACGTAGCCCGCGCTATCGAGCGCGATGCCTTCGGAATAGCCGTTAGCGGCGGCCTCCATGCGGATCAACTGCGAGTTCATATAATTGGCGCCGGCCTTGGAGAGCGCGGGCAGGGTATTGGGCGCGATCCGCGTCCAGGAAGAAACGCAGACGTCCACGCCTTCGGCCAGCGCTTCGTGTCCCAGATACTGGCCCCAGGGATAGCATGCGATGTAGGTTTCGACCGGATTATTTTTGGGATGGACGCCGACATCGCCATAGCCGCGCAGCGCAATCGGACGGATGTAGCAGGCGCGCAGCTTATTGGCGCGAACCAGATCGGCGAAAGCCGAGGCGAGTTGCGCGGCCGAATAGGGGATCTCCATGCGGTAAATCTTGGCCGAATCGAGGAGGCGGCGGGCATGATCGCCCGCGCGAAAAATGGCGGGACCGCGCTCGGTGTCGTAGCAGCGAATGCCTTCGAAGACCGAACTACCATAGCTGACTACATGAGATAGCACATGAATTTTGGCCTCATCCCACGCAATAAGCCGTCCATTATGCCAAATCTTTTCAGTAGCCTGCACCATGTTGCGATTATAGCGGGAGGAATCGGGGCTGAAGCCCCGATTAGGAACGCCGGTCGCGGTGGCGCTCGGCTTCGCGCATCCAGGCGCGCTCGCGTTCGACTTGACTGGCGCGCGCGGCGGGCAGATAGAAGCGCGTCTGACACTGACGGCAGCGGAACGGGCGCATGCGAAACAGAGCCATGAAAAGGTCGCGGAGCTTATGGCTGTGGGAGCGGCTAACGTCGGCGGACTGGCAGCGCGGGCACATCGGCAGATATGGAAAACATTGTATAGCAGGGGCCAAGTGTCCGATAACAGGTATTATGTCAACTTATCTACTGGACTCCGCCTCACCCCAATTCTCTCAGTACCATTGACGGCTCTGTCCGAATCGCTCGCGC
The DNA here is from genome assembly GCA_036379475.1 of Bryobacteraceae bacterium. GTDB lineage: Bacteria > Acidobacteriota > Terriglobia > Bryobacterales > Bryobacteraceae > Bog-105. The sequence continues at coordinate 26,008 of DASVGP010000031.1, read as the reverse complement.
GGTGGGCATGGCCGAGGCGGCGATGGCAATGGCAACGACGAATGCCGCCGCGATGGCCATCGAGACCGGATCTTGCGGTGAGATGCCGTAGAGTTGCGAGCGGATGAGAGGCGCCGCTGCGAATGCGCCGGCGATGCCGATGGCGATTCCGGCGATGGTGATGCCCAGCATTTCGCGCGCGAGGAGTGCGGCCACGTGCTTCGGCTCGCCGCCGAGCGCCATGCGAATGCCGATTTCGCGGCGGCGCTGGGTGACGCTGTAGGACAGCAGACCGTAGATGCCGATCGCGGCGAGGAGCGCCGCCAGGATGCCGAAGATGGAGGAAAGCGTGGCGCTGGTCTGGTCGCCGGCTGTGGTTTCATCGATTTCATCGGCCAGGGTGCGAACTCCGAGGAACGAAGTATTCGGATCGATCGACTGCAGGATTTTTGTTACCGGCTGCACGATGGATTCGGGCTTACCGAACGCGCGCACGTTCAGGGTGAAGCCTTGAAAACCAGAGTACGGGACGTAATACATGGGCTTGATCGGCTCTCGCAAGGTTCGATATTTCGTGTCGTTGACGATTCCGATAATTACGAAGTTCCCGCCCGCGGTTTGACCCGGCATACCCCATCCGAAGCGCTTATTGATCGCATTTGTGTTGGAAAACAATTGCTTAGCAAATGTCTGGCTCACGATCACATGCTTTATGCCCGCGGGTTTTGGCGCCGCAAAATCGATGGGAACGAACGAGCGACCAGCTAAGAGGCGGATTCCCATGGTTTTGAAATAACCCCGCGAAACGTAATTTGCATTCGAATTCAGAAAATCCGCTCGAACGTAACGATGTGGCTGGGATTGAAGCCGGGCTGGACATCGCGTAACTTACGAAATGTTCTTACCAGTAAGGCCGCTTCGACCAGCAGAAACATGCAGAGTGCGACTTGCACCAGGATCAGAAACCGCCTGCCGCGCCAGCCGAGGCTGGAACGCGCGCCGCGCTGCACGGTATCGACGCGCAGGCGCGCGGCCGTGAGCGCGGGAGTCAAGCTGAACAGAAACATAGCGATAGCGGAAGCTGCAAGCAGGAACAGAAACACGCGTCCGTTCACGCCCGCATGCACGGAAAGCGGAACCAATGTGCCGGTGAGATCGCGAACGGGAGGAATCAATCGGATGGAGAGCGGGATGAGCGCCAGTGCGATGAGTAACCCGCCGACGGCGCCGGCCACCGTGAGGAGAAGATTGTCCAAAAGCAGTTGGCGCATCAAGCGAAAGCGTGAGGCGCCGAGCGCGAGGCGAACCGCATATTCCTCCTGATGGGCGGCGACTCGGGCGAGCAGCAGCCCAGCAACGTTGGTGCAAACGATGAGAAGCACAAGCGCCATCAAGCCGGCGAGTAACTGAAAACTTTCTTTGAATTGGTTGCGCAAGACCGAGGTGCCGCGCGCCAACGGATCGAGAGCCAATCCGCGCCTCAAAAGCGCCGCTACCTCTTTCGGCGGGTATTTCGCGACTTTCTCATAGTAATTCGTTACGACGGGTTTCCAGATCGCGAGGCACTCCTCCCCTGCCCTTTTGAGCGAAACTCCGGGCCGCAGGCGCCCCGCGATCTCGAAGGACATCCGGTTTCGCGGTCTATTCCAAAAGACAGGTATGGCGCTGACCGGAATGCGAATTGCGGGCGATGTGTCCACGGAGATGCCGTTGAAATTGCGTGGCATGACTCCCACGATCACGAAATGCTTTCCGTTGAGCACCATGGTTTGGCCGATGGCGCGTAAGTCGGCGTGAAAATGGCGGCGCCAAAAGCGATAACTGAGCACCGCCGGAGGAGTTTGAGAAGTGTTGCGCGCCTCGGTGGGTGTAAATAGGCGGCCGTAAGAAGCGTGGACGCCCAGCGCTTTAAAAAACTTGGGACTAACGATACCTACTCGGACTTCTTCGACCGGACGCGGCTCACTGACCGGGAAACGCATCTCCATAGCCGATTCCGCGAACACGGCGGAAAGCGTAGTTGCATGCTGTTTCAGCGCTTGATAGTAGACATATGGAAACGCGCTGCGGTCGCCCAATTTCGGCAGATGCTGGACCATTCTGACTAACTGCTCCGGATGCGGAACCGGCAGCTCACGTAGGAGGATGGCATCGACGATGCTGAAGACGGCGGTGCTGGCGCCAATGCCGATGGCAAGGAGTGCAGCTACCACGAGGCAATAGGCTGGGCTCCGTGCCAGACGCCGGAGCGCAAAGCGGATATCGGTCACAGAATTATGTTAAGACGGCTGCGCGAGCACTCGTGCTTGAAAACAGAGGCTACAGCGTTTGCGGCAGGTCGCAGGTAAAGTTTTTGCAGTGATAGATCGCGATGCGGCCTTTTCGCTCCAGACTTCCGAGAAAGGGCGCGATTCGGGAAAGAACTGGGGCCGAATCGTCAGTGATGGCAAGGATGAGCGCGTAGGGGGCGAACGCGGCACGGCGCTCGCGGAGGAGTTCTTCGACCTGGGGTTCGATTTTTTCACAGCGGATGATGGTCTGCTCGGGTTCGGTAAAAGAGCGGCCGATCACGGCCAGCATCCGGGGCGCCATTAAGGGTTGGGCTTTGATTTTGGGCGCCAATGCGCGCAGCGAACGATCGGCGGCGGAACGGAAGGTATCGTCGCCGGTAATGTGCGCCAGGCGCAAGAGAAGATCCGCGGCGATGGAATTGCCGGAAGGCTCCGCACCGTCATAGTCGTCCTTGACGCGCAACACCAGGCTGGTTGAATCTTTGCGGCTGCTGAAAAATCCGCCGGACTCGCGGTCTTCGAAAAGCTGAAGCATCCGGCGCGCGAGCGTCACCGCGATCTGTAGATAGCGCGGGTCGAAGGCGGCTTCGAACAGGTCGAGCAACGCGGTTCCGAATAATGCGTAATCGTCGAGAAAGCCGGGAATGGCGGCTTCGCCATCGCAGAAGCGGCGCAGCAGATCGCCCGAGCCGGTATCATACATGCGCTCCAGGAAGAACGATGCGGCGCGTTTGGCTGCCTCTAAATACTGCTTTTCGCCAAGCAGCACGGAGCTGCGCGCGAGTGCCGAAATGGCGAGGCCATTCCAGGAAGTGAGAATCTTGCGGTCGAGGTGCGGGCGCGGGCGCTTGGATCGCGCCTCGAAGAGAATTTTCCGCGCGCGATCGAGGGCCTCGCTGTCTCCGGCGCTTGCTTCATAAAGGGCGCTTGCTTCATAAAGAATGTTGCGGCCGGCGAATTCTCCCTGCGGGTCCTGTTCGACGTTTCCCTGCTCCTCAACGCCGTAATGCCTGCAGAACAGATCCGTATCGGGGCCGAGCAGGCTGGCGATCTCCTCTTTTTTCCAGACGTAGAAGGCGCCTTCGCGCGAATGCGAAGGATCGTCCGGATCGGGGCTGTCTGCATCTTCGGCCGAATAGAAGGCGCCCGAGGAATCGGCGAGATCGCGCAACATGTAAGAGGCAATGTCGCGCGCAGCGGCGACCAGTTTCTTGTCACCCGTAATGCGATAAGCTTCCGCATAGGCGACTAAGAGCTGCGCCTCATCGTAGAGCATTTTTTCGAAATGCGGCACGAACCACCGTTCGTCGACAGAATAACGATGGAATCCGCCGCCGAGATGATCGTGAATGCCGCCGGCGGACATGGCCGCAAGAGTTTTGGTGACCATGGCGAGGGCTTCCTCGTTTCCGGTGCGAGCGTATTCGCGCAGGAGGAAATGAAAGACGACGGGGCGCGGAAATTTGGGCGCCGATCCAAAACCGCCCCAGCGCTGGTCGAAGTTTCTGCGCAGTTGTCCAAAAGCAGACTCGAGCAGCTCGCGATCGGGAGCGGCAGACTCTCGGCTAGCTTCCGTCAAGCCGCGCAGTTGGCCGACTACGTTTTCGCTCGATGCAACGACGCGTTCGCGCTCGGCCTTCCAGACACCGGCGATGTGTTCGAGCAGTTCGCGAAAGCCGGGCCGGCCGAAGCGAGACGAGGGTGGAAAATACGTGCCGCCGAAAAACGGCTTCAAGTCGGGCGTCAGCCAAACCGACATAGGCCATCCGCCGCCGCCGGTGGAAGCCTGCACAAAGAGCATGTAAACGCGATCCACGTCGGGCCGCTCCTCGCGGTCGAGTTTGATCGAGACGAACTCGCGATTCAGAACTTCCGCAACGGCGGGGTCTTCAAAGGACTCGTGCGCCATCACGTGACACCAATGGCAGGTGGAGTAACCGATGGAGAGAAAAATCGGCTTGTCCTCGGCACGAGACTTTTGAAATGCCGTTTCTCCCCACGGCATCCAGTTAACCGGATTGTGTGCGTGCTGGCGTAAGTAGGGACTTTTTTCGTCGATTAAGGCGTTGGTGTGCATAAAAGCGATCAGCGGACAGCAATCAGCGATCAGCCCAGGGCCACTTAAAAGCTGATAGCTGAACGCTGAAAGCTCTTTTTACCAGCGATTTCTGCTGCCGCCGAAATCGCGCTGGCGCCGTCCTCCGCCCGGGCCGCCGCCCCCGGCCGGTCGCTCACGGCGCTCCTGAGGCCGCGCTTCGTTCACTACCAGCGCACGCCCCATGAGCGAGCGCCCATTGCACGCCTGAATGGCCTGGGTCGCTTGCTCGTCATCGTTGATCTCGACAAACCCGAATCCTCTCGGCTCACCACTGAAGCGGTCGCGCAGAACGTTAACACTATCCACGTTGACACCCGCTTCGGAAAAGAATGTTTGCAAATCCGTCTCTGTTGCCTTATAGGGCAGATTGCCCACGAAAAGCTTGGTCACTGAAATATTTCTCCTATACTAGTTCGGACGTTTAGCGGGATCTGGGTTGGTGGGTAGACGAGAGGTCACTCCAAGTGGGAAACCGAAAATCCAAACCGACCTTTTCATCCTCGCATAAAATGCCGCGGCGGAGGAAGACGGGGGCGATCGGCAATTCTACCGGCCAGCCTATCGCGGTGTAATCAGGCCGCCCAGCTTATCCTGTTCGCCGCTCCCTAGCCGGGGAAAGCGCGTCGAAAAGACGGCAGGGTCTTTCAACCCGGAGCCGGTATTGAGAATGACGATTTCTTCTTGGGGCGATAAAAATCCCGATTGCAGCAGCTTGTGCGCGGCGGCGACGCAAGCGCCGCCCGCTGGGGAGGCGAAAATTCCTTCGAGGCTCGCGAGTTGCAGACCGGCATCGATCATGTGCGAATCCGAGACCGGCACCGCCATTCCTTGGCTTTCGTAAAGGATCTGGAGAACGAGAGAATCGGCGCCCGATTGGGGCACGCGCAAACCGCTTGCCACCGTATGTGCGCCGGGCCAGAATGCGGACTCGCGAGCATGCTGCTCGAACGCCCGCACGATGGGCTGGCAGCCTTCAGCCTGCACGGCGATCATTTTAGGCCGTTTTGCGCCGATCCAACCTAGTTGTTCGAGCTCGGAAAGCGCGCGCCAGATCGCGATCAGCCCGGCTCCGGCGCCGCATGGGTAGACGATGGCATCGGGAACATGCCAACCGAGCTGTTCGGCGATCTCGTAGCCGATGGTCTTTTCACCTTCGACCCGATAGGGCTCCTTGAAGGCGCTCATGTCGTACCAGCCCTCGCCGGGCGCCCGCTCGGAGATGATCCTGGTGCAATCGCCGATCAGACCGTCGACCAGCGTGACCACGGCTCCGGCGGACTTGCATTCGCAAAAGTTGGCTTGGGGAACATCGCGCGGCATGAAAACGCGGGCCTCCAGTCCGGCGGCCGCGGCATAAGCGGACAAAGCGCCGGCGGCATTTCCGGTTGAGGCGATCGCCAGCTTGTGGAAACCGGATTTTTTGGCCATGGATACGGCACAAGTTTGACCGCGCGCCTCAAACGAGCCGGTAGGATTCTGCCCTTCGTCTTTTACCCAGAGGTTCGGCACCCCAATTTGGGCACCCAGACGGGCCGTGCGCAGCAGGGGCGTCCAGCCTTCCCCGAGCGTCACCGACTCGTCCGGCTCCAGGGGCAGCGCCGGAGCGTAGCGCCACATGTTGGCAGGTTCGGCAGCCAGATTTTCCTTCTTCCACCGGCCACGAAGATTGGGGAAATCGTAGCCGACCAGCAGCGGTCCGCCACAAACACAGCCCACAGCGGCAGAATCGGGCGGAAAATCACGGCCACATCGACCGCAAGTAAGAGACAAAGGATGGCCCATTTGCTGTTATCCTACCCGGCCGAAATATTTTTGCACCAGATTGGAAGATTTTCACTAGCCATGCCGGTACGATTTATGGCAGAATAAGCCTTAAGCCATCTGAGATTAGCTTTTCTTAAGGAGCTTGCTTTGCAGTACCCCTTAAGCCTGGATGAGCACGCAGCCATCAGAAGGTACGTGTCTACGATCCGTAAACAGTTGCAGGATGTGACCGAGCTGTTTACCTCACGATATGGAAAAGACAGCAGCATTGCTGAAAGCGCGGTGAAAACTCTGGTTTCATCGGCGATGCTGGAGCACGAATTGACTCTGCTTGAAGGCCAAGCAGAATCGCCGATTCATGAAGAAGTTTTCACCCCGATGGACGATTTGGGGTAATGGCCGCGCGATTTGCCTGGTTCCTGCTTGGCGTCGGGCTGGCATTGCCTTGTCTGGGCGGCGAAACAATCTATTTAGCCAACGGCTTTCGGCTCCAAGCGCAATCCCATCTGACGCAGGGCGATGCGATTGTCATTCGGACCCAGACGGGCACGCTGGAATTTCCGAAAAAGCTGGTGGGGCGGATCGTGAAGGAGAGCGCAGATGGATCGGCCCCCGCGCCGCCTAAAAGGCTGAGCCCACGGCCCCACGAATTGTTGAGCAAAGCTGCGAAAGGGGAGGGGCTGGAGCCGGAGCTGGTCGAGAGCGTGGCGAAAATCGAATCGGGATTCGAGCAAAGCGCGGTTTCTGCCAAGGGCGCGGTTGGGCTGATGCAGCTCATGCCGGCGACGGCAGCCGAACTGGGGGTCACCGCAACGAATGCCGACAGCAATGCGCTGGGCGGCGCGAAATATCTGCGCGAGCTGTTGCTGCGGTATGGCGGAAATTATGTGCTGGCGCTGGCTGCCTACAACGCCGGGCCGGGCGCGGTGGCGAAATATCACGGCGTGCCGCCATATTCCGAGACGGTTCACTACGTTCAGAAAGTGCTGCGGGAATACAAACGCGAGAAAGTCGCGGACAGTCAGTAGCCTTCCTCTTCTTTTTCTTTACCTAATCTCCCACTGGAGTGCATGGGTAAACTGCTAGGTATGTCTGCGCAACTGAACAAATATAGTTCTCAAATCACAGCGCCCAAATCGCAGGGGGCCTCGCAAGCGATGCTTTATGCCACTGGCCTGAGCGAAGGCGACATGCAGAAGCCGCAAGTAGGGATTGCGAGCGTTTGGTTCGAAGGCAATCCCTGCAACATGCACCTTCTGGATCTGGCGCAAAAGGTGAAAGAAGGCGTCCGGGCGGCAGGACTGGTGGGCCTGCGGTTTAACACGATCGGCGTGAGCGACGGCATCTCGATGGGCACGGAGGGAATGAGTTTTTCGCTGCAATCGCGCGATCTGATCGCCGATTCGATCGAGACCACCATGTCCGCGCAATGGTACGACGCGAACATCTCGATTCCCGGCTGCGACAAGAATATGCCGGGCTGCGTGATTGCGATGGGAAGGCTGAACCGTCCATCGCTCATGATTTACGGCGGGACGATTCGCGCCGGGCACTATAACGATGAGAAACTCGACATTGTCTCCGCGTTCCAGAGCTATGGCCAATTTTTAAGCCATGCCATAACAGAAGAAGAGCGGGAACAGATCGTCTGTCACGCCTGTCCCGGCGCGGGCGCTTGCGGCGGGATGTACACGGCGAATACCATGGCTTCCGCTATTGAGACGCTGGGCATGTCGCTGCCCTACAGTTCTTCTACTCCGGCGGAAGACGAAGGCAAGCGGGAGGAATGTTTTCGCGCGGGAGCGGCGATTCGGAAGCTTTTGGAACTCGATTTGAAGCCGCGCGACATCATGACGCGCGAGGCGTTTGATAACGCGCTGGTGATGGTGACGGTGCTCGGAGGATCTACGAATGCGGTTCTGCATCTGATTGCGATCGCGCGTTCGGTGGGCGTGCCGCTCACGATTGACGATTTCCAGAAAGTCAGCGACCGCACGCCGCTGCTGGCCGACTTCAAACCCAGCGGGTCTTACGTGATGGAGGATCTGCACAAAGTCGGCGGCATTCCCGCAGTCTGCAAGATGCTCTTGGAAGCAGGTCTTCTGCACGGAGATTGTATGACCGTCACCGGGAAGACCTTGCGCGAGAACGTGAAAGACGTGCCGGGACTGAGCGCGGGGCAGCAGGTGGTGCGGCCGCTCTCGAATCCCATCAAAGCGACGGGCCATATTCGCATTCTGAGGGGCAATCTGGCGCCTGAAGGAGCGGTCGCCAAGATCACGGGCAAAGAGGGATTGAGCTTTACCGGCCCGGCGAAGGTCTTCGATTCCGAAGAAGACATGCTGCACGCGCTGGAAAAGAACGGCATCGCCAAAGGCGACGTGGTGGTGATTCGCTACGAAGGTCCGAAGGGCGGGCCGGGGATGCCGGAGATGCTGACGCCCACGTCCGCGATTGTGGGCGCGGGTTTAGGGAAGGACGTAGCGCTGATTACCGACGGCCGGTTCTCCGGCGGCTCGCATGGATTTATCGTGGGCCATATCACGCCCGAAGCGCAGGAAGGCGGGCCGATCGCTTTGATTCGCAACGGCGATCGGATCACCATCGACGCGCAGAAGAACCAAATCTCGGCAGAGGTTCCGAGCGAGGAACTGGCGCGCCGGCAGAAGGAGTGGCGCATGCCTCCGTACAAGGCGACTCGCGGCACGCTCGCCAAGTACATCCGTCTGGTTAAGAGCGCAAGTCAGGGCTGCGTGACCGACGAATAGCGGCGCTAGCCTGCTTTGCCGCTCTCGACCGGATATCCTTCCTTGACCCAATCGGTATAGAAATTGGTTGGGAGATCGAGAACGCGGACGTTTCGGAAGCCGTCCTTGCGGAGCGCGCGGTCCGCGGGCCGGATGTTCGGGCACTTTTTCATGGGGCAGCAACCGCAATAGATCACGATGGGTGCGTTTTTCGGCAGGTGCTTCACCACCGCGTTCAGTTTCGCGATGCCTTCGGAGTCCCGCCCAGGTCCGGCGAATTGAGCACCGGGGATGTGTTTCGAATCGTACAGAAACGGAAACGTCACGCACAGGACGTGGAGCGTACCGTTCAAAGCCAATTGCTTGGCTAAAGCGGAAGGCTCAACAAGCGCGCCGGGCGGCCAGGGATTTGGGGCAGCGGTTTTAGCCCAGACCGAGCGGCCTGCGAAAGCCAAAGCGGCCGCGCAGGAGGAGAAGAAAGCGCGCCGGTTCATTCTGCATTCAAGCTAGCATTTTCTTCCGCTTCTTCAGCCGCATGAGCGCGAGCAAGCCGGCAAATGCCGCCAGCATGAGTCCGGCGCTGGCCGGCTCCGGGACGCTCGACGGAGGATCGACAACCGAGAGCGTCACGGGTGCGTCCATTAGGTCGAATCGCCCCATCATACCGTTGTATTCGCCATTGCCCGGCGAATTGCTGCCTTCCCCAGCGTAGAACTGAAAATACAGATCATAGGGCTCGCCATCGCCATCGCAGCCTTCGACGGTTTGAGGATGGGTCAGACAGCCAGCCGGCCAGGGTTCCACCATTCCAAGCCACAGGCTGGTGAGCAGCGATCCGCCCGGGTTCCATCCGTCCATCTCGAATGCGTTCACGGTGGTGGTCGGGTCCTGAGTATGGTCGCTGCTGTATCGGGCCCAGGCCCCATAGTTGGAAATCGTCATATTGTTGAAATCGCCGAACGTGCTGCTGGGCGCGTCAAACTGGATGATCAGGCTTCCGGTAGCGGCATCGCCGATGGTGTACAGTGTGTCGCCGAAGGCGGAAACGGAAGCAAGAAGCAACAGGGCGGATGCAAATCTCACATCCCATAGATGCACAAGAATTGTCCGTCGCACAAGGGATTAAGAGTACTACCGCCGGCCTTAGTACTATTCCCCGAACTTGTACTCTGAGGAAAATAAACGGAACCGGACGACCTATTCGACAGGTTAACTGTTGGAAATCGCGAGTGCCGGTTCAGTTTCTTCGGCGGCGCTGAAGTAGGCGCAATCGGGATGATGAAACACAAGAGCCGAGACGCTAGCTTCCGGGTGCATCATATAGCCGTCGGTTAAATGCACGCCGATCTCTTCCGGGCGCAGGAGGCGGAAGAGCTTTTCCTGATCCTCTAAATTCGGACAGGCGGGGTAGCCGAAACTGTAGCGCTTGCCGCGGTAACGCGAGGTGAAACGCTCCTGCATGGTCATATCGGGCGGATCGGGGAAACCCCAGTCTTCACGAATGCGGCGGTGCACCCATTCGGCGCAGGCCTCGGCGCTTTCGATGCCGAGCGCCTGAAGCGCATGCGCCTGGAAGAATTCGCCGCGCGCTTTCGCGGCGTCGGAATGCTCGACCACGCCCTCGCCTGCCGTGACCACAAAGAGCGCGATGTGATCGCGGCGACCGTCTTGCGGATCGAGCACGTAGTCGCTTAGCGAAAGCCCATCGGACTTGGCTTGGCGTCCGAAACGGAAGCTTTGGATGGGCGAATCGCCGCCCGGCGCAAACAGATGAACCGTGTTGCCATCGCGCACGGCTTCAAAGAACTGCCAAACCGCGCGGGGCTTCATAAAGGCCTGAGCGGCCCGCTTGACTTCCTCGACGTTGTGGAATAGTTCCAACGCTTTCGGATCGCGCTCGGCCAGCATCTTTTCGAAATTGCCGCGAAAACCGAGATGACGGCCGTAGAGCATGAACGGATTGATGTAGCTCCAGATTTCGGCGAGATGCGGCATGCTGCGCGCCTTACGGTCGAGATACGGCGCGGCGGGAATCGGAATCTCGGTGCGGACCTTGGGACTGCGGCGATCGCCGGAGGGAACAGGGACAGGCTGAGGAGCGGGTGCCGGCTCCGGCGCTTCACCAAAAACGTGGGCGGAAAGAACCTGATCGCGGAGCGCTGGATCCATGATTTCGTTCATGGTGCGGAGCCCGGTCATGGCATCTTTGCAATAAAACGTGGGCGCCTCGAAGGCGGGAGCGATTTTGGTACGGGCGAACTTTTCCGAGAGCGCGGCGCCGCCTACGAGCAACGGCATACGAATACCCGCATCCTTGAAATCGCCTGCGGTAATCACCATCTGCTGCGCACTCTTCACCAGCAGGCCGGAAAGCCCGATGGCGTCGGGTTTGTGCTCGTGCGCGGCCTTGATCAAATCGTCGGGCGCAACGCGGATGCCGAGATTCACCACTTGATAACCGTTGTTGCCGAGAATGATCTCGACCAGGTTTTTGCCGATATCGTGGACGTCGCCCTTGACGGTGGCGAGGATGATCTTTCCGCGCGCCGCGGAGGCAGATTTCTCCATGAACTGCTCCAGATGACCGACGGCGGCTTTCATGGCCTCGGCCGATTGCAGCACTTCGGCAACAATTAATTCATTCTTGTTGAACAGGCGCCCCACTTCACTCATGCCCGCCATGAGCGGACCGTTGATGATGTCGAGCGGCGCGGCGCCTGTTTTCAATTTCAAATCGAGATCGGGGATCAGGCCGTCTTTGGTGCCTTCAATGATGTAGTTCGCGAGGCGCTCGTCGAGCGGCAGATCCGCGGCGCGCTTCTTTTCTTTCTTTGCCGCGCCGCGAAAGTGTTCGGTGATGGCGGCGATGTGGAACTGGTTGACGGCTGCTTTTTGCTCGCGGGTTTGCTCGCGCCAATCTTTGGGTGCGGCGATGTGCTTCGGCGGCGTATTGAAAAGCAGATCCTCGGCCAGTCGGCGCTCTTGCTCGGGTATCGAAGCAAAGCGCTCCAGCTTTTCGGAATTGACAATCGCCAGATCGAGGCCGGCTTTGGTGCAGTAATAGAGGAAAACGGAGTTGACCACTTCGCGCGCGTTCGCCGGCAGCCCGAAGGAAATATTCGAAATGCCGAGGACCGTTTTGACGTGCGGAATTTTGCCTTTGATGAGCCGGATGGCCTCGATGGTCTCCACCGCGCCGCCAATATAGTTCTCGTCGCCGGTCGCGCAAGGGAACACGAGCGGATCGATGACGATATCTTCGGGCGCCATGCCGTATTTATTCACGAGCAGATCGACCGAGCGCTCGGCAACTTCGAGTTTGCGCTCGCGGGTGAAAGCCTGCGCCTGCACCGGGTCTTCGTCGATGCAGCCGGAAATAAGCGCCGCGCCGTATTGGCGAGCAATCGGGCACAGGCGCTCAAATTTCTCTTCGCCATCTTCCAAATTGACGGAATTGATAATGCTCTTTCCCTGGCAGTAAGTAAGAGACAACTCGACGGCGTGAGCATCGGTGGTGTCGATCATGACCGGCGCTTTGATCTTGCGGATCACCTTGTCGTAGAAGGCCGGGATATCCTGCATCTCGTCGCGGTCGCTAGACTGCAAACAGACATCCACGATGTGAGCGCCGTTGCGGATCTGCCAGCGCGCGATTTCGCTGGCCTCTTCCCATTTCTCGTCCGCAATCATCTTCTTGAACAGCCGCGAGCCGATCACGTTAGTGCGCTCGCCGACAATCAACGGACGGCTGCTCTCTTCCGCTTCGACCACGTCGATGCCGGAAAAATAAGAACGGTGAGCGGACTGCTTCGCGGGGCGCGGCTGCTTACCCGAGGCCATCTCGGAGATCGCATGGATGTGTTCCGGCCGCGTGCCGCAGCAGCCGCCAACGATGTTCAGCCAACCGTGATCGATGAAGCGCTCAAGCTGCGCAGCGACTGTTTCCGGCGTTTCGAGGTAGACGCCTTCGGAATCCGGCAGGCCCGCATTCGGGTAGCAGGACACCCGCGTCGCAGCCAACTCGTGGAGCGAGCGGATGTGGTCGTTCATAAACTCCGGACCGGTGCCGCAGTTGAGCCCGACGCTGAGCAGGTCGGCATGCGCGATGGAGATGTAGAAGGCATCGGCGGCTTGGCCGGCAAGCATGGTGCCCATCGGTTCGATGGTCCCCGATACCATCACGGGAATGCGGAATCCCAATTCCTGGCGCAGACGGTTAATAGCGATCAGGCCGGCCTTGATGGTACGCGTATCGTTGCAGGTTTCGAGCAGCAGCACGTCGGCGCCGCCATCCATGAGGCCGCGAGCCTGTTCGTGGTAGCTGGCGATCAATTCGGCGAACGTAATGCCGCCGGTGACCGTAATCGCCTTGGTCGTCGGCCCCATGGAGCCTGCAACGAAGCGGAGGCGGCCGGCCGTCGAAAACTCATCCGCCGCCTGGCAGGCGATTTCGGCGGCGGCCCGGCTCAGCGCGTAAGATTGATCCGCGATACCGAATTCGGCGAGCACCACCGGGCTGGAGCCGAAGGTATTGGTTTCGACCATATCGGACCCGGCGGCGAAGTAAGCTTTGTGGATATCGCGAATAACATCCGGCCGCGTGATCACCAGGTTTTCGTTACAGCCTTCGAGCGCGGGCCCGCCAAAATCGGCGGCGGTCAGACGGCGATCCTGCAGCATGGTCCCCATGGCGCCGTCGAGCACGAGCACGCGGGTAGCGAGCGCATCTTCGAGCGCTTGGAGACGAGTTTGGCGGTCTTGCATAGGCTTAGGGGCTGCTTTCATTGTAGCGGCGGCCTCAATCCCGGTCTAAACGTGCGGTTGGAGGTGATTTCTTATCCGCTTGGTGACTGCCCGTTGGAGCCTATTACGCCCTCAAATGCAGACTGTTGTGGATCGCGTAGAGCGCGAGTTCGAGCCGGTCGGAGACGCCGAGCTTGTCGAAGATATTGTGCAGGTGGTTTTTCACCGTCTGCTCGGTGATGAACATTTTTTCGGCAATCTCTTTGTTTTTGTAGCCTTGCGCGATGAGGACGATGATTTCGCGCTCCCGCTGGCTAAGCTGGGTGCGTTCGCGCGGAACCTTGCCATTGGAGTGGGCGGCGGGGAAATCGGACGGCGAGGCAAACTGGCGGATGACCGCGGCGGTGGTATTGGAATCCAGCCAGATTTCGCCCGCGTGGACGCGATGAATACTTTTCTCGATGAGCGCCGTCGAGCCTTCTTTGAGCAGAATGCCGGAACAGCCGAGCTTCATCGCTTCGACAAAATCGTCCTTGCGCTCACTGGTAGTAAATAAGATGATCTTGGAGCGCGGAGCGCGGATGAGGACGCTGCGCACCATGGTCATGCCGTCGGCTCCAGGCAGTCCCAAGTCCAGCAAAACGACGTCCGGTTCCAAATGAGCGATTTTTTCCAGGGCCTCGGCCCCATCGGAGGAATCGCCCACCACTTCTATATCTTCGGTTCTCGCGAGTACGCTGCGCAAACCTTCGAGCGCTATGGGGTGCGCATCGGCGATCAAAACTCGTATCGGTACCGTTAACATCCAAATTCCAACACTGTCTCGGCCACGTTATGGATTATAGTGTCGGCCGGGAAAAATGTTCTGAACCTCTTTTCGTCCGCCTTACCGCCGCAGATGTTCCAAAAGTACTGTTCGGTCTATATCTAAAGTTTCTATAACATTTTTCCACAGGTACTTCGGTTTGTCGAAGGATTTGCTCAAAAAATGGGCCGAGCGGGGCGTCGGGACTTCCCTGCCCCCGCTGCCCTTTACAATGACTCCATGAGCAAGCTGTCGATCCGAGACCTGGAATTGAGGGATAAGACCGTATTTATCCGGGTAGACTTTAATGTGCCGCTGGCGCAAAAGGGCCAGGAGATCACGAGCGATAAACGGATCCGGGCCTCGCTGCCCACCATTCAGTACGCCTTGGAACATGGCGCGGGCGTCATTCTGGCCAGCCATCTAGGCCGCCCCAAGGGCAAGCCGAATCGCGAAATGAGCCTGGCTCCGGTGGCGCAGCGGCTCAGCGAACTCCTGGGCAGGCCGGTGGCCATGGCGCCTGATTCGGTCGGGGCGGAGGTAGCAGGCATGCTGCCAAAACCGGGCGAGGTGCTGTTGCTGGAAAATCTGCGCTTTCACCCGGAAGAAGAGGCAAACGATCCCGATTTCTCGCGCCAGCTTGCTTCCCTGGCAGACATTTATATCAACGATGCGTTCGGGAGCGCGCACCGCGCCCATTCGTCGACCGTGGGCATGGTTTCCCATTTTCCGCTGGCGGCCGCCGGCATGCTGATGGATCAGGAACTGGAATGGTTGACGCGCGCCACCAGCCATCCGGAGCGCCCCTGCGTGGGGCTGCTGGGGGGCGCCAAGGTATCGGACAAAATCGAAGTAATTGAAAACCTGATCGGGGTGGTAGATACTTTGCTGATCGGCGGCGCGATGGCATACACGTTCCTGCGGGCGAAGGGCGAGCCGGTAGGCAAGTCTCTGGTGGAAGCGGATAAGGTCGATCTGGCGCGCAAACTCCTCAAGCAGGCCGGCGGCAAGCTGATTCTGCCGGTGGACCACGTGGTGGTTCGCGAGATTAAGCCCGGAGCGGAGCACCATGTCGTGCAGGCGATCGCGCCGGAGGAAATCGGCGTCGATATCGGGCCGGAGACCGCGGCGCGTTATGCCGAAATCATTCGCGGCTCGCGCACGGTGATCTGGAATGGACCAATGGGCATTTTCGAGATGCCGCCGTTCGACCGCGGCACGGTGGAACTGGCAAAGGCAGTGGCGGAATCCGGCGCGATCTCGGTGGTGGGCGGCGGAGATTCGGAAAAGGCCATCAAGAGCGCCGGGGTGACGGACAAGATCACCCATGTCTCGACCGGCGGCGGCGCCTCGTTGGAGTTTCTGGGCGGGACCGAACTGCCGGGCGTGGCGGCGCTGACCGAGAAGGCGGCGGCGACTACGTAGCCGATCAGGACCTGTGGCACATTGATTTGACCAAATCGCCAAGACGTAAGAATTGGCTTAAGGTGGACGGCTTGGAGAAGAAAGCGGCGCCAAATTGCTCGGCGGTATCGCGATCGCGCGGGCTGTCGGAAGAGGTCATCACGATGATGGGCAGCTCCTTGCACGAGGGGTTGCGGCGCAGAACCGCTAATACGTGATCGCCCTCCTGGCGCGGTAGATTCAAGTCGAGCAGTGCGATGTCGGGCACCCGCTCGCTGTGCCCGAACTCCCCGGCGGCTTGCATCGCCTGCTCGCCATCGGCGACCCAGCGGAGCGAGAAGGGTACGCCGTGTTCTTTGAGAGCCATTTCCACCAGATACACGTCGGCCCGGTTATCCTCGGCGATAAAGACGAGCAGAGGCCGAAACCGATTTCCCGCCATCGATTTGCTTGCCGAGAGTAAAGCAGAACGTAGCACCTTCGCCGGCCCGGGACTCGACCCAAATCTGGCCCCGGTAATGCTCCACGATCTTTTGACATATGGCGAGGCCGATTCCGGTACCCTCGTATTCTTCGCTAGTGTGCAAACGTTTGAACAAGCCGAAAATGCGGTTGCTGTATTCGGGCGCGATGCCGATGCCGTTATCGCTCACGCAAAAGACGGGGACGCCGTCATTTACGCGGGCGAAGACATGCACCTCGGGCGCCGCTCCGGAGCGATGGTACTTCACGGCGTTCTCGACGAGCTGCGCGAAAATCTGCACCAGATGGGGAGGACTCACATAAATGGACGGGAGATCGGTGATGTGGATAGAAGCATTGCATTCGTGAATCAGGCCGCCGAGGCTGGCCAGCGCCTCGGCCAGCGCTTCGTTGCCGCTGACCGGCCGCGCGCTGCCCGTTCCATCGGCGGTGGCGCTGGAGTATGCCAGCAGATCCCGGACCAAAAGCTCGATCCGCCGGGCGCTCGCAGCGATCACGGCCAGGTACTCGTGGCAATCGTCGTTCAAGCCGCAGGGCAGCCTGGCGTTCAGCAGGTCGCTATAGATCGCCAAGTGCCGCAGCGGTTCGCGCAAATCGTGCGAGGCGGAAAATGTAAACTGCTCCAGATCCGCATTGGCGCGGCGCAAGTTGGTGCGTGCGGCTTCGAGCGCTTCGTTGGTGCGCGCCAGTTCGGCCATGAGCAGGATGCGGTCCAAGGCCAGCGCAATCTCTCCGGCCAGAACACTATGCAGTTGCAGTTCTGCGGCACTGAAGCCCGCCGGCTTGGCGGTGGCGAAGGAAAGCACGCCTAGGACCTTCTTCCCTGCCCGCAGGGGATAACAACAAAGCGAATCAGCGCCTATGGATTTCAGGAAAGCCAGCGAGGGATCGGCGGAGTTCTGAATCTGCGCGCTACTGATGCGGGAAGCTTCTTGGGCAGCGCGGCCGTGGAAGCCGTCCTGGAACCCCAGCCATTCGATACCGTGCCGGGAGTCGTCCGCCAACCCGCCGGCATACACCAAATGCAGCTTGCCACTCTCCACCAGATAGCAGAAGCGGAAGTCCGCGCCGGTTTTTCCCCGGAGATGGCGAAAAACGGTTTCGAGCAAAATTCCCGGTTCATCGAAGCGGGCCAAATCGGCGGCAATGCCGGCCAGAAGCGCGGCGTGCTCCGACGTCTGCTTCTCGACGGGATTCATGTTTTTGTTCCAGCAATTTGATGGCAAATTCCTCGAACGCAAACCAGAGCTCGCGCGGAGGCTCTTCAACAGGTTTATGTCCGCGAACGCGAAAATGTAACATTGGGATTAGACAGGGCTTGCGGCTGTCTGGCGGCGCAGGAATCCGCCAATCTCCTGGCGGCAAGCCTCCGGCTGATCGGTAATCAGAATGTGACCCGCTCCTCGGATTTGGCAGTAGCGAGCTCCGGGTATTCTGCGGGCAAGGGCTTCGCCGTTTTGGACCGGTATCAGATGGTCCTCATCGCCATGCACCACCAGCACCGGAACCTGCAGACTGGGTAGCCAGCGGTAAGAATTCCAAACCAAAATGCCTGCGAGCTGGTTCAAAAATCCCTTTCTGGTCCAGCGGCAGTTACAGCGAATGCGGAGATCCTCGTCGAGCCGATCGCGCGGCGTTCCCGACGCATAGATCAGCCGCTCGGTGGCACGCTCCCGCTCGGACCACGGCCCTTTCGACCAAAGCATGCCAAACGGTATGTGGCGAGGATCGGGCCAGCACACGCCCAAGCCGCCGTAGCTGGTACAGGCCAGCACCAGGCTGAGCACGCGTTCGGGACAGCGGTGAGCCATCTCCTGGGCGATCATTCCCCCCATGGAAGCACCGATGACATGGGCGGCCCCAACGCCCGCGGCATCCAGCACCGCGCAGGCATCGCGCGCCATCAGGCGAATGGGATAGGGTCCCCGCGGAACGTCGCTTCGTCCCATCCCGCGATTATCGAAAAGGA
Organism: Bryobacteraceae bacterium; assembly: GCA_036379475.1. Classification (GTDB taxonomy): domain Bacteria; phylum Acidobacteriota; class Terriglobia; order Bryobacterales; family Bryobacteraceae; genus Bog-105. The sequence continues at coordinate 7,725 of DASVGP010000031.1, read as the reverse complement.
TAACTCGGTATTCATCTTGTAAAACCGGCAGCACGCGAAACCACATTTCGTGCGTAAAGCCCAGGCCCTGAATCAGGAGGACGGGAGGACCGCTGCCGAGCTGGTCCCAGTACAGCTTTGTGCCTTCGTACAGAACATACGGCATCGGCGTGCCCCTCCATTCGCCTACTCTCTTTGGCGCAGGGAGCGCTGCATGGTTTCGTCCTTTCTCCCGAGCCGCTATACCCATCCCCGGCCAGAGTGGCGGCACTGAATTACTGCCGTAACCGCCACTCGTCAGGCTACAGGTTTTCCAGCCTCAGCCGATGAGTTAAGGAGGAATAAGTGTGACGTCGTGAGAAACCAAGCCCGCTGTGTCGTTCTTCTTCTTTGTGCGGCCTCATGCAATGCGATTGCTTCGGGGATCTCCGGCAAGATCACGGTACAAAAAAAGCTGGTTCGGGAGACTGTGGCGACGGTTTACAACCTTCGGGGAATCGCGGTTCCCGACGGCCAACCCGCGCACCGGAAGACGAATGAGTTTGACAGGGTTGCGGTGTGGCTTGAACCGAAGCTCCATGCGCCATCGCCGCCCGTCACGGCCACGATGCGGCAGCGAGACCGGCAATTTGAGCCGCCGCTGCTGATTGTTCCAACCGGCTCTACCGTCAATTTCCCAAATTCCGACCCGATCTTCCATAACATCTTTTCGTTGTCGCGGGCGAAGTCGTTCGACCTTGGATATTACCCACAAGGCCACAGCCGCAGCGTGAAATTCCCTCGCCCTGGCATCGTGCAGGTCTATTGTCATATCCACCCGAGCATGTATGCCGTGGTTATCGTGACCTCCAGTCCTTGGGCCGAAAGCCCGCGCCCTGACGGAACGTTTTCGTGGACCTCCATACCTCCGGGAAAATATACGCTGAACGTTTGGCAAAAATCGGCCGGACGGTTGCGATGGCCTGTCGTGGTTCCGGTATCCGGTATGCTCCACGTCCATATTTCTCTTCCGGAGAAGGACTTGGGCGAATAGCGATGGGACGCCTCTCCCTAACAACCCGGGCTTTCTTCTTCTCCGTATTGCCCGTTTGCCTGGCACTGGGAGCGAGCTTCCTGGCGCTCCATGCGGCCGTTCACCAGAGAATCAGGAAGGAGCTTCGTGAATCGCTACAGACCTCCAATTCTCTGCTGAACCGTGCGAGTGCCGAATATCGGCAGCGTACGAGCAGGCTGATCGCCAAACTGACCGACAGCGCCGGTTTGAAAGCGGCAGTAGGACTGTTATCGGAGATCCACGGAGATCCCTCCGTCGCGGCTCAGGTTCGCCGAACAATTGAGATTCAGTTGCGCGAGTTGCAGGCTTCGTCCGCCTATGATTTCCTCGCGATTTCTAATGTGCACGGCAGGCCGATTGCTGCGCTCGTTTTTCCTGAGGGCCGCGAGATCGCTTCCATAGCCGAGCTTCCCTTGCACGCGGGGCTTGAAGAGATCGAGGGCGTTCTGTACGAGCTGCAAATCGTGCCGGTCGAGATTGCCGGAGAGCCGCGGGCCGTCTTGACGTTAGGCTCGCGGTTTGAGCTAAACCGCCTTGCACTCGCCGGAGATGCCGTTCTGCTGCACAAAGGTCGGGTGGTTCGATCAACGTTTCCCCAGTCTTGGAACCGCTCGATTGAAGAGCAGGTTCCGCATGTCTGCCCCCCGGCCGAAGCCACGTGCGAAGTGTTGATCGATGGTCAAACGTTTGTCGTTTCCCAGCTTGAGACAGCGCGATTGGGGGCCGGCTATCGTTTGCTCGGTTTCCGGTCTCTTGACGCGCCCCTGCGTGAGTTCAATTCAGCATTCCTGCGGATTCTCGTCGAAGTGGGTACGGCAGGTCTTATCGTCGCGCTTCTATGCACGCTGGCGACCTCGTATTCGGTCTCTCAGCCCCTGCGCGGTCTTGTCGCGCAGTTGCGGCGAAGCGAATCGATGGGCAGCCTGCCCGAACGGCTGACAGCCGCAAACGGAGTGCGCGAGTTGGACTCGCTCGCCGGAGCGTTCAATCGAGTCGCGGATGCCGAGCGGCGCTCTCGCCGCGAACTAGAGAAATCCAGGGATGCGGCGGAATCGGCCAATCGCCTCAAAACGGAGTTTCTCACCAATATCAGCCACGAGTTGCGCACACCTATGAACGGCGTCCTCGGAATGACAGACGTGCTTCTTGGCACCAAGCTCGACGGTGAGCAAAAGGAATACGCAGGACTTGTGCTGCAATCCGCGCAGTCGCTGCAGGCGATCATTGATGACATTTTGGATTTCTCCGAGCTGGAATCGGGCAAGGTTCGCTTGCAGGGGCGCCCATTCGACCTGGATCGCCTCCTTACCGAATTCGCGGCGGATCTCGGAAAGCATGCGGCGGCAAAGGGCATCGCTATCGATCTGCTTTACCCGCCTTCAGCGCCGCGGACATTTTTTGGAGATGCCGTGCGTATCCGGCAGGTGCTAATGTATCTCGGCGAAAACGCTGTGAAGTTTACCGAGCGTGGCGGGATCCGGATTTCGTGCGCGTGCGTCCGCGAGGACGAGCGCAGTGCAGCAATAAAACTGGCTGTCGAGGACACCGGAATTGGAATCGCCGCGGATATGCGCGAGTTGATTTTCCAAAAATTTACGCAAGCCGACGGCTCGCTGACGCGCCGCCGTGGTGGGACGGGTCTCGGCCTCACGGTGGCAAAGGAGATGGTCGAGCTTATGGGCGGGGAAATAGGGGTCGAGAGCCAGGTGAACGTTGGTTCCACATTTTGGTTCACCATCACTCTTCCGAAACACGAGGCGGCAGCGCGGCCCGATGCCGTTTTGGTGAACGAGGTCTAAGAGAATGATTCTGCGCATTCCTTCACTACTTGCGACCTGCGTGCTATTTGCCTGCCTCCGGGTTGCGGCCCAGGAAGCAAACTATGGATTCTCCATTCCCGTAACAGTCAGCGGCGATCTCCGCTATTCAAACGGAGCGGCTGTTCCCGAAGCCGGAGATCTCAAACCGGGCTTTCGGGCCTTGGCATCGCCGGTGCTAAAGCTTGGACCGCATTGGTTCCTGTATTCCACGCTCGAAGCGCATTCATCCTCATACTTCTCCTATCAAATCGGCGCCGATGACCAGCGGCCGGTCCAATTCAATCTCATGCAGGCGTTCATTGGTTATAAAGCGAACCTGCCGGGAGCCGCGCTTTTGATAAAAGCCGGCCGGCTCAGCTCTTCGTTCGGACTTTTTCCGCTGGATTACAATGATGCCGATGAGCCGCTGATCGATCCGCCGCTCGTCTATTCGGCTAACCTGCCGCTCCGCCCGGACCAAATCTCGTGCGGGGCTATCGAGATTCTGGGAGAGTCGTATGGCTCCGGAGTCGAGGACCAGTGTGGCGGAGCCACTACGGAACGCTATGGTCTGGTCCCGGTGACACTCTACGGGCTGCCGGCGATGGAAGTACAGGTCTCTTCGCATCGATTCGATGCGCGTGTGCAGATCAGCAATAGCTCCCCTTCCAATCCGCAGAGTTTGGAATCAAATAGCCAGTTTGGGCAATTTACCATCGGCGGCGGGTATACCTTCGCCGAAGGGCTCCACGTCGGCGTGTCCCGCTTCCAAGGCCCTTATTTGGAAAGAATCGTCGCGCCCCTGCTGCCCGCCGGGACAACGCTCCAGGACTTTCCGGCATCGGGAACAGGAGTCGATGCGGAGTGGTCCAGAGGGCCATGGTCAGCGGTGGGAGAATGGCAGCACTTCCGATTCGCATCACCCGGTTTCCGCGTGCCGCCTTCGGAAACAGCAGGTTACGTACAGGTGAAGCGCATCTTGTCTCCGCGGCTTTTCCTCGCGACGCGCTTTAACATTCTTCGCTCGGGTCCCATTGAAGACGACTCCGGCGTCAGCGGAAGCCAGGGCGGCGCTCCTCGCGAGATGTACGAAGTCGGGGCCGGGTACCGCTTAAACCGCCGGCAATTGCTAAAGGTCGGGGGTAGTTGGACCGATCGAAACTTCTGGCAAGCGGCTGGCTTGCTATGGGCGCGAGCCGAAGGCTACGGACTAGAGCTTCAGCTTGTCACCAGCTTCACTCCGATTTCCAAAGCATTCCGCTAAAACGCGGCGAACTGAGCCGCGCGCGTAAGCAACGGTTGTCTCCGTGAGCAGTCTATTGCCGCAGATGCAGCGAGCAGACACACCGCCTGCAAACAGGATTGCTGTCCACGTCGAGCGATGCCCGAAATCGCTGCGCCTCAAAACCGTTTAAGACTTGGGTCAGACTTTGCGATCGCAATGAGCCAATGGGAGGGTGGAAATAGCAGGGCCGTACCGTGCCGTCCGCCTCGACGACAGCCGAAACCCAAGGAGCGTTGCACTTCGGTGCGACGGGTTTGCAAATGCCAAGGTGAGCTTTGAAATGCGTTGCAATCCTTTGCAGTTTTTCTCTGTTTTCCAAAACGAACCCGGTGCCGCTCCAGGTTTCATTGAGACTATCGAGCTCGCGTTCGAGGGTTTCTATCTCTTCCAGCGAAAGCGCGATTTGCGACTGTCGAACCGCCCCCCAAGCCTCCGGCCGGTTGAATGCTTCCGAAGTAAGATCGGCTCCCAGGAACGAGATCGAGGCGAGCCCCAGTTCCTTTGCGGCCGAGGCGGTTTCCTGAATGCAAGCGTGGTTTCGCTTCTGCACCGTGCACCGGGCGGACACCGGAAGCAGATGGTTCCAGCGTTTCACCTCCCCGATGCCGTCCTGCAGTGCGGAAAAGGCGCCCGGCACTCGCCGGATCTCGTCATGAACAGCAGGCGGGCCGTCCAAGGACACGATGAGGTCATCTACTCCGGCCGCGAGTTTTTGCGCATGCCTCTTCAGCAACAATCCGGTGCTGAGGACGGTCACGCGAATGCTCTTCTCCCTCAGCATTTCGGCGAGCCGGAAGAGATCCGAATGCATCAAAGGCTCTCCGCCGGAGAACACAACCCATTTCACCCGCAGCTTTTCGATAGCTTGCAAATGCGATTCGAGCTGCTCGGCTGTCATTTCCGTAGCGTCGGTGTTCTTCCAGATGTCGCACATCACGCACCGGCAGTTACAGCGTGAATGCGGGTAGAGAACGAGAATCGGAAGAGACTCAATCACGTTTGCCACGAGGAAACAACCTTTGCAGAAAGCTTGATCTCGTGCCGCAGTATTCGTCTGGTCTCTTCTACGAGAGATTCCACGGGCTGAGACAGGAAGTAGGCTCCGCGGTCTGCGACGGTTAGCCAGGAGCGTGTATCGAACAATGCTTCTAAGCCTTGAATCCGACAATCTGCGGAGACAAGCTCTATATGGCCGGCGACCATGACAAGCTTGGGAACAGCGCGCAGCAGACTTTGCGCCGGTGTTACTCCGTCGTCACGGATCGCCAGCAAATCGGCCGGACCGCCGTCACGAATCTCTCCAAATCCCAAAGGCAGCTTGAGGATTCGGGCCGCCGTGGAAGTAACCATGTCATACAAGCGTTCGGCCGGAAGCGTCCTTTCCGCGAAGCGAAGTTCATCCAGCAAATCGCCCTTTGCTGTCATGGCAGAGTCGTTTCCCAGCGCAATCGGGATGCCGCTCTCTAAAATCTTCCGATCGAGCGTTCTCCCCAATGTGAAGTGGTTGGAAGAAGGACACCAGACCAGCGAGCAGCCGGCACTCGAAACCAGGGCAAGCTCCTTTCGGCCTATTGCCACGCCGTGAACCAGCACGGTTGACGAATGGAGCGCACCGGCGCTCTCCAGCATCGTGATCTCTCGTCGTGCCGCTTCACTGGTGCCTTCCGCGGCGTGAATAATAAACGGATACCGTCGCGGTGTAGTCTGGGATCGCCTTAGCCAGTCCGGACAGAAGCGCAGCGAGTGCGCCCATCCAAAACGCGATACTAGCCGGACAGGCAGATCTCTGCCGAGTGCGGCTGGAGGCAATCGGTTGTGATGCGCCACGGTGGTGACGCCGGAAAGCAAATTCTTAATAGCGCCCCAGCGCACCCTCGCGCTCTTCGCAATGGCCAGTTGGTCTTTGATGGGCGATTTTTGCGGATGGTAGATATCCGCGGCCCAGGCGGTTGCGTCCGGATAAATCCCGCGGCCCAACTTGGGAAACAGATTCAATTCGAGATGATCGTGTGCGTTGATAAGGCCGGGCAGAATCAGGCATCCACTCAAATCGAGAACGGGACTTGCTGAACAACGGACCGGCGACAGGGACAATCTCCCCCGAGTAACCCATAAGTCCGTCTTTATGGCGGTTCGAGCACTCAACGCGATACGAGCACCCGTAATTCTCATAACCGCTCCCAAATCGCAAGAAAGAGCGCCGGCGTTGCCGTCAAGGCGTCGAATAACTCCGCCTTTCCGGCTTCGCAAAAGATGGGACGCTCCGAACCCCCTAGGCGCGCTTCCGAGCACCACCGCAACCGCAGCCCGGCGCAGTTTGCGGCAAACAGTACCTGCTCTATCGAATATCGGAAATGCTCGATCTCGTAGCAGGCCGTTCCGCATCGGAACGATCTCCTCCACCCGGCGGCGATCGCCTCGGGATGTACATCGCTCGCGAAGATCGATGCACCCGAACGCGCGATGCGTGCGAATTCTTCAAAGACGAGATCCAGATCTTCGAAATACGCGAGCGACATCGAGGATAGGACAACATCCGCGCACTCGCTGGCAAAGGGAAGTGAATGTGCATCGGCACGAACCAGACGGCCCGAAATTCCATCGCGCTGGCGGCACTGGTTCAGCATCGCCTCGCAAAGGTCCATACCAAAAATGTTGGCGCCAGCTCGCAGCAAGTGCGCCAGCCATTGTCCTGTTCCACAACCGACATCGATGATCGTTCCGGCAGCGCGCCCGTTGAGAAGGGGGGCCAAGCTGCGCCTCTCCAATGCCAGCAAAGGGTTGGGAGTCGAGTCATAAACCGGCGCCCAAACCGTATGAGCCTCAATGGGCGGGAGCCGCATTATAAGCTCTCCAGTTTCGGCTTTCGCAACGACAGAAAGCGTTGCACCCATTCGATCTCCTTCGGAAATTCGTAGAAACCCGTGGCATAACGCCAGCCGCCGAGGGCTTGGAGCATAATCCGCCCCCAGCGCGGCAGGTGAATATCTTGGATCGTTGGCCATCGCGCGCGGATTACGATTTCAAAATTATCGATGCGGCGTTTGAGAGACCGGGGCAGCCAGGCTACGTTAGGGTCCCGCCGCGTAGCGAACCGGAACCATCTTTCGGTTGCCCATTCATCCGGCGTCCGCGGGAACTCGACCTTTGCCTCTACGCCACCGTACATTCCGTCCGGATGGGGCGTTGGAATGTAATGCTGCAGGATAATTTCGGTATCCGGGTTCACACGCTTGATGCGGCGAATGAATCGGATGGTCTCATAGGTATCGCGCTTCGGATCCTTCGGATTCCCCACCACGAAGGAAAACTCCGGAATAATCTCGAATTGGCGGATCCGTTCGGCGAGGCGCAAGGTTTGCGAAGTACTTACTTTCTTATTCATCTGTTCGAGAACCCAATCCGAGCCCGATTCCGCGCCAAAGAAGATCATCACTGCGCCCGCTTTCCTGATCAACCGCATGGTCTCGTCGGAGTACCGCAGCACCGCATCGATTCGTCCCTCGCACCACCACTTCAGCTTCAGAGGCTCGATCGCCTTGGCAAGTGCCACCGTGTGGCTTTCGTTCAGAAAGAAGTTATTGTCATAGAACTGTACGGAATCGATA
>DASVGP010000030.1:0-2300 GCA_036379475.1 Bryobacteraceae bacterium | reverse complement strand
TCGACGGCATCGAACAGGCAGGCGCGCGGATCGAGAGCGCGCTCTCCGGGATGCCGCAGGTGCGGTCGGTGTTTGCGGAAAAGGTGGCTCAGGGACTCTACATCAACATCAAGCCCAACCGGCAGGCACTGGCGAAGTATGGCCTCACGGTCGCCAACTTGCAGAACGCGGTCGCGTTCGGGATTGGCGGTGAAAACGTCGCGGAGAACATCCAAGGGCGCGAACGTTTCCCCATCAACGTTCGCTACGAACGGGCTTTCCGCGACAACATCGCGGCAATGGGAGGCGTACTGATCGGGACGCCGTCCGGCGCGCAGATTCCTCTCAGCGAAGTCGCAAGCATCTCCTTCTCGAACGGACCGGCCATGATCCGCGACGAGGGCGGCGCGCTGACCGGCTATATCTATATTGATCTGAAGAACTCGAACTACGGAGGATTCGTCAAGCAGGCGAATCAGCGGCTGGCAAGGCTCAAACTCCCCACTGGCTACACGTTCCATTGGGCCGGAGAATACCGATTCGAGCAGAGAGCCAGGCAACGGCTCAAGCTCATCCTTCCCATCGTCTTCCTCGTGATTCTGGTTCTGCTCTACTTTGTGTTCCGCTCCACTTCGGAAGCGCTAATGCTCATTTTCCCCACGATTTACGCGCTCAGCGGCGGACTGCTCCTGCAATGGCTGCTTCACGATAACTTCAGCGTGGCGGTCGCGGTCGGCTACATCGATCTGTTCGGTATCGCCGTCGAAACCGCCGTTGTTATGCTTATCTATTTGAACGAAGCGCTCGAAAAGCGCATTGAGGCGCGTCAGGCGAACACGAGGGCCGATCTTGAAAATGCGGCAATAGAAGGAGCGGTGCTGCGTCTCCGCCCCAAACTGATGACGGTCGTCACCGTGATCGCAAGCCTTGCGCCGTTGCTCTGGGAATCCGGCATCGGCTCGGACGTGATGCGGCCCATCGCCGCCCCCATCGTCGGCGGCATGGTCACTTCCAGCATCAATGTCCTAATCCTCGTTCCCGTCTTCTTCGTCATGCTGAAAGAACGAGCCTTAAAACACGGGCAGCTCTACTCGCCAGATGAAAAGGATCCAACATTAAGATAGGTGTCTCTCGTCAGGCAACAAATATGGAAGACATAATCGTTTGTTACTTCGCAAAATGCCATAGTGACTTATGACATAATGTACATGGGAAGTCGACAATGAAGGCGCTTATCCAATCCACGACGGCGAGGTCAACAACCGGCGCCCGGACGCTCGAAGAGCGCTTCCTGAATGCCGTGTTTGGAAAGCGCCCCAGCGAATTGGAGATCACTCAGAAGGTGGAGCGCGGCTTCCCAATCAAGTCGGTGGACTTTCTGCGTGGCGAAGGCGTCACCTTCACCGAAGTTCATGAGGTGGTGCTCCCGGCGCGCACGCTGAAGCACCGGAAGGACAAGAGGCAGGCGCTATCCGCCGAGGAGTCCGACAGGACACTGCGCTTGGCGCGAATTCTCACACTTGCTGATCACGTATTCGGCAATCACGAAAAGGCTCTTTCCTGGCTGCGGGGTGAGAACCGTCTGCTCGGAAGCCGGACCCCGATCAAGATGCTTCGTAGCGAAACGGGCGGTGACCTGGTGCGCCAGATGCTGTACCAGATCGATGAGGGGATCTACGTTTGATCCTCTATCGCGTCAGCAATCACGCGAACCTTGAAGGCAAAGGCGGCGAGTTGGCGGATGGGCGTTGGCACACGCAGCAGGTCGGACGCCGCATCGTGTATCTCTCCGATCACCCCGCGCTCTGTTTGCTCGAAATGCTCGTTCATCTCAATGAAGAAAGCCGCCTGCCGGATTCCTATCAACTGCTGTCCGTGAATGTGCCGGACCGGCTGATTGAGAAGCTGCCACAGACTGCGCTCGTTCCCGGATGGCAATACGACATCCCGGCAACTCAGCGAATTGGAAATGCCTGGCTGGCTTCTCGCAAGGGCGGATTGCTCGTGCCTTCGGTGGTCGCACCACTTTCCATGAATTGCCTGCTCAACCCGGCGGTGTCTGAGATCTGCTCTTTGAACGTCAAGATCGTCGGTCATTTCCCTTCCGACCAGCGTATTCTAAGCCGGTAGATTGTTGATTCTCTTGTTTTTGTGTTCCGGATTCCATTGGCTTTGTAAGCGGTTAGGGGGTACTCATGGCTGTCAGTCTGGAACTGCTTGAGAAGTTCGCCCACAAATACGTCTGGTGGAAAGCGCCTGATGAGGCCGTTATGCGACCCGATAAAATCGCGGCGCAGATCATGAACCTTGGTGACTATGAT
>DASVGP010000029.1:0-11631 GCA_036379475.1 Bryobacteraceae bacterium | reverse complement strand
CTGCGCTGTCGTGGACCGTAATCCGCCGCGTTTCCCGCAGCGTGCGCGGATCGAGACAGCGAATCTGATCCGTCCCATCGCTCATGAAAATCTCTCTGCCGTTGTTGGTCAGCCCCCAACCCTCGCCCGGATAGGAGAACTTACGTAAGAGATGGAAACTCGACTCGGCATAGACAAAACCGGTATGCGATTTCCACGTAAGCTGATCGATCCGGCCGTCGAGCACGGTAATGCCTTCGCCGAAATAACGCGCCGGAAGATCGATCTCGCGCAGCACCTTGCCGGTTTCGAGATCCTCTTTACGCAGCGTGGAGCGCCCGTACAACCCGGTGCTCTCGTATAGAAATCCGCCGCGATATTCGAGCCCCTGTGTGAAGGCGCGCCGATCGTGCGGATAGACATGGACCACGCGGACCCGATATTCGGGAGTACCGCCGCCCGCCGCATAGCAGCTCGCCACGGCCGCCATCGCCAACAGCAGGTACCGTCCTATGATGTAGCCCATGAGCTCGAAAAGCGCCCAGCGAGCGCGTGCAAGGGAACTCGCCGCCCAGTATATCGAGAAACGCGATCCGACCGGCTGGTTCGAACCGCTGTACCGGGAAGCTCGCTCGGGAAGAGTTACCATTCCCTGGGCCGACGGAATGCCGAATCCGAACTTAACCGAGTTTTGGGCGCAGAAGAACATCGCGATCCCTATCGGAGCCGCGGTTGTCATCGGATGCGGTCTCGGTGATGATGCCGAATGGCTTTCGCAGCGCGGCTTTGCGACGACTGCTTTCGATATTTCGCCCTCTGCCGTTGGAGGCGCAAGGGAAAGATTTCCGAAGAGCAACGTGCACTACGTCGTCGCCGATCTGCTGAACCCGCCCGGCGAATGGATCGGACAATTCGATTTCGTCCTGGAGTCCTATACGCTCCAGGTGCTTCCCTCTTCGCTTCGCAGGCAGGCGGCGAAGCGCATAGCCGATCTGACTCGCCCAGGCCGATTGGCTCTGGTCATTACAAGAGCGCGCGACGAGGCCGACCCGCCCGGCGAGATGCCCTGGCCGCTAACGCGGCGTGACCTGGACCAGATCGCAGCAGCCGGTTTAACCGAGATCTCGTTCGAGGATTACTACGACAGTGAGTCGCCGCGCGTCCGGCGCTTTCGCGCGCTGTTCGAGAAAACAGTGTATCGATAGCCGAAAGGTTTCGGCATTCGATCAGTAGAGTGACTACTTGTTCCACTTACTTAGTCAGCGAATAACTTACACGTATGTCCGTCGTCACCGCGACCGGCTGCCCGTTCAGCAACACCGGACGATAACGCCATTGCCGCACCGCATCTAATGCCGATTGCGACAGTGCCGGGCTTGGCGACGAAACCACGGAAAGCTCGGTGGGTGTTCCGTCCTTGGAAATCGTTGCCTTAATCGTGACCGTGCCCTGCACGCGATTGGCTTTTGCCTCGGGCGGGTACACCGGTACAACACGCTTGATCAGCTTCGCCGCCATAACGTTGTCCCCGAGCCGGACTACCTTCGGAGGCTTGGTAATGTTCATCACCAAGGCGCGTGCGACATTCGTATTCTCGGCCACAGTGTATTCGCGGAACAAATCCGCGAATCCGGGCGCCTCCACGCGTACGATGTATTGCCCTGCCTGCAAGCCCTCGAAGGAAAATGTTCCGTTGGGCGCAGACATGGTTTGCTGCTGCGCCGAATTGTTCGGATTGGTCAGCACAATGGTTGCATCGGGAATGGCCGCGCCGCTGGGGTTGAGAACCGTTCCGCCGATCGTTGCCGCCGAAAGACTCGCCGAAGCCAGCAAGCCTGAAAGAATCATTCGTTTCATAGGTGAACCTCCTAAAGTAATCGCCGATGCCGCCGTTGCAAACGACATCAGCGTCAAAATCGCTAACAGTCCGCGCGTGCGCGATTGCACCGCCGCTTCCGACCGGAGAATCGCGTGCAAGCGGGCTTCGAGATGGTTTCCGGCCATACCGATGGCACAGGAAGGCACGCCGGGCCGAGCAAGCTGCGCGATCGCCAGCAGCTCCGACGCGTATTCGGATGCGCGCATGCCCGCCGACATTGCCTGCTCGTCGCAAGCGCGTTCGCTGTCCTGGCGCAGCGCTCGCCTCGCATTCCACACCAGCGGCTGAAACCACCACAGCGTGCAAACCACTCCGGCAAAGAGTTGTGCGGCCACATCGCGCCTTCGGATATGCGCCATCTCGTGTAGCAACACAGCGCGCCAGCGCGCATCGCTCCACTCTGCGCAGTTCGCGGGAAGCAGAATCCTCGGACGGAAGATACCGAACGTCATGGGAACGATGGGTTTATCGAGCACCAAGATTTCCGGCAGGCGGCTGCATCCTGAAAAGCGGACCCCACGAAGTTCGGTGGCGCTGCGCGCCAGGCGCCAGATCGCGAATTGCCCGGTAGCCAGCCAGCCGAAGCCAATTGTGGCGCCCACGGCCCAGGCCAACAGAAGCCAGTCGATGCTCGCTGCCGCTGCTTGGCCGGCCGCGCTGCCCGCCGCGAGCGCAGGACCGGTTTCCACCGTCACGACGCCCCGCGTACCGAACCAGGCGCCAATCGAAATCCCCGGCAGGAGGGCGATAAGCAGCGGCAGAATCGTGAGCAATCCAAATGCAAACAGTCCGATTCGGTGCCGCGCTGCCGGATCCGTCCGCCGCACAAAACGCCGCAATACTTCGCAGGCGAGCAACACAACGCCGGAACGAACCAGCAGCTCCGCCCAAACCCGCCCTTCCATCAGCGCCCTTCCTTTCGCGCCTTTTCCACCAGCGCCGCCAGCCGCTCGAAATCTTCGTCCGACAAGTCTTTCCCGGAAACGTCCAGCAGAGTCGCCACCGCCTGCGCCGCCGAGCCGTCGAAAAACGTGTCCAACATGTGCGCCACCGCCGACCGCCGCGCCTTCTCCCGCGGCACCACGGGCACGTAGACATAGCGCAAATTTTTCTCCTCGTGCCGGACATGTTTCTTTTCTTCCAGCACGCGCAGCATGGCGCGCACCGCCGAATAACCCGGCGCTTCCGGCAGATCGTGATGAATTTCCGCGGCGGTGGCACGCCCGCGGCGATACAGCACATCCATAATCTGCCGCTCTCGCCGGCTCAGCTTGTGCTGTGAAACTAGCATGATGCTAAAAACATAGCACCAAGGGACGCGACTTGTCAAGCTGCTGATCTCTACTGCCGCGCCGGCTCTCCGAATTGTTCAACAATCGCGAGAATCCAGCGCTTCATTTTGCACGTCTAAGAGGTGATGGAGTGGGAGCCTGGAGCTTTTCGGCGGCACCGGGACAATTTCGGGGCGTGTGTTGCTCGGCCGGCATCTGTCCTGTTCTAATCTTTAAGTAGAAAGGCGGGGATTTGAGCGCGGAAAATTTCATCCGGGCGGACTCGCTGAGCAAGATTTATCGTTCCGGGAGCGCGGAAGTCATTGTATTCAGGAACCTGTCGCTCGTCGTGCGCCCGGGCGAGAGGCTGGCCGTGATCGGCGAATCCGGCGCCGGTAAATCCACGCTATTGCATCTGCTGGGAGGCCTGGACCGGCCAACCAGCGGCGAGATTCACGTCGCCGGCCGCGAAATCACTGGTTTGCCTGAGGACGCGGTTGCCGATTTTCGCAATCGCGAGATGGGATTCGTCTGGCAAAGTCCGTCGCTGCTGCCGGAATTTTCGGCTTTGGAAAACGTCATGATGCCTCTTCTGGTGCGCGGCGAACGTTCAGAGAACGCCTCGCGCATCGCGCGCCAGAGGCTGGAAGAGGTGGGTCTCAGCGGGCGCCAAACCCACCGGGCGGGTGAATTGTCCGGAGGCGAGCAGCAGCGCGTTTCGCTGGCCCGCGCCCTGGCCGGCGGGCCTCGCATTTTGTTCGCCGACGAACCGACCGGCAATCTGGATTTTCGCACCGGGGAAGCGATCATGGGCTTGCTATCCGAAATGCACGAGAGGCGCGGGCTGACCTCCGTCTTCGTAACCCATAATCTTTCCTTCGCTTCCCGCTGCGACCGAGTTTTAGAGTTAAGGAAGGGCAGCCTGCATCCGATATCCACATTAGAGCTGCAGGAAGCCGGAGTTGTACAAGACGCAACCCGTCTTGACGGTGGCATTTATGTTTGAACGATATACCGAAAAAGCGCGCCGGGTGATCTTCTTCGCAAGGTACGAGGCGAGCCAGTTCGGGAGTCCTTACATCGAGACCGAGCACCTGCTGCTCGGTCTGCTGCGTGAGGATAAGGCGCTTGCAAACCGGTTCTTGCGGTCCCACGCGGCCATTGAATCGATTCGCAAGCAGATTGAAGCGCATACGCAAGTGCGGGAAAAGGTTTCGACCTCGGTCGATTTGCCCCTCAGCCACGAGTGTAAGCGCGTGCTGGCCTACGGCGCCGAAGAAGCCGAACGGCTGAGCCATAAGCACATCGGCACGGAGCACCTGCTATTGGGCTTGCTGCGCGAAGAGAAGAGCTTCGCCGCCGAGATTTTACATGAGCGCGGGCTGCGGCTCTCTGCGATTCGCGAGGAGATTGCGCGGTCGGCCTCGGAGAAGACCTCCAGCAATCGGCCGAAGGAGAGTTCCCTGCTCGCCGAGTTCAGCCGCGATCTGACGCAGTCGGCCGTGGACGGCATGCTCGACCCGCTTATCGGGCGCGATAACGAAGTCGATCGCGTGGTACAGATCCTCTGCCGCCGCACCAAAAACAACCCGGTGCTGATCGGCGAACCGGGCGTGGGCAAAACCGCCATTGTGGAAGGTCTGGCCCAGCGCATCGCCGATGGCGACGTGCCATCGTTTCTCTCCGACAAGCGCATTCTGGGTCTCGACCTTTCGCTGATCGTCGCCGGAACAAAGTACCGCGGCCAGTTTGAAGAACGGTTGAAAACCATCATGAAGGAGCTGATGGAGAACCAGAACGCCATCATTTTTATCGACGAACTGCATACGCTGGTCGGCGCGGGTTCGGCTGAAGGCTCGCTCGATGCCGCCAATATCCTCAAGCCGGCGCTCTCGCGCGGAGAAATCCAGTGCATCGGCGCCACCACGCCCAGCGAATACCGCAAATCCATCGAAAAAGACCGCTCGCTCGAGCGCCGTTTCCAGGCCGTGAAAGTCCCGCCGCCGAACGAGGCCGACGCCATTCGCATTCTGTTCGGGGTCAAGGAACGCTACGAAAAATTCCACGCCGTCGCTTACACCGACGAAGCCATCGAATCGGCGGTCTACACTTCGACGCGCTTCATCCCAGATCGCTTCCTGCCCGATAAGGCCATCGACCTGCTCGACGAAGCGGGCGCGCGCGTCAAGCTGCGCCAGACCACCCTGCCCTCCGAGGTAGCCGATATTCAAAAACGCATCAAATTCATCGTGCATCGCATGGAGAACGCGATCGCCAACCACGAGTTCGAAAAAGCGCGCTTCTATTCCGACGAAGAGCGCAAGGAGCGGGAGAACCTGCGCCAGTTGCGCGAGAAATATAACCTCGACGACACCTCCACCGGCGTGGTCAACAAGGACGATATCGAAGAAGTGGTGGCGCGCTGGACCGGCGTGCCGATGACTTCGATTAAAGAAGAAGAGATCAACAAGCTCCTGCGCATCGAAGAGGAATTGCACAAGCGCGTGGTCAGCCAGGAGAAGGCCATTTCCGCGCTCTCGCGTGCCATTCGCCGTTCGCGCGCCGGTTTGAAATCGCCCAAGCGGCCGGCCGGCTCATTCCTGTTCCTCGGCCCCACGGGCGTGGGCAAAACTGAAGTGGCCCGCGCGCTCGCCGAATTCCTGTTCGGCAGCGAGAAGTCGCTAGTGCGCTTCGATATGTCCGAGTTCATGGAGAAGCATTCCATCTCCAAGCTGATCGGTTCGCCTCCCGGATACGTCGGCTACGAGGAGGGCGGGCAGCTCACCGAGCGCGTGAAACGCGCGCCGTATTCGGTCATTCTGCTCGACGAAATCGAAAAGGCGCATCCGGACATTTACAATATCCTGCTGCAAGTGTTCGAAGACGGCCAGTTGACCGATGGTCTCGGTAACACGGTCGATTTCAAGAACACCATCATCATCATGACCTCGAACCTCGGGGCGCGCTTCCTCGATAAGCGCGGTCAGATCGGTTTCGCGGGGCTCTCGACTACAGGCATTCCGCAAAAAGTCGAGGACAACGTGATGAGCGAAGTGAAGCGGGCCTTCAATCCGGAATTTTTGAACCGGTTGGATGAAACGATTCTGTTTACTTCGCTGACCGACGACGACTTGATTCGGATCATCGACATGCTGGTGGATCAGATCAACGTGAATCTGGCTACCAAGCAGATCAAGATCCGGCTGGAGCCCGACGCAGCCAAGTACATCCTCGACAAGACCTGCGCGGACCGCAGCTATGGTGCGCGGCCGCTACGCCGTGCGCTGCAAAAGTACGTCGAAGATCCGCTTTCCGAAGCGCTCATCCAAGGCTCGCTGCCCAAGCCGGCCGATTTGGAGATCTATCTCGGCGAAAACGGCATCTACTGCCGCCAGGCCGGCGAACTCGAAGGCGAACCGGTGCCGGCCGGCGGCATCGAAGAAGCGCCGGTACCGGGAACGCCGCTTTATATGTTCAGTTAGCTAACAGCTATTAGCTGACAGCTTCATCCTTACGGCGCCACGCTGCGCGGCACATTATATTCAATGCTCCGCGCACCGTGCTGATCCAGCCAGCGAACCTCCACGACGACTTCCCATGTGCCCGGAGTCGGGAAAAGCGGCTTGGCCTCGTAGACGCCACGGTCGACCGCAGGCGCTTTGAAAGAAGTGGTCTTGGTTTGGTCCCGTTCATGAATTGCCAGCGTAACCTTCGCCTGCACCACCGGCTTGTGCCGCGCATCGGTCACATGGATCTTGAATGGGATGGGCACACCGCTGACCAGTTCCGCATCCGGCGCAAACCGGATGGTGAAATTCGCCGGCCGCAACGGCCAATTCTGCGCAAAAACCAGCCCCGCCGCGCCAAGCGCCAAAACGAGAAGCTTCACGGCTTTATTGTAACTTCGAAGGGCGGGATCCAGGCCCCGCCCCTTGCTGTGCGGCAGGATCTTTAGCTGCGCGGCACCTGCACTGTGATGTTCCGGAACTTCAAGCCGCCGGTGTGATCGCCCTGAATGTAAAATGGCCCGGGTTCTCCCTCGTTCGCATCGAGCGCGCCGCCGGTGATCCCTTCGATCAGCTTGTGGTCAATGGTCAGTTTGCCATCCTGGTGTACCGTCACCGTGCGTCCTACCAGGGTGACGTCGAAGGTCTCCCATTTACCGGGCGTGCGCGGCAGAGTTATGCTCGGAGCGATTCGTCCGTAGATGGCTCCTATGCGCTCCTTGGGCTTGTTCTTATCGATTGGTTCGGATTCGATCTGTAGCTCGTAGCGGCCGTGCAGATAGAAACCACTGTTCGCGTTCTTCGGACAGTTCACCTCGAAGTGCAACTTAAAATCTTTGAACTTCCGCGTCGTCTTCAGATCCGCCCCGCGCGCGGCGTTCACTAGCATGCCGTCCTGTGCCGTCCAGTGACTCTGTCCTGTACCCGGAACCGGCGTCCACCCGTCCAGGTTGTTGCCGTTGAAAAGCGGCTCCGGCTTGCTCCACGCAGCAGGCGATTGATGATTCAGCGCGGGCGCGGGCACACCAGCTAGCGAAATCGTATGCGTGCCGCGTTTTTGCGTGCCGATCAGTTTGCCGTTGGAGGGATGCAACTCCCAGACGGTCGCCGGACGGTTCCTATATGGCGGTGCAACCGTCATGGTCAGATGCGAGCCGTCTTGTTTGTATTTCGTCAGTTGGTAGACATGGCCGCCGAGCGGCTGAAACCAAATGTCGAGTTTTCCATTCTTCTCGGATATCCCGAGCCAGTTGGCGCCCACCCCATGGGTCGGTGTATTGAAATCCCAGCGGCCGACGAACGGGTTTTGGGCTGCGGAAGCGGTGAGGGGGATCAGCATCGCAGACCCCAGCAAGCAATAAAGCAAAGAACGAATCATGACCGTCAGTCTACCGAAAAGCCATTTGGGTCAACGGTGACTTACGGCTTGGGCATCACGCGCTCGGAAGTAAACGGCGAGGCGGGCAAGCCTGCGCGGTTGTACAAATTCACCGTGGGCGCATTCGCCCAGCCGTAGCGGACGAACTTCGGATGCGCCACGGCAGCGCTGGAAACGACCACCGCCTTGCCTTCGATACGCGCCGTGGCTGGAACAAAATGATGGTCTGCGCCCGCGATTTCGAAACCTTGAAGCAGGCCTCCTTTGGCAACAAGCCCGCTTTGCGCGTGGCTAAACCAGACGCGAATCGCGGAACCGTCGGTGCTGGTCTGGCGGAACAGCGGGCCGGAATACTCGATGCTTTCTCCATAGGCGAGCGCCCGCGCCGCCAGAGTCAGCCGTTTGCCGAGGTCCTGTTTATCGGGCGGATGGATCTGATGCAATTTGCCAATATCGATGGTGACCGCCATCGCTGTGTTCGCAACCCCAAGAGTCCGGCGCTGCGCCTCGCGGATCATCGCCCAGTCTTCCCCGGGCGCGGCGTCGAAGCTCGAAATCTGGACATAAAGGAACGGGAAATTGCCTTCCTGCCAGTGCGAGCGCCAGTCGTGGATCAGCGCGGGGAAGGATTTGACGTACATCGGCGCGCGCGCCTTGGCAGCGTCGGATGCACCTTGATACCAGATCACGCCGCGAATCGGAAGTGGCAGCGCGGGCGCGACCATGCCGTTGTAGAGCCAGGCCGGCATCCAGGAAAACACGTTCGGATGCCAGGGGAATTTAGGTGGCGGCTGGCCGGCGGCTTTGGCTTTGGCAATGGCGCGGCGTTCGGCTGCGTGGCTTTTGAGAAGCTGCGCCTCCTGGTCCAGCATCTGCGTGTGTTCGGCAAAGATCGGCATGAGGCCGACGTCGGAGGAAATGCCCTCCATGCTGATCCAGCTTGCGATCGGCGTACCGCCCCAGGTGGAATCGATCAGGCCGATAGGGACGTGCTCGGCCTTAGACACATCGACGCCAAAAAAATAAGCAACCGCCGAAAACGTCTTTGCCGTTTCGGGCGTGCAGCGCGTCCAGCCTCGCGGATAGTCGCGCAGCGGATAGCTCGAAGCCTTGTGCGGGACGAACAAGAGGCGGATGTTCGGATGCGTTGCGTTGCGGATCTCTTCGGCGGCATTTTGGATGACGGAAGAGCCGGGATAGCCTTCGAGCGGGATCTCCATATTCGACTGTCCCGAGGCGAACCACACGTCGCCGATCAGAACGTCGTCGAGAACGATAGTGTTGTTGCCTTGCACGCGAATGGAAAATGGACCGCCCGCGGGCCGGGGAGGAAGATAGAGGCTCCAGCGGCCGAGTTTGCCGGCGGTAGCCGATGCGGTTTCGGATTCCAGTGTGACGCTTACTTTTTCGCCCGGATCGGCCCAACCCCAGAAATGAATGGGCCGGTTGCGCTGGAGCACCATACGGCTGCTGAGGATGTGGGGCAGGCGAACGTTTGCCTGTAAACATGCAGCGGCAAAGAGCAGTAATAGGGCGGAGTGTTGGTTCCGGAACATAGGCAAGAGCCAATATAACGCTCATGCGAGGAGGCTAGCTGTCGATAAGCAAGGTTGGAGTGTCGTGTTCCAGAGGATCGGGACACATAGGAACCATGGCGGCTATCCTCAACAACCCGCGGCGGCGGAACTGCCGCGGGAGCGCCTTTGTCGAGTTTATCTTCACGTTTCCTATGCTGTTCTTTATACTCTTGGGGGCCTTCGATCTGGGCTTCTACTGCTACGCGCTGATCACTGTACAGGATGCGGCGCGAATGGTGGCTCTTTATGCTTCTTCCGAAATCGGAAACGGCGACTACACCGGAGCTTGCCAGTACCTATTGCAAAATCTGCACAAGCTGCCGAATGCGCCGCAGAGCTGCGGCGGAATTCTGACGATCACATCCGTAAACCGTGCCGATGGCGACTCCACTGGCTCCGACGTAAAGATAACTGTCTCGTATCAAACCCTCCAGCTTGTTCCATTCTTAGGAATTCCTGGACAGCTCACCATCAACCGCACTGTTGAAGCCCGAATGAGGAGCTAAACATGGCGTCATTCAAAGAGGAACGCGGTAGCGCCATTATTGAATTCACATTCGCTGGCGTAACGGTGATCATCTTATTGCTCGTCATCTTTGAAATGTGCCTCGCGATGTGGAGCTATCATACGCTGGCTTCGGCCGTGGAGAAAGGCGCCATCTATGCCTCGACGAAGGGTCAGGACTGCGATCCGAACTATAGTCCCAACGACTGCCGGGTATCGGTTTCCGATATCGTGAGCCGCGTGCTGCAAGCTGGAGTTGGTCTCGACCCGAATCGGCTGAATGTTACGCTTCAGTCCTCGGGTGGGGAGGTGCCTTGCAACCCGGCGAGCAGTTGTCTGTCTGGTTCGTATACCACCACCTTATGGCCGCCCAACAGCGACTACGTTCCTAATATCGACTACGTAGAAATCTCTGCCAGCTATCCGGTCCCTGTCGCCATCATGAGTCTTTTCTGGCCGGGTCAGTCTTTAGCCGGAATCGGCAACATCAAATTTTCCGCCTCATCCCTCCAACTAGTGCAGTTTTAGAGGAGCACATGCATCGATCGAATACCCAGAGCGGGCAGGCGTTGCTTCTCGTCATGATTGCGATGGTTCCGATCTGCCTCGTCCTTGGATTGGTGGTCGATGTGGGTATGGCTTATTTCACCAAGACGTCGGCGCGAGCGGCGGCGCAGAGCGCGGCCTTGGCGGCGGTACAAGCGGCTATCGATGGTATCTCCGAAAATGGCTGGACTTCTTATCAGTGCGGGCAAGGGCCGGCATGTCAGTCGTCTCCCGCCACGTGCGCGACCTCGCTGGCGAGCAATCTTCAGAGTGCATGCGTTTATGCAGAAGCGAATGGCTTCGCCGGCAGTAACATTCTGGTCGATGCAGGAAACGGCATTCCACCTGGTGTTGACGGTGTGAAAGGCGCGAACTATTGGGTCCGAGTTCAGATTACGCAGCAGAGCCCGCTCACGTTCGGCATTTTTTCAGGACTGCAGAAATTAAATGTAACGGCCAGCGCGGTTGCGGCGGCGGCAAACATGATGCCGCTCGACTGCCTGGTCGCGCTGAACGGGTCCGCGGACGATGCATTGAGCATGGCCGGGAACGCGGTGAGCAGGATAAGCGGCTGCGGTGTCGGAGTGGACTCGAATTCATCGTCCGCACTTTACGTAAATGGCAATACTACGCTGCAGGCGCCCTGGATCAGAGTCGTTGGAACATGCGGCGGTAACGGGTGTGGCGCCGTTAGCCCCGCTCCCACAACCGGCGTTCCTCCGTTTCCCGATCCGCTGGAAGGTGTTCCGGAGCCGCAGGTACCTGACGGATGTCCCGAGTCTATCAACTATGACACAAACCTTCAGAGCAGCCCGTCATCGCCGCTACAGCCAGGCATCTACTACAACGGAATTACGATTGGTGCCAACGCAAGCGTCACATTCAGTCCGGGAACATACTGCCTAGTAGGTGGTGGCTTACAGGTTTCGGGGAACGCTTCGCTGAGTGGATCAGGTGTGACTTTTTATAACACCTTCAACAGCACCTACC
>DASVGP010000028.1:0-14860 GCA_036379475.1 Bryobacteraceae bacterium | reverse complement strand
GGCTTCTTCGCCGGAAGCGCTTTGACCGGCGGGAGGTGATTCCTTCGCCACTTTTTTCGCCGCTTCCGCTTTTTCATCGTCGCTCTCGGGCGCGATCGGCGAAGGCAGATCCTTTCTCAGCACCGCTACGTACACGCTGCGTGTGATCGGGTGCGCTTCGCTGGTCATGTCCAGCCAGCCTACTGTGAGCGCTGCATCGGTACTGGCGGTGAAATAGAGATACTTGCCGTTTTTGTCGAAATTCGGATAGAGCACGTCGCTCATGCCGTCCGTGATCTGCGTGGCCTTGCCGGTTTTGAGGGAGTAGACAAAAACCGCCCGAAGATGGTTCGGGAGCTGTTTGGTGTAGGCGAGCCACTGGCTGTCCGGCGACCACACCACATCGAACTCGTGCCGTGGGCTGTCGAATAGGTCTGTATCCACTTTCACCGGCGTCGCGTGGCCCAAATCGACATACCAGAGGTTGAGGCGTTTATCGCTGTAGGCGATTTTCTTGCTATTGGGAGACCATGTCGGCTGGTAGAAGAAAGAGGGATGCTGGCCGAGATCGACTTTACGCACTCCGCCTAGCCCGTTCTGCCCGCGAATGTGCAGTGCATACTCTCCGGAGGCGTCGGAAAAGTAAGCGATCGACTTGCCGTCCGGCGACCAGGCGGGGTCGCGGTCCTCCACCGCCGGAGTCTGCGTGATGTTGCGGACGTCCCCTTTTTCCGCGGGTACAGTGAGAATCTCCCCATGTGCTTCGAACACCGCGCGCGCACCGGCCGGCGAAATATTGCTGTTGCGGATCTGATCGGCAACCTTTTCAAAGTGGGTTCGCAGTTGTGGCATGTCGCCTGCTAAGCTCACGTCCACGACTTTCGAGCGGTGTTTGGAAAGATCGTAGAGATGGAGCGTTCCCATTTGCGCGTAAACAATCGCGCCCGGGCCCGCCGAAGCCGAGTCGATATCGAATCCGTCGTTGCTCAGTAACTGCGAAACTTTTTTCGTCCCGATATTGTAGGCGAACAAAGTTACCGGTCCGTTGCGGTCCGAAACGAAATACACCGCGTTTCCAACCCACATCGGATTGCGGTCGTTCGAGTTATCTCGCGGAATCTTTACCACGCTCGAATCGGTCAGGGTCGCAATCCAGATAGCACTGGTCTGGCCGCCGCGATAGTGCTGCCATTCCGGCTCCCATTGGAAGACGGGCGAGTAAGCGAGGTGGCTACCATCCGGAGAATAGCAGCCGTTTTCGGCCATCGCGAGCGGTACCTCGGTGGGCAAGCTTCCATGTACGGAAATAGTGAAAAGTTTGTTGGAGTCGGTTGCGCTGTCGCGGTGGGACCTGAATAGAACCGCCTGCCCGTCCACTGTCCAGCCTACCGGGACATCGCGCCCGGGGTGATATGTGAGGCGCCGAGGTTCACCGCCTGTCGAGGGCACCACGTAGACGTCGACGTTGCCGTCATACTCACCGGCGTAAGCAACCTCGCTACCATCAGGTGAGAAGATCGGATTGGACAGCCGGTCCATTCCGGTGACCAGGCGCTGTGCCTGACCGCCCTGCCGGTTCACAATCCAGATGTCGCCGCCGTAGGTGAAGGCGATCTGGGTCTTGCTCAGCGTAGGCGATTGCAGCAGCAACGGCGGATGCCGCTGCTGCCCAAGGCTTGTCAACGCAGCAGCCAGCGTTACGGCGACGATCGGGATCACTTTCCTCATTCCCACCTCCATTTCGTGGGTAGTCTGCCCATACTATGAGAGCCGTGATTATACATCAAAATGCGAGCGAAATGCTCGACCGCCTGTATGAACTGGCGGAGAGGGAAAACCGGGAGAGTCCACTCATTCGCCAGGCACGGCCGCCGCTTTCAGGGGGTCTGCCGAAACAAATCACCCATTTCGACTCGGAAGAGATCGCCACGTTCGACGGTCCCGCGACGGCGAGCAGTTGCTGGTCTCGCGCGGAAACACAACTCGCAATGTGTTTCTAATTTCGAGTTTTCGTTGAATCTTGCCGTCTCGAACTTGTCATTTAGATGTTCCCCGCTTGTATTTGCTGGGCAAGATGTTCGGAAGCCCGCATGGAAAGCGCCAGAATCGTCATAGTTGGATTTTGCCAGCCGCAGGAGACAAAACTGGCTCCGTCCACAATGAATAAGTTCTTGATGTCGTGGCTTTGGCACCACTTATTCAGAACGCTTGTCTTCGGATCGTTGCCCATGCGGCAAGTGCCCACTTCGTGAATGCTATAGCCGGGAGGATTCACTTGATCGGTCTTACAGATGATGTCCCAGCCGGCCTTACGGAACCATTCTTCGATCGTGTCTGCCGCATCCTTCCTCAGGTTGCGTTCGTTTTCGGAATCGCGCGCTTCGACGTGCAGAGCCGGAATGCCCCAGCGGTCTGTAACTTTGTCGTCGATGCGGACGTGGTTTTCGAAACGCGGCACGCGTTCCCCGAAAATGCCGCCGGAAACGCAGGCGCCCGAGTAGCTGTCCAGCTTTGCCTGCAGCTCCGCGCCGTACAGCGGGAAGAAATTAGGTTCGGCGTTGCCGCCGCTGCCAATATGGACGCAATAGCCTTTAATGAAATCGCTCCGATGGCTTTCTTTCAAATTGCGAAAGCGGGGAATAAAGGCGCTACCGCCCATCAATCCCGGCGGCGCTTTCCCATCGCGAGCCTGCGGCACCGCGGCTACGACATGAACTCCATACATCTGGTCGATCAGGTAGTGCCCCATCACGCCGCTCGAATTGGCTAGTTTCGAATTCAGCAGCAGGCGCGTGCTTTCGAGCGTTCCCGCAGCCAGCACCACCACCCGCGTCTTCACGTGCATCTCGCGCCCCGAGTGGCGGTCCAAAAAATAGGCGCCATTGGCAAGTCCGGTGTTTTTATCCACCGTGATCTGGCGAACGATGGCGTTCTCCACAATGTCGAGCTTGCCGGTGGCCAAAGCATCAGGCAGCAGGAGATTGATCGAACTCGCCAGGCCGTCTCTGCCCATAGAGATACGCCATTTCGATACCCCTACTCCCTGCTGGTTCGCGATCTCCGTGAAGCGTTTGATCGAGCCTGTGTCCGGCGGGTAATGGGTTGGGACGAAGTCTCCGTCCGGAAATTGCGGCCAGCCCTCTTTGCGTCCGGAGACCCGGAAAATCTGCTCGACACGCGAATAATAGGGCGCCATCTCCTCCAGGTCAATCGGCCAGCTTTGGCCCGTGCCGTCGATCTCGGCGCACTTGAATTCGTAATTGCTCAACCGGAACGACTGGCGTGCCCAGAAAAGCGAGCGGCCCCCGAGCAGTCGCACGCGCACCCAATTGTACGGGGCGTCCGGCGGGCAGGTGTACGGTTCTTCTTTTTCGTCCACCCATTGGTTCGCATTGAACTCGTTGGCTTGAAAAACATGCGGCAGCCGCCCCGGTTTGTCGAATCCGCGATAAGGAAGCTCGTAGGCGTGTTTGAGGCTGCGGTCTTTGCCGTAATCGGCTTCCGGACCGGCGTTCAGCATCAGGCAGGAGATGCCGTGCTTGGTTAGAATCTTCGCCGCCATGCCGCCGGAGTGCCCCGAACCTACGATCAGGACGTCGTATTTTTTGATTGGCATGTGCTTACCCGTTCCCGATCGGATCGATCGGAGCCCAATAATGACCGCTGGTACGATGACCCCGAGTGAAGAAGCGCCCGGATTTTTCCATGGCGGCGGCCCATTCCCGCGAATTCATCGTGGCGGTCCTGAGATCGTCCTGTACTTGGGCAAGGAAGTGCTTCAGCGGGTCGCTAGGAAAATCCCGCGGCCAGTCGCGCACCACCATCAGAGGCTTCAGAATCGTGCCCGCCTGCGTCTCGTCCAGATCGTAAAAATGCTTTTGAAAGGTATCGATCGATTGGATCTCCAAGCTGTCGAGGCCGGTCAGGTAGAGTTTTTGTCGGTCGGGCAGCGACACGCTGATCAGGAAATCCAGAAACTCCGGAGCTTTAGCTTCGATCGCGCCTGGGTTGCCCTTAAGCGGAGGCTGCAGGAGGGCGCCCAGTTTCCGGAGCGTGCCAAACTGAGTGGCCGTGAAGTAATTAGGAGCTGGCTCGGCATTCAGGTCGGGGGCGTCCAGCGGTAGGAGCGGGGCATCGGTGGGTCCGTAGGAACATGTGTGCTGCTGCTCGTCGGGCCGGGCAGCCGGAGCAGACTTGGCCGTGGCCTGTTCGGCTGCAAGCGCGCCTGGAATCGCCGGGGCGATCAGCAAATTTCGAACAAAATTCCGGCGTTTCATATCTCTGCCACCCTGCATTATTCCACAGCCCGAAACAGAACCCGACCGAGAGGGAGCGTCGGGCACGCCCTCTCGTGTCAACCGCTGTGCGGGGCATAATGAAGAGATGCTGAGGACAGTGTGGAACCGTGGCGCCATCCTTGTCTCGGTCTTTTTCCTCTGTGCCGGTCCTTCTTTTGCGGGTTCGAAGGCATCCCAGCTTCCGGACGGCCCCGGCAAGGCGACCGTAGAGGCGGTCTGCAGCGGGTGTCATCCGGCGACCATGGTCTTGGGCCATCGAGACACCAAAGAAGGCTGGGCTCAGGTTGTGAGCGACATGGTCGCCAAAGGCGCTAACGGCACCGACGCCGAATTCAATACCATCATTAACTATCTCGCCAAACATTTTCCGAAAAATTCCAGTTCCAAACCTGCCGCAAAACACTCCGGTTCCAAGACCAGCTAATTTAGCAAGCCGTCGCTATCTCGCGCGCTCACTCCGGCTCTTTCACTTCAATGAGCTGATCAGCCGCAACGCTTTTGAGTCGCTGATGTGTCCCCGATGGCCACAAGATCTCGACATCAACCCTTTTTGTTGTATCTAGCCCGAAGTGAGCTCGTTTGTCGCTTGCCGACAGATAACTGCCTGCTGAAGTTACATATTGGGTTTGCCCATTTACTCGAACACGCGCCCCGAATCCGTCGCGGTTGCTGCGCGTTCCGCGAAGGCTAATGGTCAACCAATGATTTTTGCCGCCGCGGTTCAGGAAAACGATCGGATGCGATCCAAGAACGGTCATCACGACGTCGGGCCAACCATCGTTATTCAGGTCTCCGAAAGCGGCTCCACGCCCGGCGACTGGCGCGACCATTCCGGAATGTCCGCCCTCAAAACGGCCATTATGATTCAATGCGAACAGCGGTGGCTGACGATAGCGTAATGAGGGGTCGATCTCCTCCACGTTATCCATCACATGGCTTTGCGCGGCAAACAGGTCTTTCCAACCGTCGTTGTTGAAATCTACCAACCGCATTCCCCAACCGCCATGAGACGCTGTGAGTTCACCTAGCCCCGTTCGCAAGCTCCTGTAGCTGAACGAACCGTTGCCGTCGTTGTGGTAAATGGCATAAGTCTGCCTCGGCAGATCGTTCACGATGATATCCGGCCGCCCGTCATTGTCATAATCGCGAAAATCGACCCCCATGCCGGAAATCGGCTTGCCGTCTGCGGAAAGAGCTACGCCGGCTTTGAGCGCGCATTCCGTAAACGTTCCATTGCGATTGTTGTGAAACAGGAACTGTTCCATCCCGTCGTTTGATACGAAGATATCGGTGTACCCGTCGCTGTCGTAATCGTTGAAGGCGACACCAAGCGAGCGCCCCTTTTTCGCCGCTATACCGGACTGCCGGCTAACATCCTCGAAAGTTCCGTCGCCCCGGTTGCGATACAAGACATTGGTCGTTGCGGGGAACACGCCGGGCGGACAGTAAGTATCCCGAGCGCAACTCTTACTGTGTTGGATATCCCATTCCATGTAGCGGGACACAAACAGGTCGAGATGTCCGTCATTGTCGTAATCGAAAAAGCCGGCCGAAGCCGACCAGCCTTCCGAGGCGACCCCGGCTTTTGCGGTCACGTCGGTAAATGTTCCATCGCCATTGTTGTGATAAAGAATGTTGCGGCCGAAGCTGGTTACATAAATGTCTGTATAGCCGTCGTTGTCGTAATCGCCTGTCGCGACTCCCATCCCGTAGTTGCCGTTGCCGGCGTTTGCCAGCCCCGCGGCTTCGGTGACATCCGTAAAGGTGCCGTCTCGATTTTGGCGGAACAGACGATTCCAGTACTGCGGATCGCTCCGCTCGAAATTCGGCGGAGTCTTCATCGGATCGGTAAGCCGGCCGCCATTGACCAAAAAAATGTCAAGCAGGCCGTCGTTGTTGTAGTCGAGCAGCGCGACTCCGCCCGGCATGGTTTCGATCAGATATTTCTGCGTCGTTGGCGAGTTCCGAAGCGTGAAATCGAGGCCCCGCGGAGCCGCGATGTCAAACGCTGCGAACGCTAGCGAAGCCAAATACGGAAGATTAGCCAATTAAGTCCTTCCGAACCGGCATCCTGTACAGATTTCAACCGCCGCAAAAATTTGGACGACAAACAGTATCGGATGCCCTTAAACTCAAAATACATCGCATGCAAATCGGACTGAACATGGAGTTTATCCGCTCCGAGGACAAGCCCTTTGAAGCCGGCGTGAAGCGCGCGGCGAGAATCGGTTACCGATTCATCGAGCCGATGGTGCACAACGGCCGCGAGCTGCTGAGTGAGGCGGGATACTTCCATTCTTTTTCCATGGATAACGATCCATTGGAGATGCGAGAGATTCTGGACCGCTATGGCGTCCGCGCCTCCGGCTTCTCGGCGCATTGCCCGTTGATGCGGCCCGAGATCAGCGTGCCGTATCTGGAAAAAGCAATTCGCTTCGCTGCGGCGATCGGAGCTCCTGTGGTGAATACGGACGAGGGCATACGGCCCGAATGGCTGGACGATCGCGAATGCTTTCAGGTGATGAAGTACACGCTCACGAAGGTGTTGCAAACAGCCGAGCGCCATGGCGTTTTTGTAGGCATCGAGCCTCATCAAAGCTTCACGAGCACAACCGCCGGCCTGCTGCGGATCGCCAATATTGTGAACTCACCGATGCTGAAGGTGAATTACGATACCGGCAATGCATTCCTAGGTGGAGTAGACCCGTATGAAGGCTTGTCAGCGGTCCTGGACAAATTGGTGCATCTTCACGCGAAGGATATCTCGTTTGGACAGGCGGAATCCCAAAAGGGCAGGGTGACCGGCACTCCTGTGGGATGCGGCTGCGGAGAAGGCGTGATCGACTGGCCGCGAGTGGTTTCGATTCTGCAATCAGGCGGCTACGAAGGTGTGTTATCCGTCGAATGCGGTACCTCAAAACAGGCCGAGGATAGCCTTCGATTCCTCTCAGGCATTCTGGACGGGCAGCAGCCGGCCGCAGTCCGGTCATAATATGCTTTCGAATCCAAAGCTGAGCCTGGTGCTTGCTGTAATCGGCACAGCTGTTCCGCATCTGTCGGCGCAGGGCTTGAACCTGTACTTGCCGCCCAAGCAAAACCCAGCCGCCGTGGCGCGCGGCAAACAATTATTCCAAACCAATTGCTCCTTCTGCCATGGGCCGGAAGCTACCGGCGGAAACGGTGGTCCCGATCTTGTGGGTTCCGTTCTCGTGAACAACGATCATCATGGTAATCTGATTGGTCCCGTTGTTCACAACGGCAGACCCGATAAGGGTATGCCGTCTTTTAGTAGTAAGCTCACCAAAACGCAAGTCTCCGATATCGTCGCGTTTCTGCATCAAAGGATTCGCAACGTCCGTATGCGCTTTTCGTATAAGGTCAAAAATTTAGCGATCGGAAGTGCGGCCGCCGGCAAGACCTATTTCAAAGCCCACTGCGGCAGTTGTCATTCGGCTTCCGGCGATCTGAAAGAAATCGCGAGCAAGTATCCGCCTGAAACCCTGCAGCAGCTCTGGCTTTCTCCGCAATCGGTTCTGCCGCGATCTGCAAATTCGCCTGTGACGACCGTGACGGTTGCGCTGCCTTCGGGACAAAGGTTCTCTGGAAAGCTCACTCATCTCAGCGAATTTAATGTTTCTCTCTACGATTCTCAGGGGTATCATAGCTTCCCCATCACGTCCGGAACTAAGCTACAAGTGCACGACCCACTTGCCGCTCATGAGCAATTGCTGAAGCAGCTTACCGACAGCGATATGCACAATGTGACTACGTATTTGGAGACGCTGAAGTGAACATCCAGCTGCTTCTCGCGGGAATCGCGCTCGCGGCTCCGCTTTATGCACATCAGTTAAATAAGAGTTGGCCTACATACAACGGCGATTATTCTGGCAGGCGCTTCAGCGAGCTATCTCAAATCAACGCGTCGAATGTAAAAGATTTGACGCTTGTCTGGACTTACGATTCCGGCGGCGTCCCGATCAAAGCGACTCCGCTGATGGTGGGCGGAGTTTTGTATTTCACCGTTCCGGACCATGCTTGGGCTGTGGATGCCCGAACCGGCCGTGAGCTCTGGCATTGGACGACAAAGTCGCGCGGCGGCATCCATATTGGAAACCGCGGCATGGGCATGTACAAGAACTGGCTTTTCTTTGTAACTCCGGACGACTATTTGGTTTCTCTCGATGCCACGACCGGCAAGGAGCGCTGGCGGGTCGAAATCGCGGATCTAAAACTCGACTATTTCTGTACCGTGGCTCCTGTGGTGGTCGGAGATCATGTTTTCGCGAGCCCCAGTATTGAATCCATCGATAATCGCGGCTATCTGGCTTCGTATGATCCGGTAACCGGCAAACTGCAATGGCGCTGGTATGCGACGCCGAAGCCGGGTGCGCCCGGTTCGGAGACCTGGCCGAATTCCCGTGCCCAAAAGCACGGCGGAGGTGCCGTGTGGATTCCCGGAACTTACGATCCGGATTTGAATATTTACTATTTTGGCACTGCTAATCCGCAGCCCGTTATGGCGGGCCAAGGGCGGAAGGGAGCCAATCTCTGGACCAATTCGATTGTCGCCGTGAATCCGGACACAGGGAAAATGGTCTGGTTTTATCAGACTACTCCGCATGATGTGCACGATTGGGACGCATCTGAGACCCCGGTGCTCTTCGACGCGGAAATCAATGGAAAACCCAGAAAGCTTCTTGCGCAGGCCAATCGTAACGGCTACTTTTTCGCGCTCGATCGGACGAACGGCCGGCATATCGTTACTAGTAAGTTCGTTCCGAATAACTGGGCGGAAGGTCTGGACGCGACGGGCCGTCCCATTCGCAATCCTAAGAAAGATCCGCAGCCGGCCGGCACGATTGTGTTCCCTTCCGAAGGCGGAGGCACAAACTGGTTCCCTCCCAGCTACGATCCGCAAACCGGCCTGTTCTATGTGCGGGTTACACGCTCCGGAGCCGTCTTCTATTTGACGGACACCAGCGCCAACCCGGAATCGTGGGGTGGTATGGATAAGTCTGTCTGGTCGGGGCCGTCGTCAATCGAGGCGATCCACGCCACCACGGGAAAAATCGTTTGGAACCATCCGACCGGCAGAGGAGGCACATCGGGTGTCTTGACCACCGCCGGTAAACTTCTGTTCGGAGGCGACGGTTCCGGAAACGCATTGGCGCTCGATCCGGACAGCGGCCGCACGCTCTGGCACGTCAACCTCGGCGCAACCATGCGCAACGGGCCGATCACGTATGAACTGGATGGGAGGCAATATATTCTCCTTGCCGCGGGTGCAAAGTTATTCGCATTCGCACTGCCGAAACAATGATGACT
The DNA here is from genome assembly GCA_036379475.1 of Bryobacteraceae bacterium. Taxonomy (GTDB): domain Bacteria; phylum Acidobacteriota; class Terriglobia; order Bryobacterales; family Bryobacteraceae; genus Bog-105. The sequence continues at coordinate 5,258 of DASVGP010000028.1, read as the reverse complement.
AGACGTGATCATCTCAGGACCCTCCTGTGGGGCGGGCTGGCAGCCCGAGCGGGGCTTTCAGCAGCGCCTCTCTTTTTCAAAATCTCTCTCGGCGAGTATTCCTTCAATACTTCCCATCGTGAAGGAAAATACGACCCGCTCAAACTCGCCTGGATAACCAAGCACCAATTCGGTTTGAACGCGATCGATTATGTGTCGAGTTTCTGGGACACCAAAGCGAGCAGCCGGAACTTTCTCCGCGAACTGAAGAAGCGAGCGAGTGACAACGGAATAGTGAATCATATCATCTTAGTCGATATGTCAGGACCGCAATTGGGTGATCTTGAGAAAGTCAGACGGAAGAATGCCGTACAAGCCCACCGCCGCTGGCTTGATATTGCTTCGTTTCTTGGATGCAGCGGGATTCGGGTCAATTTGAATGGCTTTCAGCCGCCGGGTAACCCCGAAGCATTCCTTAATGCTAGCGTCGATGGCTATGGCAGCTTACTGGAGTATGGCGGCCGGCAGAATCTCGATGTGCTCGTGCAAAATCACATTGGTTACAGTTGCGATCCCGGCTGGTTAGTCGCTGTCATGAAGCAGGTCAACAACAAACATGCGGGAATCGAGGCCGATCCCGGACATTTCCAGGAACTGTTCTTTTTCACCGACGCGCACGGCAAACACGTGACTCAAAAAAGGCGCAGCTTCGATACCTATGTGGGAATGGCGCAGCTCATGCCGTATGCCAAATCCGTAAATGCAAAGACGCACGCCTTTGATGCAAATGGAAATGGAAGCGCATTCGACTACGAGCGCATTCTGAAAATTGTCAAGGACGCCGGATACACGGGCTATATCGGAATCGAGTGGGAACCGGAAGGGAGCGGGCGAAAGCTGTCCGATGCGCAAGGAATCGAGGCAACCAAAGCATTGCTGGAAAGACTGGGAGCGGAATGATCGTGCCGCGAGCAATTCTCCTGACCATCCTTGCACTAACTGCGATTGCGCCCGTCATGGCGCAGAGCGTAGCCGGCCGTCTGCCGTTTTTTAAGAAGGGAGCGATTCGGGTCCTGATCCTGTCCGGTTATAACAATCACAATTGGCGCAAAACGACTCCCTTCCTGCGCAAGCTGCTTGCGAACACAAGCCGGTTCGACGTTCGCATCGATGAAGAGCCGACGGGCATGACGGCGGCGACACTTGCTATCTATCAAGTGGTGGTACTGAATTACAACGGCCCGAGCTGGGGCCGCGTTTCCGAAGTTGCGTTGGCGAATTTTGTCCGCTCCGGCGGAGGGCTGGTCGCGATCCACGGTGCAAATTGGGCCTTTAGCGGATTGGTGGTCCTCGGTCCGCATAGCGTTCCCACCGGCCTCATCGAGCCTCCTTGGCCTGAGTACAAAAAGATGATCGGCGGCGTCTGGTCGGAGCAGCCACCCGCATCCGGTCACGCACCCCTCCACAAATTCCAAGTAAAGATCGTAGATCGGAATCACCCGATCACACGCGGACTACCTGCTTCCTTCGAAGCCGATGACGAGCTTTATCACAATATCCATATGACGAACGGCGTACATATACTGGCGACGGCGTACGATGATCCTACTAACAAGCCGCCGCCATCCGAGTTGAAGCCTCATCCCGGATGGCCCAAACTCGATATGAATCCAACGGGGAAAGACGAGCCTATGCTCTGGACCGTGCGTTACGGAAAAGGCCGAACATTTTATACCGCATTGGGGCATGACGTACGCGCGATGACGCTGCCCGGCTTTTCAACCACGTTTGTGCGCGGCGTAGAATGGGCCGCGACCGGAACCGTCAAGCAGCCAGCACCCGCGTTTCGCTCTTGGGCCCAACCATTGCCGGCACATTAGCCGCTCACGTTCAAATTTATGCGCCTGAGCTATTCCGAACGTTTCCAGTGAGTGCTTGCGATATCATACGCACCAGAAAGGGAGTAGTATGTTTCGGAAAGCTCAGTATTGGTGTGTAGCCTTTGCCTTTTTGGCACTAATCCCAGCCGGTTACGCTCAAACGACGGTTGGTTCGATCGTTGGTACGGTGACTGATCCTTCGGGCGCGCCCATAGTGAGTACACAAGTGAGCCTGACCAATCTTGGGACGGGCGTAAAGAAGTCAGCTCCTACGAATACCCAGGGTTTTTACCAGTTTATCAATCTACCACCAGGTGAGTATAGCGTTGGGGTGAAGAAGGCCGGCTTCAAAAGTTTTCTGAGATCTCCGGTGACGGTTCAGACCGAGACCTCTACGCGGATCAATATCTCGCTAGAGGTTGGCGAACTTAGTCAAACGGTGGAAGTCACTGCGCAAACCCCGCTCTTGCAACCGCAATCGTCCTCTCTCGGGGAAGTTATTAGCGAGCGGCAAGCGAATACTTTGCCATTGAACGGCAGGAATCCGATGAATCTGGTAGCACTTGTGCCCTCGGTCGTGCCGCAGGGAGGATCGATGTCCAACCCGAACGGCCAGAATCCGTTTGCTTGGGGCAATTACCAGATCGGCGGCGGCATGGCAAATCAGAGCACTATGTGGCTCGACGGCGCGCCGGTAAACGCAAACTATGACAATCTCACCGCCTTGATTCCAACCCAGGACTCGCTCGCGCAATTCAAAGTGGCGACCAGCAGCCTCTCTCCGCAATATGGACGTTTCGCCGGCGGCGTGGTGAACTTTGTCACGAAATCCGGCACCAATAAGGTGCATGGCACTCTGTGGGAATATCTCCGCAACCGCGATCTCGATGCGAATACTTTCTTTAATAATGCCGCAGGCACGCCGCGTGGCGCCTTCACCCAGAATCAATTCGGATTCAATCTCGGCGGTCCTGTTTACATCCCGAAAATTTACAACGGCAAGAACAAGACCTTCTTTTTTGTGGATTACGAGGGCTTTCGATTGCGCCAGGGAGCATCCTATACCGAGACGGTTCCGACCGCTGCGGAGCGCGCGGGAGACCTGTCCGGGCTCGCCGCAGCGCAGGGCGTCAATATCTATGATCCACTGACAACTTGCGGCACCGACCCGGCAAAGCCCTGTGCCCCGGGGGTAGCGACAGGATCGCGTGTGCAGTTTGCTGGCAATAAGATTCCCACTGACCGGCTGAATCCCACTTCCCAAACCTTTCTTAAGCTCTATCCCATGCCGAATGCCCCTGGTAATGCGCAAGGCGTTGGTAATTGGGTCGGCAACGGCTCTCAGGGCGGCAACAATAACGAAACCGTGGTGCACATCGATCAGAACGTGTCCGAGAAGCAGCACATCAGCGCGCGATACACCTATTGGGGTAACATCAACCTCCCCATCGATCCCATGAGTAACGGTGTCTGTAAGGACCGCTGCACCGAGACATTCAACACAAACAATTTTGTGTTAGGTGACACGTACACGTTCACGCCAACCACGATCATGGAGATTCACTTGAGCTACCAGCGCTTTGCTTATGACCGGATCCCCGAGACTTTGGGCTACGATCTCACCCAGCTTGGCTGGCCCGCTTCGCTCAACTCCGAAGTCTCCTTCCGCGATCTGCCAGTTCCTGTCATCAACGGATTCGATACAGAAAACACGTTTGGCAGCAATGGAGCCGGCAGCGTCATCGTTTCCCGGAACGATAATTACCGCGCTGCGGGAAGCGTCACCAAGGTCATGGGAAACCATACGTTCAAAGTGGGAGCGGAGTTCTTGCGCATGACGGATAACTATACGCAGACGAATACCCCGACCGGCAGTTTCAGTTTCGGCCCGAGCTCTACGGCGGCGAACGCGCTCAACACCGCCGGTTCCGGCCTGGGATTGGCAACCTTCCTGCTCGGATATCCCACCGGCGGCGGTGCCAGCACAAATAATTTTGTTGCCGGACAGCAGTATTATCCGGCGGTGTATTTCGACGACAGTTGGCATGCCCGCTCCAATTTGACCCTCAATCTCGGCGTGCGCTGGGAACATACCGGGCCATGGACGGAGCGGTTCGATCGCATGTCGTTGTTCGATCCAACTCAGCCCAACCAACTGCTTGCGACCGACGGCATCAATGTCCCCGGCAATATCGATCTGGTCAACTCGAAGAACGACCCCTACCGCAGCAATGTGAAGCCGAACTGGAAGCAGTTTTCTCCGCGCGTCGGTTTGGCCTACCAGTTCGCGCATAACATGGTCTTTCATGCCGGTTATGGGATCTTCTGGCTGCCGAACGATATCGCTTTCTCTTTATCTCCCAATAACGACCCGGTAAACAGTATCGGAAGCCCCATACAGTCAGGTCCCTATGCTGGTATTCCTGTAGCAAACATCAGCAATCCGTATCCTCAAGGAATCGTGATTCCCCCAGGACGGAATCCAAGCTATGTGAGCGACCTGCTCGGAACCGGTCCAACCGAATCCCAACTTGCGAATCCATACGGCTACGCGCAGCAGTGGAACGCCGATATCCAGAAGCAGTTCGGCAGCGGCTTTCTGCTGGATGTTGCCTATGCGGGCGCTAAGGGTACGCACCTACCCTTTTACGGCCCGCAGATCGATCAAATGCCCGATCAATATCTGTCGCTCGGAAATGCTCTGTTTGATAACGTGGCGAATCCATTTTATCCGTATATCACCGCTCCGGGTTCGTCTCTCAGTAATCCCACCATCCAGGAAAGTCAATTATTGCGACCGTATCCGGAGTACACGGGCATGAGTTATGCCGGACAAGGCATCGGCAACTCGACTTACGAATCGCTGCAAGTGAAGGCGCAAAAGCGCTTCTCCGGCGGCAACACGATCATGGTTGCCTATACTCACGCGAAGCTGATTAGCGATACCGGCACGCTGACCGGCTGGCTGGAAGGCGGCGGAACTGGCGGGGCTCAGGACTGGAATAATCTCCGCGCGGAGAAATCGCTCGCCTCCTTCGATGTGCCCGATCGCCTGGTAGTCAGCTACGTATTGGATGTGCCGGTGGGCAGAGGGCGCAAGTTTCTGCCGCATGCCAACGGCTTTGTGGACGCGATTGTTGGCGGCTGGGGCATTGAGGGTGTCTCCACTTTTCAGAGCGGCTTTCCACTCCATCTGACAACCAATAGCGGGAACATCAACTCGCCCGGCGCAGGCGGCCAGCGGCCGAACGTGACCTCGGGCTGCGACGTCTTTACTTCCGGATCGGCAACTCAGCGGCTGGACAACTGGTTCAACACGTCGTGCTTCACCCAGCCTGCGGCCTTCACCTATGGAGACGAGCCTCGCAACGATCCTCATCTGCGATCACCGGGAATCGC
>DASVGP010000027.1:0-42311 GCA_036379475.1 Bryobacteraceae bacterium | reverse complement strand
CGCGAAGATTGTCGTAATATTTCACCGCGCGATCCTTTACGCGAATCGCTTTGTCCTCGACGTTGGTCCAGACCCGCGCCGGATTAAGATCGGCGGCCTGAATGTTCTGCACCTGGACGCCAGTGCAGCGGTCGAGCATGGCGAACGAGAGCACGGTCATGGCCATGCTCATGGCGAGTCGCGGTTGCAGCAGCGGCTGCAGCCAGCGCGAACCGAAGCGCTCGAACAGGCTGGGCCGTTCGAGCGGGTGCCGCAGCCGGCCGATGGGTGCCTGATGGGCTATGCGGGTGAGTAGTTCGGGCGGCGGCTCAATCTTTTCCGCCTGGCGCAGCAGCGAGACCCCGGCGGCGGCATCAGCCAGGAACTCGCGGCAGTTAACGCACTGAGCAGCATGCTCGTCGATGGCCGCGCGTTCGCGATCGGACAGAATGCCGTCCAGGTAATCGGCCAGAATGGTTTCGAATTCAACGCATTTCATGGCTATTTCCTAAACTGCCACCTTGTTGCGCCGCAGCACGCGAGCAAGCTCGGCGCGTCCGCGGTTGAGTCTCGATTTAACCGTGCCCTCGGGGATGTCCAGAGCCTCGGCGATCTCGCGATATTCGAGTTCCTGAAGATCGCGTAAAATGACGGCTTCGCGCAGCTCCGGCGAAAGCTTTTGCAGCGCGCCTTGCAGCAGCTCACCGGCCTCGCGTCTGGCGAGCAGCCCATCGGTGCGGGAGTGCTGCGCGGTTTTTTCTTCCAGGACGGCCAGCTTATCCTCCAGCGCGTCGGTAGAGCGGTCATGTTTGGTCCGGCGGTAATGATCCACCAAAAGGTTACGCGTCAGGCGCGTCAGCCACACATTGAACGAGCCTTCGCCGGAACGGAAGCTGCCCAGCGTGCGAAACACGCGCAGAAAGACTTCTTGCGTGAGGTCTTCGGCCTCGCTGGAGCGATTCGTGAAGCGATAACAGAGCGCATAGACACGTTTGGTGTACGTTTTCACCAGGTCGTCCCAGGCGCCCTGTTCACCGTTCAGGCAGCGCTCGACTATACTTGTCTCGGCATCCAATCGCGCTTGGGTCCTTCCCCAGACGGCAACCGCCGCCTTCGAGCTTAGCGAAGTCTCCGAGTTTAGCGAAACTGCTGCAATGGCGGCGGCCGACATCCTTGCCCTCAACACCCTGATAAACGTTATATATGCCCGAAAAGTTCAGTGGAACCGCTGCCAGCTTCCGATCGGCGCTGGGAACCCCGAGCGTGAGCGAGGGGTGGTGCCAAAAGCTAACAGCTAAGGGCTAAGAGCTTCTTTATGACCTGCCCGTTTTGCGGCTATCGCGAAGACAAGGTGATCGATTCGCGCGAGAGCAAGGAAGGCGACTCGATCCGCCGCCGCCGCCAGTGCGTCAAGTGCGAACGCCGCTTCACCACCTATGAGCGCTGCGACGAAGTGCCCTATATGGTCATCAAAAAAGACGGGCGGCGGGAGCAGTTCGACCGGCAAAAAGTGCTGAACGGCCTGCTACGTGCCTGTGAGAAACGGCCGATCAGCATGGGAACCCTGGCCGAGTTGGTGGACGAGATGGAATCGCTGCTGCTCGAAAGCCCGGACCGGGAGTTGCCTACCACGCTCATCGGGGAACGGCTAATGGAGCGGCTTCGGGGTTTGGACAAGATCGCCTACGTCCGTTTCGCCTCGGTTTACCGGGATTTCCAGGACGTGGAAGAATTTCTCAGCGAATTGAAAAACCTAACGCTGCGCAGGAAAGTCTAATAGAAATAAAGAGCTCGGAGGTAAAATCTACCCGAAGAGCTAAGCTTCGTTCACATATCCGGGTGTGCCTGTATCTTTTTTGTAACCAAGCACTTCGGAGGACATCTCCCTTTTAGGGGTTAACTTTAGAGGCAAAACCGGATATAATAAATGCGCGCAAGAAGTACACGCGTGGCGCTTGCATCCCGCGGCGAAAGAAACCCAGCGAAAAACCGTCTTTATTTTTCTGACATGTATTCTAGAGCCTTGCTGGCTGTCAGGCCCGGGCGGGGCCGCGGCCGGGTGGGTGTGCGACCAGAGGTGATTAGGTAAGTGGATCAATTCGAGGACCAATATTTAGGCGAGGGACCCGATCTGGGGATTCCGTTCGATGAAGACGCAAACTACTTTCATCCGGAAGAATCGCAGGATGAAGAGCTGCACGGAACCCAGCCGGCCGAGGAGTCGATTTACACCGACGATCCGGTAAGGGTCTACCTGCGCGAAATGGGTTCGGTCCCGCTGCTGACGCGTGAAGGCGAAGTGACGCTGGCGCGCAAGATGGAGCGCGGCAAGCTGCGCATGCAGAAGGCGATCAGCCGCTCGCCGCTCATCCAGAGTGTGGTCTGGGAGTTCGCTGATCTGGTGCGCAAGGGCGCCGAGGACGTCGACAGCTACATCGATTTCGGCCCGGCCGATATTGAAGAAGGCAGCGCGGCGGACATCAAGCGCCGCACCGACATCCAGGGTTTGTTTGTTGCCTATCTGGCGGCCTATAAGAAGCTGACGCAAACCATGGAGAAGCAGGCGGCGGCGCCCACCGGAAACAAGAAGCTGCGCAGGCGCTGGGCGGGCAAGTCCGCACGCGTCAAGGTGGAGCTTTCGCGAGCTTTCCGGATCATTCCCTTTAACCTGGCGCGCTGGAAAGAATTTGTCCGCGCCATCGAGCAGGCGGTGGAAGAAACCGCGGTGCTCGATTCCGAGATCCACAAGCTGGAAGGGCGCAATTCGCCCACCGCGCAGGCGCGCCTCAAGGAACTGAAGCGCGATCTAAAGAAGAGAGAAGCCGAAGTGGGCGCCTCGCTGCCCGACTTGCGTCATAGCCTGACCGTGATTCGGCACGGAGAAGCCGAAGCCGAACGCGCCAAGAAGGATCTGGTGGAGGCCAACCTCCGCCTGGTGGTTTCGGTCGCCAAAAAGTATGTCAACCGCGGCTTACACTTGCTGGATTTGATCCAGGAAGGCAATATCGGGCTGATGCGCGCGGCAGACAAGTTCGAGTACCGGCGCGGATATAAATTCTCGACTTATGCGACCTGGTGGATCCGCCAGGCGATCACGCGCGCCATTGCGGATCAGTCGCGCACCATTCGCATTCCCGTTCACATGAACGAGAGCATGAACAAGTTTCTGCGGGCCACGCGTGAGCTCGAAAAGGAACTGGGTCGTGTGCCGACCAACGAAGAGATCAGCCGGCGCATGGACATTCCAGTCGAAAAAGTCCAGAAGCTGAAGACGATTTCGCGCGATCCGGTCTCGCTCGAAACCCCGGTCGGCCGCGACGGCGAATCGGCGCTGGGCGATTTGATCGAAGACCGCTGGGTGGGTTCCCCCGTCGATGCGGTGATCGATTCCAACGTCCGCGACGAGACGGCGAATATTCTAAAGACGCTTTCGCCGAAAGAAGAGAAGGTCATCCGTCTGCGTTTCGGCATCGGCTGCGAGCGCGAGCATACGCTCGAAGAAATCGGGCAGGAGTTCGACGTCACCCGCGAGCGCATCCGTCAAATCGAGGCCAAGGCGCTACGCCAGCTTCGTTCGCCCGAGCGCGCGCGCCATCTGCGGGCCCTGCTCGCGGCACGGTAACCGGCAATTTCGAAACCGAGCCGGAAGCGTAAGCGCCCTTGTTCGGTGGGGCAGACGATCGCTTTTTGTCGTCTGCCAGGAAGTAGTATCATCGCCTCTGAACCTGCATGCAGTCTGCCGCCTTGTGTCACGTCGCCGCGGACTGCGATCCCGCCTCCGATCTCGCCCACGCGGCCTGAGCCGGCCAGCCACGCGGAGCAGTTGACCCTGTTCGGCTAATCGCATCGCTGTCCCGATAATGGAATTCCGCTTGCGTTGGTACTACAAGAATTGGGAGTACTTCTGGTACGGGATGCGCTAAGTTGTTAATCTTCTGCGAGTTCCTGCCGATGAGAGCTTTGGCGCTAAAATTGCGAGTGTTCAACGCATAACAGTGTGCGCACTGGGGGGATTATGGCATGCGGAACAGGACAAACAATGGGATTGAAGCGAATGCGGCTCTGCATTACGGCGGCGGTGCTTCTGCTGCTGGGCGGCCAGGTTTATGCGCAGCTTACGAGCGGAAATATAACCGGATCTATTTTTGACCCAACCGGGGCCATCGTGCCCAATGCCACCATTGTGGCGAAGAACGAGGCGACCAATGTGCAGAGTTCGACGGCGTCCACGTCAAAGGGCGATTACCGGTTTGAAAATCTTCCTGTGGGCACCTATACGCTCACGGTGGCCGCGCCGGGGTTCGCAAAAAAGTCGGTGGCACATGTCGTCGTCCAGCTCAATAATACGGTGACCTCGAATATCACGTTGGCCGTCGGACAAGCGAGTACCACGGTCCAAGTGACGGAGGCGCCTGTGGTGATCGATACAACGACGGCGCAAGTACAGACGACGTATCAGGCTCAGCAAATACAACAGCTTGCCGCGGCGAGCGGAGGGCAGAACGGTACCGGCGTGCTCAATCTCTCGCTTTTGAACGCGGGCGTGACCACAAGCGGCGGTACCGGCTACGGCGAAGGTCCATCGGTTGGCGGCCAGCGCCCAACCAACAATAACTTCACGATCGAAGGCGTCGACAACAACAGCCTCGCGGTAACCGGTCCCGTGGTTACGGTTCCGAACGATGCCGTTGCCGAATTTAGCGTGCTGCAGAACCAGTTTTCACCCACCTTCGGGCATTCCTCGGGCGGCCAGTTCAACGAGATCGTCAAAAGCGGCACGAACCAATTCCATGGCGAAGTATACGAATATTTCGAGAACCGGAATCTGAATGCCGCGGATAACCTGAATTCCGTGCAGGGCACGCCGCTCCATCCCCGATTTGACAACAACCGGTTCGGAGGCAATTTTGGCGGTCCCATTAAGAAGAACAAGCTATTCTTTTTTGGAGACTACGAGTACAACCCCATCGGTCAGACTTCTCCGCCGGTTGCTTATTTTGCGCCAACCGATGCGGGTTACGCGACACTCGCCGCACTTCCCGGAATCAATCAAACCAACCTCGCGGAATTCCAGAAGTATCTGGGCACGGCAACGAGTCAGACGAGCCCGGCCAACTTGCCAAATGGCTCACCCATTCTGGTGGCGCCTGGGCCTGGCAGCAACGAGAGTTTGAAAACAGGTGTTTTTTCTCCGACCTCGACGGTCGCGCCGATTACGATTCCAGTGGGCCGGATTTCGGCACAACCCCCGAACTTCGAGAACAATGAATACGGCGTAGGTTCGATCGACTACAACATGTCCGAAAAAGATTCCATGCGCGGACGGTTCATTCTGAACCGCACCGGCTTGATTGATTACTCCGGGTTCCCCGCTGTATTTTATGGCTCCATTCCGGTGAATGCTTACATGGCGACGTTTTCGGAATATCACACGTTTACACCCACGCTGCTCAACGAGTTTCGGCTCGGATTCAATCGTCAAAATCAGACGTATCCTATATTCGGAAACCAAAAGTTTCCCGGACTGGATTCATTTCCCAATATCAATGTTTACGAGTTGAATGCAGCCTATGGTCCGGATCCCAATGCACCGCAATACACGATCCAGAACCTGTATCAACTGACTGACAATATTTCCTGGACGAAGGGTAATCACAGCCTGAAGTTTGGATTCGACGGCTGGAGTGCCATCTCGCCTTCACAGTTTATTCAGCGCTCGCGCGGCGACTATGAATGGAGCTACCTTTCGGATTACCTATATGACAATAATCCGGACGGAATCGCGCAGCGCTCTCTGGGAAATGTCACGTACTACCAGAACCAGCAGTTGCTTGGCTTTTTTGCCAACGACAATTGGAAGGTCACTCCAAACTTCACCATCAACCTGGGCCTGCGTTACGAGTATTTAACGATCCCGCTAAGCGAAAACAGCCAGGATCTGAACGCGAGCGCGAGCGCGCCGGGTTTGATCGAGTTCAGGTCGCCAAAGGCGCAGACCAAGAATTTTATGCCAAGGATAGGAATTGCGTATTCGCCAGGAACGAGCGGAAATACTTCAATCCGCGCCGGCTTCGGTATTACGTACGACGTGCTTTACGACAATCTTGGCACTCTTAGCCTGCCTCCTCAACTGACCACCACAATTGATCAGACGGGTCTCGATGCGACCGGCTTTCTCGCGGGCGGAGGTATTCCTGCGGCAGCATCCGTGGCCGCTCCGCAGGGCATGGATGCTAGATACGCCACCGGCGGTTACATTCCCGATCAGAAGCGCCCTGAAGCATATAACTGGAACTTCGGCATCCAGCACGTTTTCGCAGAAAAATATGTGTTTCAGACCAGATATGTTGGGACACGCGGTCTGTTCCTCCCGGTGCAGTTGCAACTGAACCTAGCGCCTGTCGTCAACGCATCGAATGCGCTGCCGGTATACACTACAGCGCCTAGCCAAGCGGCGTTGAATTCGCTGTCGAGCACACTGGCAGCTCTCCAGAATGTTTACAACAACGGTAACAATGGCAATGGCGGGTTCTTCGTGCCTGCCTATGCCGACGCCGGCTTTGTTGGCAGCATAATCACCGGTTTCATGCCGGCCGGTAACTCCGTCTATCATTCTTGGGCAAGCCAGGTCAGCCGGAGGTTTTCCAACGGTTTGCAGTTTATGGTGAACTACACATGGAGCCATAACATAGACGACTCCACGGACGCGCTCGATTCAACTGTACTCGCGCCGCGGCGGCCCATGGATTCTCAAGATATGCGGCCGGAGCGCTCGTCCTCGGTTCTTGATCATCGCAACCGCATTGTGGCAGAGTTCATTTATGATCTTCCCTATTTCAAGCACCGCAACTGGTTTCTGAAGAATATTGTCGGGAACTGGGAGATTGCTCCGGTTTATACGTATCAGTCAGGGCAACTGGCCACTCCTCAGAGCGCGGTGGATTCCAACTTAAACCTCGACAGTGCGCCGGATCGGGTGATGGTCAATCCTCAAGGCAACAGCAGCATCGGCTCGGATGCGTCGCCGCTCACCAATAGTGCGGGCGACATCGTAGCTTATCTGGCTGACAATCCCAATGCAAGGTTTATAACATCGCCAAAAGGTACTCTTCCCAACGGAGGGCGCAGCTTGATCGCCATGAACCCGATCGACAATATCGATCTGACCTTCAGGAAACGCATTAACATCACGGAAACGAAAAGCTTCGAGATTTCGGGGCAGTTCCTGAATGTCCTGAACCATCCGCAGTATGTGGGTGGCTTCCTTGACGACATTTACCCGTTCTCATACGCACAGGGAGGTCTGGGTGGCGATCTGCTGCGGACGGCCATGGAGCCTCAGTCCACCAATTTCCAGCAGTGGGACCAGGTTGTTTCGGGCAATCCGCGGATCATCCAACTCACTGCGAAGTTTGTGTTTTGAGTCTGAGGCCAAGAGAGAGTCTCGCTGATAATTGAGCCAGCCGCCTCTCGCGCGACTGGCTCCAGGCATTCTCGTCCGTCGCCTCATGCTCGCGTGCGCGCCCCCAGCGCGAACAGAACCCCGACCGTTAGGGAGGGGTCCTGGGCCTGTCCCCTCGCTGGCGCTCGGGGTTCTGCTTTTGCACTTGGAAAGGAGCTTACCTGGGCTTAAAGCAATTGAGCCAGCCGTCTCTCGCGCGGCTGGCTCATTCTTTTCCCGGCGCGGGCTCGGAGGTATCCGCGCCTATTTAGTTCTGAGACCGCACGAAGCGCGAAAACGTTTCATTCGGCCTTGCTGCCCGCCGCCGGGTGTGGCCTTGATAAAATCAAGAAAGCACTTATCCCATGCCGGTCGCTGCCGCCACCCTCGCCGCCCCACAGATCAAGGAAGAGATCCAGGAAGAGATTCAGGACCTGAAAGTTGCGCGGCGGGCCATCGTCCTTGCCCACCATTACCAGGAAGCTGAAATTCAGGAGATTGCCGATTCCGTCGGCGACAGCCTGGAACTGGCGCGCGCGGCGCGGAAATTCGATGGTGACGTGATCGCCTTCTGCGGCGTGCGGTTCATGGCCGAAACCGCTAAGGTGCTGAATCCAGAGAAGATCGTCGTCGTGCCGGACAAGCATGCAGGCTGCAGCCTGGTCGATAGCTGCCCCGTCGAAGCCGTCCGCTCGTTCAAGAAGCGCAATCCGGATCATGCGATCGTCAGCTATATCAATACTTCGGTCGAAGTAAAAGCCGAAAGCGATATTCTCTGCACTTCACGCAACGCCGTTGCGGTCGTGAACTCGATTCCGGCGGAGAAACCGATTCTTTTCCTTCCCGATATCAACCTCGGCAGCTACGTCCAGCGCGAAACCGGCCGCACGAACATGCAGATCTGGCAGGGCGCCTGCATCGTTCACGCGACTTTCCCAGCACGCCGAGTGGCGCGCGCCCGGGTGGAGCACCCCAGCGCCTTGGTCGCCGCGCATCCCGAATGCCCGGAGGACGTGCTGCGTATGGCCGATTTCATCGGCTCCACGTCGGCCATCATTAAGTGGTGCACGAGCCAAAGCGCCCAGGAATTCATCGTGATGACCGAGAGCGGGGTCCGCTATTCGCTGGAGCGGCAGGCACCCGGAAAGCAGTTCTACTTTGTGGCCAACGAGAACTGCAATTGCAGCGAATGCCCGTACATGCGGATGAACACCCTGGAGAAGCTGCGCGACTGCCTGGAAAGTCTCCAACCGCACATCGATGTTTCCCCCGATCTGATCGAACGCGCCCGAATCCCGCTCGAGCGCATGCTCGCGCTGCGCTAATGCTCGTCCAATTTCCAAATGCTTCTGTATCCGCTGCGCCTGTCTCCGGGCCTCTCGTCGATTCGTTTGGCCGCATTCACTCCGATCTGCGCATCAGCCTGACGGACCGTTGCAATATCCGCTGTTTCTATTGCATGCCGGAAAAGGGCGGGGAATTCGCGCCTCCGGCCTCTCTGCTGAGTTTTGAGGAGATCGCGCGCTGCGTTCGGGCGGCTGCCGGCCTCGGCATTTCTAAGATCCGGCTGACCGGCGGCGAACCGCTGCTGCGGCCGAACCTGCCGCAACTAATCTCAGAATTGCACGGGATCGGCGGCATTCGCGATCTGGCGCTCACGACCAACGGCGTGCTGCTCGCCCGACATGCAAAGGCGCTCTATGAAGCAGGATTGCGCCGGCTGAATGTGCATCTCGACACCTTGGATCGCGACCGCTTCCGCATCATCACGCGCCGTGACGATCTAGACCGGGTTCTGGATGGCATCGAGGCAGCGCTCGCGCTCGGCTTTCGCGTGAAGTTGAACGCCGTCGCGATCAAAGGACTGACGGAACCGGATCTGATCCCGCTGGTGCGATTTGGGCGCGAGCGCGGCATCGAAGCGCGCTTCATCGAGTTCATGCCCCTCGATGCCCAGCATTTGTGGTCGCTCGACCGTGTGCTGACGGCCGACGAAATGATCGCGCGGCTTACCGAAGAATTCGGCCCACTCACCCCTGTTCCCGATGCCGATCCGCGCGCGCCTGCCACCGAATACCGCTTTTCTGACGGCAGCCAGGTAGGTTTCATCGCCTCGGTCAGCCGCCCGTTTTGCCTCAACTGCAACCGCCTGCGCCTCACTGCCGACGGGAAACTGCGTTACTGTCTATTTGCACGCGAGGAGACCGACATCCGCCATTTGCTTCACGAGAATAGCGAAGACAGCGCGCTCGAAACCGCCATTCGCGCCACGGTATGGCAAAAGTGGGCAGGTCACCAGATCCATAGCAGCGCCTTCGCTCCGCCCCAGCGCCCTATGTACGCGATCGGCGGATGAAAGTTATCAGTTGTCAGCCGGCAGACTGATCACTGAAAGGTGACCGCTGAAAGCTGATTGCCACCTCGCAGTTTCCCGTATTGTGAATCCAAAGCAACCGGGATAATACAGGTGTGAATGTTTGAATCCACGATAAGGCTGAACGTTGACGGCGTGGAGCGCACCTTGGTCGTCGATACGCGCACCACACTTCTGGATGCGCTGCGTAATGGTTTGGGCGTGATGTCGCCAAAGAAGGGCTGCGACCACGGCCAGTGCGGGGCCTGCACGGTGTTGCTCGACGGACGCAGGGCGCTCACCTGCCTCGCGTTCGCGGTGGCACACGACAGCGCGACGATTGTGACCGCCCAGGGACTCGGCAATGGCAAGTTGCATCCGATGCAAGAGGCATTCTTGCACCATGACGGATTCCAATGCGGCTATTGCACCCCGGGTCAAATCTGTTCCGCTGTCGGAATGCTCGACGAGTGGAAGGCTGGCGAGCCAAGCCATATCACGGGGAATCCGAACGGCGCGGTCATCGAGCTGAGCGACGCGGAGATCCGTGAACGGATGAGCGGCAATCTGTGCCGCTGCGGAGCCTATATGAACATCGTCGCGGCGATCCGCGAAGCGGCGGAGGAGATCGCATTGTCATGAATCCCTTTGCCTATGAACGCGCTGCCGATGCCACCAGTGCTGTCGCCGCTGTATCGGGTCGTCCCGCTGCTGCTTTCCTCGGCGGCGGCACCAATCTCGTCGATCACATGCGGCTTGGCGTGGCGCATCCCGATCTGCTCGTGGACATCACGCGGCTGCCCTTCGATCGTGTCGAAGAATTGCCCGATGGCGCCGTGCGCATTGGCGCGAACGTGCGCAATAGCGATCTGGCCGCTCACAAACTGATCCGCACGAAATACCCGCTGCTATCGCAGGCTTTGCTGGCCGGCGCTTCCCCTCAGTTGCGCAATCTTGCGACGACCGGCGGAAATCTGCTGCAACGAACCCGTTGCGTGTACTTCCAGGACATCACCACGCCCTGCAACAAGCGTGAACCGGGCGCCGGCTGCTCTGCGATCGACGGTTACACTCGTTATCACGCCATCCTCGGCGCTTCGGAGCATTGCGTTGCCGTCCATCCATCCGATATGGCCGTCGCGATGGCGGCCTTGGATGCCACGGTCGTCGTTCTATGCAGGGCAGGGGAGCGCCGCATCGGCTTGAGCGATTTTTACCGCCTGCCCGGCGATGCGCCGGATCGGGACACCCTGCTCGAACATGGCGAGCTGATTACCGCGGTCGAGCTGCCCGCTCTGCACTTCGCTCGCCGGTCGGCTTATCGCAAGGTGCGCGACCGCGCTTCCTATGCCTTCGCGCTGATCTCCGTGGCCGCCGCGCTCGATGTGCGGGATGGCGTTGTGTGGGATTCGCGCATTGCGCTCGGCGGGGTCGCACATAAACCTTGGCGCGCCCTACAAGCTGAAGCGGCGCTGCGCGGCGCTCCGGCAACAGTGGAAAGCTTTCGCCGCGCAGCGGAAGCCGAACTGGCGCCAGCCCGCGTGCTGAAGGGCAATGCATATAAAGTGCCGATGGCGCGTAAGGCGCTCATCGCCGTGCTGCGCGATCTGAGCATGGAGGCACCCTCATGAGCACGTCGATCGCAAGTCCGTCTTTGGAGATCCGCGCGATCGGCAAGCCGCTGGAGCGCATCGAAGGGCCCGCCAAGCTCACCGGTGCCGCGCCTTACGCCTATGAATACGATCTCGCCGATCCGCTCTATCTCTATCCGGTGCAGTCCACCATCGCACGCGGCAAAATCACTTCCATCGATACCGCTGCGGCGAAGGCGCTGAAAGGCGTGGCCGCAGTGATCACACATGAGAATGCAACACGGCTTGCCTCGGATGAAAACAAAGAGCTCTGGGTGCTGCAATCCGCGGAAATCGGCTTTCGCGGCCAATTGATCGGCGCCGTCATCGCGGAAACTCCAGAGATCGCGCTGCACGCCGCAAGCCTGGTCCGCGTGCAATACGCCGGCCAGTCGCACGATGCCGAGCTGCGCGCGGATCGTGACGATCTGTATGCCCCGAAAGAGGTGAACGGCGGCTACCCGACCGACACCGAGGAAGGAGATCCCGATGCGGCGCTAAAATCCGCCGCGGTGACCATCGACCACACCTACACCACGCCGATGGAACACAACAATCCGATGGAGCCGCATACCACCGTCGCCATCTGGAAGGATGACGGATTCACGCTGTACGATTCGACGCAGGGCGCCCATTCCGTGCGCAATACTGTGGCCGAGCTGTTCGGTTTGGCGCCGGAGAAGATCCATGTCATCGCCACGCATGTCGGCGGCGGATTCGGGTCGAAGGGAGAGCCGCATGCGCACGATGCGCTTGTCTGTCTCGCGGCACAAGCTGTCCCCGGCCGGCCGGTGAAATTCGCGCTGACCCGTCAGCAGATGTTTTCTCTGGCCGGCTATCGCGCCCCGACCATCCAGAGAATCCGGCTCGGCGCAGATCGCAGTGGCCGCCTGACTGCAATCGTGCACGACGTCGTCACGCAGACCTCTCGTATCAGAGAATTCACCGAACAGGCAGCGGTGCCCACTCGGATCATGTATGCCGCGCCCAACCGCCGCACCACCCACCGCCTCGCCGCGCTTGATGTGCCTGTGCCGTCCTGGATGCGCGCGCCGGGCGAAACACCCGGAATGTTCGCGACCGAACTAGCGATGGACGAGTTGGCGGTCGCTTGCGGACTCGACCCTATCGATCTGCGTATGCGCAACGAGCCGGAAGTCGATCCCGCATCTGGCAAACCATGGTCCTGCCGCAATCTGATCGGCTGCCTGCGCGAAGGCGCGCGCCGGTTCGGCTGGGAACAGCGTGATCCCGAACCGGGCGTGCGCCGGCGCGACGGCTGGCTGGTGGGTACCGGTGTGGCGAGTTCTACCTATCCCCTCTACCTCCTGCCCGGTTCTCGCGCGACCATCCGCTACGGCGCGGACCGGCGCTATGCGGTGCGCATCGGCGCCGCCGATATCGGCACCGGCACCTGGACCGCGCTGACACAGATCGCCGCCGACGCGCTGGACAGCCCCATCGAGGCGATCCGCATCGAAATCGGCGACACGGACCAGCCGAACGCCTCGGTGGAAGGCGGTTCGAGCGGCATCAGTTCCTGGGGCTCGACCATCGTCGTCGCCGCCCGCGCCTTTCGCGCCGAGCACGGCGACCACCCCGCGGCGGGTGCGGAGACATCCGCGGATATGCCCGAGAACCCCGACGACGAGCGCTTCGCCATGCATTCCTTCGGCGCGCAATTCGCCGAAGTGCAGGTGCATCAGGATACCGGCGAAATTCGCGTGGCGCGGATGCTCGGCGTGTTTTCTGTAGGACGGATCATCAATCCGCGTACCGCGCGATCCCAGTTCATCGGCGGAATGACGATGGGCTTATCCATGGCCTTGCTGGAGAACAGCGTACTGGATACGCGCTTCGGCCACGTCGTCACGCACGATTTCGCCGAGTACCATATCGCCGCCAACGCCGACGTCGTGGACCTGGATGCGGTCTGGCTCGATGAGGTCGATCCGCATTCCAATGCCATGGGCTCGCGCGGAATCGGCGAGATCGGCATCGTCGGCGCCGCCGCTGCCATCGCCAACGCCGCCTGGCACGCGACCGGCATTCGCGTCCGCGATCTGCCCATCACAGCGGACAAGTTTTTGGCCTGACCCTGACGGTCACAACCGCACTTTCAAATCTTTTTGCCTTCAGATCCAGCGCCTTACACCCTCCTCAGCCTCTCATTTCGCACACCCGCCCTGCATCCTCGACACCGTAGAGCAGGCGTTTTCGCCTGCCATCGTATATCCACTGGACACACCACCATGGCAACCGCCAAACAAATCGCGGCCAATCGCCGCAACTCTGAAAAATCCACTGGCCCCAAGTCCGTCGAGACCAAGGCCAAAGTCGCTCAGAACGGCACCAAACACGGCCTCTGCGCCAAATTCCGCGTCCTCAACGAAGTCGAAAAGCAGGAAAACTACGACGCTTTTCTCAATAAGCTCATCGAAGACGAACAGCCCGTCGGCCAAGCCGAAATCGAGCTGGTCGTCAAAATGGCCGAGCACACTTGGCTCGCCAAACGCGCCCTGCGCATGCAGAACAGCTGTTTTGCGCCCGAGCCGAAAACCCCCGAGGAGGCCAAAAGCGGCGCCATCCCCGTCAGTCTTGACCCTCGCGAGCTCGAATGCTATGTTCGCTACCACGCCGCCCAGGACCGCGCCTATCAACGCGCCTCGGCCGAATTTCAGAAACGCAAGAAAGCACGACAGTTAGCCGAAATTGGCTTTGCTTCGCAAAAACGGGCTGAGGCCGAAGAATCCCGCAAATCCGAAAAGCACGCCGTCCAGATTGCCACCGCCAAAATGCGAAAACAACGCGAAGAAATGAAGCTCGGCGACGCCATCGCCAAAATGCTGCCCCCCGATTTCGACCTTTCTTCTCTCGACCAGGTCTTTTCCGCTGCCGCAACCCACCCGGGCAATTGAGACCTGACAGCTAAAAGCTAAAGCTAATAGCGCATGTTCACGCCAATTCGACTTTCAGTTCGGCGAGAACGTCGTCGATCGCGAGCAGCAGTTCGCCTTGGATTTTAAAATACTGCTCTTCGTCAGTTGTCAGGGCGTAAGCGAATAGATCGACGGTAAAGAAGCCGGCAGCGAGCGCGCTTACGCGGACAGGCGAACGGCCGGTTTCTACCGACGGATTCTGCTTGAGCATGTTCTCCAAAGCTTCCACGCAGCGGCGAAGCTGGTCCTTAGGCGTTTCGCGCTTGATGTGCAGCGAGGGGTTGAACAGAATCTTGTCGCGCGCGGTGTAATTTTCCAGATTCATTTTGGCGAAAGCATCATTGGGGATGCTGACCAGGGTGCGATCCGGGGTTCGGATGCGCGTGGACCGCAGGCCGATGTCCTCAACGGTGCCCAAAAGCGTGCCGAACTTGCCGTAATCTCCGATCAGCACGGGCGCATCGCCGATCACCGATACGCCGCCAAAGACATTGGCGATGGTGCCTTGGGCCGCCAATGCGATCGCAATGCCGGTGACGCCCAGACCGGCAATGATCGTCGTCAGTTGGTAGCCCCAATTGTTGATCACGACAATGACGGCGACGCCGATGATGAAAAGTTTTCCCGCTCTGCGGCCGAGATAAATCATCGAATGCACCGCCTGGCGCTGTTTGGGTTCGAGCATTCGATCCAGGCGCAGTAGAAACAGATCGAGCAGGTTGATAACGAACCAGGCGAATGCCGCCACAATGGCCAGCAGGATGGTCCGGCCGATATACATGCGGGCCAGCGCCGCAGGGCTCACGATGTGGGAGACGATTCCGAAGCCGATCGCAAATAAAAACAGCAGCCAGGGCTCGATCATGGCCTGCACCCAGATCCACCGCGCAGGATGCCTCCAATGCACCTGAAAAGCTCTCAGGATGAGCACGGCGAGACGCACGACATAGCGGAAAATGACGATCAGTACGAAGAACAGAATGAACAGCGCAATCCACTTCCAAATCGGCGTTTGCAGAAACTGATTCACCACGAGAAAACGCGGCAGGTGCGCTTCCACTCCTGTCGCGCCAGCCGAGGGGATCAGCAGGGGAATTGCGGCTACCGTTCCCGGCGTGAACAGCCAGATTTGCGGCTGGGTTGCCGAGGGTCGCACCCGTTCCAGTTCGAGCGTGGAGGTTTGGCCATAGCGCACGATGGAAGCGACGTGTTCCAGGTTCGGGTTTGGATCATCGTTCGGATTGCCTTGCGGGTCCTGGCTGAGCCGGAGGACACTGAAGCGGCTGTCGGAGTTGAGAATCGATTCCAGGCCTTTTGCCAGTTGCGGGCCTTGGCTGGCGCGTTTGGACGCCGCGATATTGCGCAGATCGAGATATTCCGAAGCCTTTTGATAATTGCCGCTCGTGCAGGCTTGCAAAAACCCGGTTACGGCGGAGCGCGGATTGCTGCGGCCGAGCGCGTCTGTTGGTTTGGGCGGTGCGGCGGAAAGCAGCGACGCGCCGCAGAGAAACAGCGCCAGAGCGCTTAGCCTGAGTGAGTAAGTCATTTGCGCGTTCCGTTGTTCGCGAAGACAGCCGCGGCTTGAAAAGCGTACTGCCGGAAAATCTTTTCGGCGCGGGTTTGAAAATGGCGGGCGAGGCTGGTCATGCCCACCGTCCGCGAAGCGTTCCGATTGGCGATAGGGACGAAGCGGCAACCGCGCACCGGCTGCGCGGCCATCCGCGGCACCGCGGAGATGCCCATTCCGGCGGAAACCATCGCTAGGATCGTCGCAAACTGGCCGCTTTCAAACACGATGTTGAGCGAGAGGCGCGATCTGTGGCAAGCCTCGATGGTGCTGTCGCGGAAACAATGGCCTTCTTTAAGCAGCAGGAACCGGCTTTCTTTGGGAATTTCTTCAAGGCGTACCGAACCGAGTCCGGCAAACGGGTGAGCCGCCGGAACCACCAGGAAGAACGGCTCGCGGAAAAGCTCGGTCGAGATCAGGTCCGGCGCATCGAGCGGGAGTGCGGCGACGATCAGATCGACGCCGCCCGCGTGCAGGTGTTCGAGAAGGGCTGGGGTGGTCTCTTCGACCACGTTGATCGAGATGGCTGGATGCCGCCGCGAAAATCCGCCGAGCAGCGAAGGCAACAGATAGGGCGCAATCGTCGGAATCGTTCCGATCGTCACCTCTCCTTTATCCTTGCCGCTCATTTCCAAAATCTCGGTTTTCGCTTCGGAAAGCTCGCGCAGGATGAGCTCGGCTTTGGGCAGGAAGGCCTCGCCGAATGGCGTCAGACGGGCGGCCTTGGAAAGCCGGTCGAAAAGCTTCGCTCCCAGTTCGGCTTCGAGTTTCTGGATCTGCTGCGAGAGCGAAGGCTGGGCGACACGCTCCGCGTTTGCGGCGCGGGTGAAGGTTCCATTATGCGCCACTGCACAGAAGTAGCGAAGCTGGTGAATCTCCATCGAGCTAGTTCTCTATCCTATAGCACAAATAGGAAACATATATTGGACCTATAGACGAAACCGGCCTAGTCTTGTGTGTGAAAGGACGGTTTTATGGCTGAAGTAAAAGCAGGCGACGTTACCCGGCGCGTAGGTGTGGAAACGATTCGTGCGCGCGGCGTGGACGTCGAAAAGTTGATTAAGATGCTGGTCGCGAACGCGGCGGCGGAGTTCTCGAGCACGTATTATTACTACACGATTCTTCGGATGCACCTCGCCGGACACGAAGATCTGAAGGAAATCTGCGAGGATGCGCGTCTGGAGGATCGCGCGCATTGGGAGTTGATTGTGCCGCGGATCTACGAACTTGGCGGCGAGTTGCCGAACGACCTGCCTATGTTTCACAATCAAGCCGGTTGCACGCCGGCGAAACTGCCCGACCCGCCGACGGCCGTCAATATTCTGACCGTGCTGCTTGAATCGGAGCGCTGCGCGATTCGCAGTTGGACCGCGGTGTGCGACATGACGTTCGGGAAAGATCCACGCACTTACGACATGGCCGCACGCATTTTGAACGAAGAGGTCGAGCACGAGGCATGGTTCATCGAGTTGCTGGCGTTCGAACGCGACGGGAAATCGATTCCGTCCGGACACTTCCGCCGCGGCCAACCGGGAGACGCGCCTTACAGTAAGAACCGCCAGTTCTATACTCCCTAGGCCGAATGGCAAAAGCAAACATGCACCCGGTGGCGCTCGAAACTTCCGGGGGCGAGCGCCGCTTCGAGTGCGGCGAGCATGAGTTCCTGTGGGATGCGGCCGCGCGGAACGGAATCGTTCTGCCGGCGATCTGCCATCAGGGCAGATGCCTGACTTGCGCGGGGCGTTTGTTGAGCGGTCAGGTAGATCAATCGGCTTCGGCGGCTTACTTCGATGCGGACCGCGAGGCCGGTTACGTGCTGCTCTGCACCGGAACGCCGCGCGGCCCTGTTCGTATCCGCACGCATCAGCAGGAAGAAATGAGAGAGCACCGGCTCGGCTTGGGGCTGCCCGCCCCGTACTCATAATCCGGTAGCTATGCTACGCGGCTATGGCCTCGAAATACTCGTCGGGCGGCGTGCATACAAGCATTAAACTGTGGCCGGGTTCGCTTGAGAGATCGAACTCGTGATACATCGTAACAACTTCCGCGAGAGCGTGCTTGACGCCAATGACAACATGGCTCGAAAGCTGCCAGGGACACAGGCAGCGGAGCTCGCGCAGCAGATCCGCAAATTGAATCGAGTTTCCGTTGCCTTCGCAGTCGAGCGCGAGCAGAAGAGTCTTGTCCTCCGACCACGTGTAGTGAAGCGCCTTGATGCTGTGAATTTCGTCCAGGAAAACGGCCTGAACCATCATGGACAGCTCCACTTTCGAACGGCTGGCCAGATCATCGTACAAATACTGGTAAGTGATATTACCATCGTATCAAGAGCGGTGTGGCGCGCCCTTGATCAGGCTGCGCGGGGCGCGACGCCTCCTGGCTGGCATTGGGTTCGCCGCGGAAACAGGGTCACCCGTCTCATCGAACCGCTCGATGCGAACTTCTTCGCTGTTCAGCGTCACGTTCTGGCGAACCGTCTCCCGCTCTTCGACCTCGCTAATGTGAATTTCTTCGGTGACAACCAACTGCTTTTGGATTTTAAGCACCTCAGCGAGCACCGGGACAATCGTCGTATCGCCTTCGCGGCGAACCGGAGGGGGTTCATCAACCGGCCGGTTCAATTTCACCCGCTTCACTTCGACGCGGCGTCTCAGGAGCTCCTGTTCGACCGTTTCCTCGCGTGTACGCGGTCGCTTGGTGACGCGGACGCCGCCCGTTTCCACCGGCACGGCGTCCACCTTCACCTCGTCGCGAACGACCGGAATGACAATTTCGTTGCCGGCTTCCTTGTCGCTCGCGCTCATCGTCGTTACCTTCCGGGCTGGTTTTTTTTAGAGCCGCGCAGGCGCTCAGATTCGGCGACGTCCTCCACGTCCGTCTCCGTATGCCGCACGGTATCCCGTATCGTTTCGGTGCGTTGATCCGTATCTTTTCCGATGCGGACATCTTCGACCACGCGAGCTTCCTTGGAGACGACCGGCTCCTCGGCGTATTCCTTCACTTCGATCTCCTGTTCTCCTGCGTGAAAATCACTCTCGTCCGCGGGGCGGTTTGCCGGCTGCCGTTCCACACGGACGTGCTCCTGCTGCAGATTGATGTTCTCCTCGACAGGTTCTTCGACCGTTCGGGAATAGACGCGCACACCGCCCCGTAGTACCGCGCGCTTGCCGACCTTAAGCTCTTCCTCGACGACGGGAATGGATCGCGTTTCCCCGGTGGTTTGACCCGTCGTTGTCCCCGGCGTGTATTCCATGCTCGGAGTTTCCGCCGGGCGCACTTCCATCGGTGAATAACCGTTTAAGATATCGACGGCCCTATCTACATCCTCGCCCGTTGCGTCGATGCCGACCAACACATTGCCGCTCTGCAACATGTCTTCGTAGTGGGTCCGGTATTCGTCATTGCCTTTTCCAAATAGCGAGCTAAACCAGCCCTTTATCCCTCCGGCTCGCCGATGGGGCTCCTCGGTGGTGTAGGCAGGCTCTTCGGAACTCACATGGATATCGCTCGACGTGAATCCGTTTGCTTTGAGCTCTTCAACGGCGTTATTGGCCGATAAAGCGTCTCGGAAGATCGCGACCAGCGTCGCTTGGGTCTTGGTAGCCATACTGTGATCTCTCTTTCGAATCTGTGTGACCAGTGTCACTGTGTGGACTAGCGCCCTCAACTGTCTGCTACGTTCAATTCCAAACAGCGGCGGCGAGGATAAATACTTGCGGAAATCTTTTGGTATCGTCAAAGGCGTTATGCAGCGTATCCCGACGAGCGTGTTTCGCGCGCTCCTGCTGAGTCTTGGCTTCCTTCCGGCGCTCGTATTCGCGGCGGAACAGCCGCCCACCTTGCGGCTTCCCGATACCGCCGCGCCCACCAGCTATCGCGTAAAACTGGCGATCGATCCGGCTAAACTCACCTTCGACGGCGACATCGTCATCAAGATCGACGTCAAGCAGCCGGTCGATACCATCTGGCTGAACGCAACCAATCTGGATATCCACGACGCCACGCTCACAATGGGCGGCAAAAATTTGAAGGCCGAGGTGGTTCCAGGCGGCACGGATTTCGTCGGTTTGCATTTCGAGCGGCAAGTTCCGAAGGGCGCGGCCGGGATCCGTATCCGCTACACCGGTCACGTCCGGCTGAAGGACAGTTCCGGCGTCTTCCGGATGGTCGAAAAGGGAAACAATTACATCTTCACGCAATTCGAATCCACTGATGCGCGGGATGCCTTTCCTTGTTTCGACGAACCTTCTTATAAAGTTCCGTGGCAACTTACCTTGACCGTGCCTAAGGATGACAAAGTCGACAGCAACACCCCGATTGTGAGCCACCAGCCGGAAGGCAGCCAAGTTACCTACACGTTTAAGCGAACCAAGCCGCTGCCGAGTTATTTGATTGCCTTCGCGGTAGGTCCTTTCAATTTTGTGGATGCGGGCACGGCGGGCCGGAATCATGTTCCGGTGCGGATCGTTACGCCAAAGGGCGAAGCGGTGGACGCGCAATACGCGGCGAAAGTATCGGCAAAAATCCTGACACTCGAAGAGAACTATTTCGGCATTCCCTATCCCTACGCAAAATTGGACAATGTGGCGATTCCCACGACATTCGGCTTTGGCGCGATGGAGAACGCGGGAATGATCACCTATGCGCAGACGATTATCCTGGCCAATCCTAAGCGGGACACGATCTCGCGGCGGCGGGAATATGCATCGATTGCGGCTCACGAGATGTCGCATCAATGGACCGGCGACCTGGTAACCACCGCCTGGTGGAACGACATCTGGCTAAACGAAGCCTTCGCCACCTGGATGTCGCAAAAGATTCTGGCCGAATGGAAGCCGCAATGGCAAACACGCGTGGACGACGTGAATGACAAGCTGCGGGCCGAATCGGCGGACAGCCTGGTTTCGGCCCGTGAAATCCGCCAGCCGATCAAATCCAAAAACGATATATCGAACGCCTTCGACGAAATTACCTATCAAAAAGGCGCCGCGGTGATCGGGATGTTCGAGCGCTGGATCGGGAAGAAGGAATTTCAAAAAGGAATGCACGTATATCTGGAGAAATACGCTTACGGCAACGCCACCGCGCCCGAATTTCTCCAGGTCATGAGCGCGGTCACCGGAAAGAAAGTGACTCCCGCGTTTTCGACGTTTTTGAATCAAGCGGGCGTGCCGGTAGTTTCGATGGCGCTCGATTGCAGCCGCGGCGCGCCCGACCTGCATTTGGCGCAGAAGCGTTTTCTGCCGCTGGGCACCCACAGTTCGGCCCATCAGCTTTGGGGCATCCCAATATGCGTCCGTTACGGCACGGGCACGAAAGGCTCGAGCGCGTGTACCATGATGACAAAGCCTGCCATGACCTGGAAGCTAAAGGCTGACTCGTGCCCCGCATGGGCCGAGGGCGACAATCAAGCGGTCGGTTATTACCGCGTTCATTACTCGCACAACCTGCTGAATGCCCTGGCGTCCCGAGATGTGACCGCGCGGCTGAGCGCCCCCGAGCGCGTCGATTTCATCGGCAATGCGGCGGCGCTGTCAAACGCCGGAAAACTCTCGATGGCCGACGCTCTAGGGCTGGTGGAAAAATTTCATGCGGACCCGGAACGCTATGTGGTGATGGGCGCGCTCCAGCTTGCCGCCCAGCCGGTTATGCACTTAGTGCCAAAGAATTTAATGCCGAATTTCCGGCGCTTCATCGATCAGAATTTCCAGGCTCGCGCGGAGAAGCTGGGCTGGACGCCGAAGCCGGGCGAATCGGATAACGTGAACCTGCTGCGGCCGATGCTGCTGCGGATCGTCTCGACTTACGGCGGAGATAAGGGGCTTGCCGACGAGGCGAAGGCACTGACTGACAAATGGCTGAAGGATCACAGTGCGGTGCCTCCGAATCTGGTCACCGCTGTACTGGGCACCTCGGCATACTATGGTGGCCTGGATTTGTTTCACCGCTACCTGACTGCTTTCCAAAAGGCCAACGACCGCCATGAGCAGGAGCGGATCATCGCCGCGATGGATCGTTTTCGCGACCCATCCGCAATCAAAGCAGGAATGCAGGCGGTGTTATCGGGCCGGATTCCTTTCATGGAGGGTTATGTTCTGTTGTTCGGGGGCCAGCGCCAGGCAGCGACGCGTCACATGGCTTTCGATTTCTTACAGGCGCACTATGCCGAAATCGTCAAGAACCGGCCGCAAGGTGGCGGTTTCGATATGGGCGCCTTTCTTCCCGAGGTCGGTGCGGGTTATTGCACCGAACAGGGCAAGCAGCAAATCGAGAGCTTTTTTAAGCCGCGCATCGCGCAGTTTACCGGAGGCCCGCGCATGCTGTCGAACGTAGTCGAAGGCATCGGCGTTTGCATCGCGGAGAAGAAGGCGCAGGAGCCCAGCGTGGTGGCATTTCTCAAGAAATATTGATGTGCTCTGCCGCGGGTCAGTGCTTCTCGGCGAAGATTTTGTTGAAGCGCTTTTTCTGCTTATCGTTCAGAGTGTCCAGGATGTGCTGCCGGCCCACTTCGGCCACATCGTCGCGCTGGTCTTCGAGAGTCTCATAGTACTTGCCGTAATTGTCGAGAATCTGAGTGATCGTGCTCTCTTGTTTCGGCGTCAGGTTCAATTCGGTTTTGAGGTGAGAAAGGCCGTAGCGGCGCGCCTGTTCGATGGCGTGCTGTTCGGGCATGGGGAACATGCGCGCGTGCAGATAAGCGCGCATGGTCGTGGCGCCGACCGCTGCTCCGCACAGGAAAACGATGACCAGCACCGTGAGCACACGCGGGTTGCTCCATTTCGCGTTGCTATGCCGCGCGGTTCGGCTGCGTACTCGGCTAGGCGTAGCTATCGTGGTAATCCTTCTGGGAAAGGTCGGTTCCGCGGATGATAGGCGGCGAAATCGACCAGCACGGCATTGCGCCGCTCGGTTGCGCTCCCGGTGACCAGGGCACCACCGCTAAACTCCTGGGCCACGATGCGCGGACCTCCCAAATGCCCGTCTCGCAGCTCGGCCGTCACGCAATAAGTACTCAGCGCAATGGCGATGGTCAGCGAAGCGTATGCCAGCCGCTTGCCGAAGCCGGAATCGAGAAAAGCTCCCCAAACCGATTCCCCCGCACGATCCCCCAGATGACCTTCGATACACTGCGCTACGCGCGCGTAAAAGCCCGGCGCCGGTTCCAACTCGGCGGGGGTGCGCAGTTCGCGCAACAGCTCCGCATGGCTTTTCATGGCGGACAGTTCCGAAGCGCATTGCTTGCAGGACTCTAAATGTTCGCTCGCTGGTCCCGCGGCAAGCTGCTCCCCGGAAAGCAGATGTTCCAATCGATCGCGAATGGGCCGGTGCATATTCCCTCAAAAAATCTCAACCCTGACGGCGGATCTGCGCCCGCTTGTCGCTTATTTAAAACTCTACACCCCGGAAGCTTCAGGCGCTGTGGGGCAGCAGCGGTGCGTTTTCCAGCCGCTGCGCTGCCTTCACCAGCTTCTGCCGCGCCCGAAACAGCTTCACCTTAATGGTGTTTTCGTTCATCCCGGTCATCCCGGCCAGTTCTTCGACCGAATGGCCCTCTACTTCCTTCAAAAGGATCAGCGACCGGTCCTCCGCGGATATCTTGGATAACAACTTAAAAATCAAATCCTGCTGCGCCAGGCGGTCGGCGATCGAAGGCTCGTGGCTGTTGGCCGCTTCCGAATGCGCCATGATTTGCGAGTCGTCGCTCGAAAAATCGCTCTCGTAGACCAGCTTGCGGACCCGCTTCTTGCGCAGATAGTCGTAGCACTCGTTCACGGTGATCTTATAGATCCAGGTGAGCAGCGAGCTGCGGAAATCGAAATTGGCAATCGAAAAATAGATCTTCGCGAAGACCTGCTGGGCGATATCCTCGGCATCGTTGCGATTGCGCAAAATGCCGTAAATGATGGAAAACACCTTAGCCTGGTAGCGGTCTACGATTTCGCGGAAAGCCAGCTCATCTTGCGCCTGGACGCGCCGGATGAGGGCAGCCTCTTCGCTCGTTCGATGGTCCAATCTGCTCTTGGGCCGGCTTGCCTCACCCGAAGCCGCCGGAAACGCTAGAGTTGCGCTCAGCCCGCTCATATATGGCGACCGACGTGCCGTCCGGGGATTCGGTTACAGGAAAGTGGGCGCTCCGGCCGCTGTTGGATATTATGGCAGGTACGCAGCGAAGGGGGGGCAGCTATTTCGCGTCTGCTGGTTTCGCTTTTGTTTCCTGACGATTGCCTGTTCCGGGGCAGAACCGCCCTCCCGACGTCCTGATCGTCGGCGCGGGCATTTCGGGCCTCAGTGCTGCGCTCGAAGCCGCCCGTGCCGGAGCGCGTGTGCAGGTGCTCGATATGGACACCGTTGGCGGCGGCCATTCGTGGCTCCAGCGCCTCCCACAGTACACTGAAGCTTCATGCTTCGGGCTCGGTTTGCCCCTTCGCCGGCGGGGTATCTGCACACCGGCAGCGCACGTACCTCCACCGAGGTGCGGCGCTCGCCGGATAGCCGGTGGGCCCCAGCGCGCCATCCGGCGGCTTGAAAACGCATAATATGGCACGCGTCATTCTAAGTTTGGGCGGGCTGCTTGGTGCTCCCGCTTGCTGCATCCTCAAGGACGGCCGAATCGCCGCGGCGGTGGAGCAGGGTAAAGTGGCGCGCAATCGGAACCGCGCTGGCGCTTTCCCCGAAGAGGCGGTTCGCGCCGCGCTCAAGATAGCGGCGGTGGAGGGTTCTCAGATCGATTGCCTCGCGGTTGCGCGCCCGTTTGCGGAGGGCGCCGAAAGCGCCGCGCATCTCGCCCTGCGCACGCGCTTTCCGCAAAGCGCGATTACTGTCGTCGAGCATCACGACGCGCATGCCGCATCCGCCTATTACGCTTCCGGCTTTGACCATGCAGCGGTGCTCAGCATCGACCGCGCGGGAGATTTTCGGTCGGCGGTTTTGTTCTCAGCGCGCGGCAACCAGCTCAAGCCCGTGCGCGAACTCTATTTGCCGGATTCTCTCGGCGACTTATTCAACCGCGTGACCGAACTCCTCGGCTTCCGTCCCCGCGCCGACGAACATAAGGTTCAATGGCTCTCCGCATCGGCCGAGCCCAAGTACGCCGATGTATTCCGCTCCTTGCTGCACGCAAATGGGGCGGCGTGGCCCGCCTTCGACCGCGGCTTTTTCGATGCCGGCCGCCTCTCGCACGGCGGTTTCAGCGGACGTTTCTATGACGCGCTGGGAATCGAGGCTGGCACGAAGCTATCGCCGGACATCAAAGCTGAAATCGCCGCGAGCCTCCAGCGTGCTGTCGAAGAAGCGGTAATCGCCATGCTGGACGGCGCCGAAAATGTCTGCATTGCGGGCGGCCTCGGGTTCAACGCGCTCCTGGTGCATCGTCTGGAACAGCGGTTTGCGAAGGTCTTCGTCCAACCCGCGGCGGGCAATGCCGGTACCGCAATCGGCGCGGCGTTGCACGCCTGGCACAATCTTCTGGGCGAGCAGCAGCGGCTTCCGTTCACCACCCTTTGCCTGGGCCCCGCTTACTCGCCGGAAGATATTAAGCGCGTCGTCGAAAACTGCAAATTGCGCGTCCACTATCTGCCCTCGGAGGGCGAACTGATCGAGCGCGCTGTCCAAACGATCAACGACCAGAAGATTGTGGCCTGGATGCAAGGCCGGATGGAGTTCGGCCCGCGCGCCCTCGGCAATCGCAGCATTCTCGCTTCTCCGCTCAATTCCTATTCCACCGAAAATCTGAACGTCTTCATCAAGCATCGCGAGACCTTCCGTAAATTCGCCGCGTCGATTCCCGAAGAACTGGCGCCTGAATATTTCGAGACCGGGCCGAATGCGCGCTATCTGGCCACCATCGCCCGCGTGAAACCGGCGCACCGCAAAACCTTCGCCTCGGCGCTGCTCGGCGGCGACCTGATCCGCGTCCACACCGTAAGCAAAGAAGAGAATCCCCTCTACCATGCATTGTTAATGTGCGCGGGCGCTTCCACCGGCTTGCCGGTCCTTTACAACACCAGTTTCAATCTCTTCGGCGATCCGCTGGTCTGCACCCCGCGCGATGCGGTGCGCAGTTTTTACTCTTCCGGCATCGACGCATTGTTTGCCGGCAATTTCTGGCTGGAAAAGTAGCAGCGCCCATTTGCGTACCCAGGAGCGGCTATTCCTGGCGAAGCGATGCTGCAGGGTCGACCCGGCTTGCGCGCAGGGAGGGAAAAAGAGCAGCAATGGCCGCAACGAGGAGCAGTGCGGCGACGGCCCCGGCGAGATTGCCGGCGTCGTCCGGCCGGATGTCGTATAGAAGACCGGCTACGAGTCGTGAGACAGCCAACACGGCGATCACTCCAATCACGATGCCGGCCAGAACATAAGCCGCCGCGCTTCGCACGACCAGCCAGATGACGTCGCTTCGGCGTGCTCCGAGCGCCATGCGGATTCCGATCTCGCCCGTGCGCCGCGTTACGCCGTAGGCCAGTATCCCGTAGAGGCCGATCGCAGTGAGTAACAGCGTGAGAATGCCAAAAAAGATGGAAAGCGATGCCATCAGGCGTTCTCGGCCGACCGAGCCATTTACCTGTTGGTCCATCGTGTAAGTTCTTGCGATCGGTATATCTGGAGCCATCTTACGGAGCAGAGCGCGAAAAACTGCGTCCGGTGACGGAGCGCCGGGTCGCGTTTTGATGACGAATGTGAGTGACGGCAGTCCTTTCCAGGGGCTGGTCCATGGGGCCTGCGTGTAAGGAAGATACAGTTCCGGCGGATCTTGGTTCCGAAGGCTCGAGTACTTCATGTTTTCTGCCACTCCGACGATTTGAATCAGTTTGCCTTTGAGCAGAATGTGCCGGCCGATGGGATTCTGTTTCGGAAAGAAGCGCTGCGCCGCGAACTGGCTGATGATTCCCACCTTCTCGGCGGAAGCGATGTCGTGTTCGTTGAACGGACGGCCGGAAAGCAACCGGGTTCCCATAGCATCAAAACATCGCGAGCCGATCAAGTTCAGGGACGTGTCGCTTTCACGCCTTGGTAAAGCCGGTTTGCCCGGCACACTCAACAGTCCGTCCGGGCCGCCAATCCCGGAAAGCGGTATATAGGACAGAACGCTCGCTGCTTTGACGCCCGGCAGCCCGTTCGCCCTTTCCAGGATTCGGGTATACAGAGTGGGTAAATCCGCTCTCTTCTTCGGGTAATGATGGGTATTGACGGAGATTAACCAAACGTTATCCGGATTGAAGCCATAGTTCAGCGTGAGCAGGCGAAAGAGGCTGCCGCCGAAAAGGCCGGCCGCGGCGACCACAAGAACCGATATTGCCGTCTGAACGGTGACGAGCAGGCGCCCGAATTGGAACCGCCCCATGCGCCCACGCAAGCTGTGAGCAGATTCTTTTAAACAGACCGCGATATCCACTCGCGTCGATCGCCAGGCAGGCATCAACCCAAACAGGATTCCGGAGATGAAGGCAGCTCCAAAAGTAAAGAGCACGATTCTCCAATCCGGATGCAGTTCGAGGTGAGTGAATCGGCCGGGCACGTGGCGCTGTGTCGCCGACACAAATGCAATCAGAATGCCTGTCAGCCAAAAAGCGAATAGCGTTCCTACCAAGCCTCCCGCGAGGGATAGCAGCACGCTCTCGGTCAGCAGTTGCCGTATGATGCGAAGCCGCCCCGCACCTATCGAAAGGCGCACCGCAATTTCGCGCTGCCGTGCGGATGCCCTCGCCAGCAATAGATTGGCCATGTTCGCGCCAGGCGATGAGAAGGACCAGCCCAACCAGGATCATCAGGATGAACAGCGGACGGGTGAATTGCAGCCGCAGAAAAAATGACCAACCCTGTGAGCCTGCGCCGGTCGAGAAGACATCCGCTCGATAGCGCTTTTTCCAGGCAGACTTCCAGCCAACCGGTGTTGTTTCCCGCAAAACATCTCCGCTAATTGCGGCAAGCTGAGCATTCGCCTGCTGTGCCGTTACTCCCGGCTTCATACGCCCGATCACGACGAGCCACCAACAGCGGCGGCTGGAGAGGCAGCCTGGGATACCGACCTTGTCCGCAAACGAGATCGGTATCCACACATCGGGATAGGTTCCAACTTCGGCTCCATGGAACCCCGGGGGCATGATACCGATCACTGTGAAACGAGTTTGATCAAGCACGATGCCGCTGCCGATCGCTGAGGTCGATCTTTGATAATGGCTCCTCCAAAAGGCATCGCTGATAACCGCAACGGGGCCGCCATTGCCCCCGGAGGGATGATCGTCTGCGTTTGTGAATACACGCCCTCGTTCAGGCGAAACACCAAGCGTGCGAAAGTAGGTCCCGGTTGCGAGTTGGCCGTCGATAAGCGTCGCTCCGTCGCTGGAATCCAATTGGAAGTGTCGATCTGCCCAGGCCGCCATCGATGTGAACACCTCATTACTTGCTTCGAGCGCCTGGAACATCGGGTAACTCAGGAATGGATTCGGACGCTCGGGAAGTTTCAGAAACACGTTTCGCAACTGCTGCGGATGAGAAACGGGCAACGGCCGAAGCAGGAGAGTATCGATGAGGCTGAAGATGGCGGAATTAGCGCCGATGCCGAGTGCTAGCGATAAGATCCCGACCACGGTAAATACGGGGCTGTGGCGCAGTATTCGGAGCGCATAGCGCACATCGCGAGCAATGTTCTCCAGCCAGTTCAAACCGCGCCAGTCGCGGCATTCTTCCTTCTTCTGTTCGCAGCCTTCCATTGCCCTTAATGCCTCATAGCGCGCCTCCTTAGGGCTCATTCCTTTGGCAATGTTGGCTTCGGTTAAATGCTCAATGTGAAGACCGAGTTCCTCATCCAGCTCTGCCTCCACGCGCCTGCGGAGAAAAAGAGATCGAAGCCGGAGCCGAAGTTCGAGAAGCCGGCGCTCGAAGGACATCTCAGGCCTCCTCAAGCTCGACTATGTGAGAAATGGCTCCCGACAAGCGCTGCCAGCTTGCAGATTCCGCTTCTAGTTGCTTCCGCCCGGGGCGCGTGAGCGAGTAAAACTTTGCCCGGCGATTGTTTTCACTCGCTTTCCATTCCGATCTAATCCAGCCCTGCTGTTCCAGTTTGTGCAGGGCAGGATAAAGAGATCCGTCGCTGACTTGCAAAATGCCTGCGGAAATTTGGCGTAAACGCTGCGAAATGGCCCACCCATGAAGCGGCTCCAGCGCGAGAATCTTAAGCAGAAGCAGGTCCAGCGTCCCCTGGACCAAGTCGGATGGTTTGCTCAAAGCGGCTCTCCTCGGTACTCGATATGAGCATAATCCAACTCCTCTCGGTAATCAAGAGGAAAGCTTTGTGGGACAGGTTGGAAGCCTGCGTCGGATTGGTAATCCGCCTACTCGGAAGCTCTAGGATTCCGCGCTTCAGCTATCATCTCTGAAGACAGGAGCCAAATGACCACTCAAGGCAAAGTGAAAGTCGGGATCATCGGATCCCAATTCGAAGCCGATATCCATGCCGCTTCGATTCAGATGGTGCCGGACGAAGCGGAGGTCGTCGCGGTCGCCTCGCCCACGCCGGGCAACGCCGAAAAACTCGCTCGCAAGTACGGTATCGAACGAGTGTTCCTCGATTATCGCGAAATGCTCAAAGAGTCGGACATCGAGATGGTCACCATCACCGCTCCCAACCGCCTGCACGCTCAGATGACCATCGACATCGCAAACGCCGGCAAACACGTCGTCTGCGAGAAGCCGCTCTGCATGACGCTGGCCGAGGCCGATGAAATGATCGACGTCTGCAAGCGGAAAGGCGTGATCCTCGGCTACGCGGAAGAGCTTTTCTTCACACCGAAGTATGTCAAAGCCAAAGAAATGGCGGACCAGGGCGGATTCGGCAAAATACACGTCGTCAAACAGAGTGAAAAGCATTTCGGCCCGCACAGCGCATGGTTTTGGGACGTCGAGCAAGCGGGAGGAGGAGCATTGATGGATCTCGGCTGCCACGGCATCGCGTTTTGCTATTGGTTCCTCGGCCGCCGCCCCATCAAGACCATCTATGCCCAACTCGGAACCTACGTCCACAAAAACAAAACGAAGGCCGACGACGAGGCCATCTGCATTGTCGAGTTTGAAGACGACGCGATCGGAATGGTCGAATGCAGTTGGGGTAAGCGCGGCGGCATGTTCGATAAAACGGAAATTTACGGCGAGGGCGGCGTTACCTATGCCGACCTGCACATGGGCAATGCGCTCCCGACTTACAGCGAATACGGTTTTGGCTACGCGGTAGAAAAAGCTCCGAGCACCGTCGGTTGGAGTTATCCGGTATTCGAAGAGCACTGGAACTACGGCATACCTCAAGAGATGCGCCATTTCGCGCGCTGCGTCAGAGGCAAGGAGACTCTACAGGCCAGCGGCGAGGACGGGCGCGTCGTCATGCGGGCGCTTTACGCCGCTTATGCTTCCGCCGGCCAAGCCCGCAAGATCGAGATGCCTTACCAACCGCGCGGCAACAAGCCGATCGATGAATGGCTCACACCGCGCACCAGGTGATGGCGCACCCCATACTGTGTGTCGACATTGGCGGCACCTCCACGAAGGCCGCGATTCTGAAGCCGGGCGGTCAGTTGGACTTCATTCATTCCATTGACACCGTTCCCGGTGTGGAACGCTATTTCGGAGCGGTCATTGACCTGATCCGGCAGGTGCGCAACCGTGCGCCCGATGTTTCCGAAATGGGCGTCTCGGTCGCCGGCTTTCTGGATGATGGCCGAACCCGGCTCATCTATAACCCCAATATCAAATGGCTGGAGAACTTTCCGCTCCATGAAAGGCTCTGCCAGAGTTTCCCGGATCTTCGCATCGAGTTGGAAGTGGATTCAAACGCGGCCGCAATGGCGGAGTATCGCCTGGGTTCCGGGCGCGGACATCGCCGCTTCCTGTGCGTCGTTTGCGGCACCGGCCTCGGCGTCGGCATGAGCGTCGATGGCGCTCCGCTTCGCTTTGCGTATGGCTGCCTTGGCGATATTGGGCACGTGATCGTCGATAGAAATGGACCCCCGTGTAGCTGTGGCGGCCGCGGCTGCGCGGAAGCCATGATCGGTGCGCCCGCATTGGTAGATCGATTCAAAAGTCTGGTGCATCTGCACGAAGCCGTGACACTTCAGACGATCATCGAACGAGCCAACGCAGGAGATCAACGCGCGGCGCAAGTGATCGTGCACGCCGGCGAATGGCTTGGCGTTGCTCTGGCATCCATCGCAAATATACTGTTTCCGGACCGCATCGCCATCGCCGGAGGTCTTTCTGCCGCCGGCGATCTCCTCATCGCGCCTGCCTCTCGCGTCTTTCAAGAGCTGGCGAGCACGGCGGTTCGGCAAAGAGCAACCATTACGAGAGCTACTCTCGGACCGCTTGCATCGTTGTCGGGCGCCGCTTGGCCATTTTGGCGGCACTGCCAATAATGAGCTTTACTGCTCAGCGCCCAAAACTCGACAGGCGGCGGCCGGATGGGGGCGGCGGCGGTGGTTCTTCCGCCACAACTTTTTTCGGCCGGGCATCCAGCCGCGTAGCGATCATTTCCTGGCGCAGTTTGGTGAATTTCGCGGTGCCGGGGTGGGCGCCGCGTCCAATTACCTGCTCGTCGGTAATTTCCTGAGCGGTCGGTAAGTATTTTTGCAGGTAGTTCTTAGTCCGATCCAAAACAAGCCGCTGGCCGGAGTGCATCAGAAGATACAGCAGAATTTCTCCGGGAACTTTGTGCAGCAAAGCATAAAGCGAAGAGGGGCGCTGCAACTTTGCGGTGGCGAGCTGCTTTTCGATTTTCTCAGCTTTGCCTTCAAGCTTCAGCACCGTATCCAGTTCGTGCCTTTCGAGCGAAACGTTTTGCACCAATTGGCCGCGCTCTTTCGGCGAGAGTTCTTCAAATAGCGTGTAGAGGAACAGGGTGTAGAAATCGATGGGCAGATCGAGGCCGGCGGGCAACACCTGTCTGGCCTTTTGCAGCCGCTGAAAACCCGACAGGTTCAGCTTCTGGCCGGAAAGGGCAGGTGAAATAACCGCCAGCAAATGCTCCTCTTCGAGCGCCTTGAGGATTTCTCCCGCGAACGGATCGAGCGCGATCTGGCGCAGCTCGTTGCGTAGCGCCGCGGCCGGAATCTTGGTCTCCAGCTCCGCTTCGCGGGCGTTCGCGTATTGCGCCTGGGTGCGCTCCTCAATGGAAAAGCCCAGGCGGATGCGCATCCGGATGAGCCGCAGCAGGCGCGAAGGATCGTCGTAGAGCGCGTAATTGGAGACTGCGCGCAGCTCCTTGTGCTGGATATCGCCCAGCCCGTTAGTGGGATCGAGCAGCAGGCCGCGCGAGGCCTGGCTCAGCGAGAGCGCAATGGCGTCGATGGTGAAATCTCGTCCGTGCAAGTCCTCGTGAATGGAGGCCGGCTGCACCTGCGGCTTGGCGCCGGGCCGCGTGTAGCGTTCCTGGCGTGCCATGGAAATACTGGCGTCCACTCCGCCGGGAAACACGAGTTCGGCGGCGCGCCGAAGTTCGTCGGTGTCGGTGATTTCGGCACCTGACTTCTGTGCCAACGTCTTGGCCACTTTAAGCGCCGCCCCTTCCACCGTGAAATCGAGATCGCGGATGGGGAAACCGCCCATCATGTCTCGCATCGCCCCGCCGGTCAAAAACGCATTGACATGCGCCTGTTCGGCGGCGTCGCGAACGGCAGCCACCGCTTTGCTTTGTGCGGCGTTCAGGTGATTGTCGAGCATGAACATGTAATCGCTCATCGCTGGCTCGCTCCTCGCCGGGTCATGCGCGCTTTACCTCCCGCGCGTGGATGATGCTGCTCGACAGTTTGCCGCAGCCGCGAGCGCATCACATGGGTATAAATTTGCGTAGTTCCGATATCGGCATGGCCCAGCATCGCCTGCACGCTGCGCAAGTCCGCGCCGCCTTCAAGCATATGAGTGGCGAAAGAATGCCGCAGCACATGCGGGCTCAGCTTGGAGAAAACGCCCGCCGCATGTCCATGGACGCGAAGCAGCTTCCAGAACCCCTGCCGCGTCATCGATTTTCCCCGAGCGGTCACGAACAGATAGGGACTCACTCGGCCCTTCAAGAGCCGGTCACGCGGGCCTCCCAAATAGGCTTCCACCGACCGCAGCGCCTCCCGGCCCACCGGCGTCACGCGCTGCTTGTTTCCCTTTCCGATCACGCGAAGTGTTCCCTCCGCACTGTCCAGATCCGACACACGCACTTGTATCAGCTCGCTGACCCGCACCCCTGTGGCGTAAAGCAGTTCCAGCATGGCACGGTCGCGCAGTCCGAGCGCCGAGTCCTGCCCGGGAGAGCCGAGCAAGCGGTCCACGCTCAAGCGGCCGAGCAGCTTGGGCAGCGAAGAGCCGATTTTGGGCGCTGCAAGCAATTCGGCGGGATTGGCATCTATCTCGCCCTCATCGGCCAGAAACCCGAAAAATCCGCGCAAGTTGCTGACTTGTCGGGCAATGGACCGGTTCGCCAAGCCAGCGCACCGTAAATAGTCCAAGTAAAGCCTTATTGTTTCCAGTGTAACCGACTGAAGATCAGAGTTCTTGAGAAACGCCCCGAACTGCTTAAGATCGCGCCGGTAAGAGGCTACACTGTTGGCTGCCAGACCTTTTTCGGTACGGCAGAAGTGGAGATACGACCGCATGCTCCGTTCGAAGGGCGTAAACTCCATCATTTTGTCAATGATACAATATCCGCGAAATTGTTTGAAACGAACAGAACCCCGAGCGTTACAGAACCCCGACCGTTAGGAAGGGGCGGACTACTCTCCTCGCTGGTTCGGCATTCCTGCCTTGGCTAACAGCACCGCCAAACGCGTTCTTCTGTACCGCTTCGACCGCCAGCCGCTCGAAGGCATGGTAAATGCTTCGGCCGGCTTGTTCGAGGAGCGCATCGAACTGATCACGCCCGCGGGCGCTCTCCATTCGGCCGCATTGGAGGAGATCAAGGCCCTTTGCTTCACCTCCATGATTGCGGCGCCGCAGGATCTGTTCACCAGCCATAATTTATTCGAGCGCAGGCCTAAATCGCCCGGCCTATGGGCGCGGTTCACCTTTCGAGATGGGGATCGCCTCGAAGGTATGCTGCCGCCGAACCTGCTGGAATGGCCCGGCGGCGGCTATCTGATCGTTCCGCCACGGCCCGGAAGCGCGCGCCAGCGCGTCTTTATTCCGCGCCCGGCGCTGAGGGCTACCGAGCTGCTTGGAGTCATCGGCGCGCAGGCACGGTTGGCGGTCGAGCGCAGGAAGCCCGCGGCCGCTCGCGACCCGAACCAGATCAATATGTTCGAGCTGTAAGAGCGGCGGCTTGAGCCGGCTGCAAGGTATGCGACCATAAGCGCGTCCATTCGCCGTCGCCCTCACCCGGCCCGCGCCACAGAAAAACAATTTCTTCCAGCAGAAAGTGACGCGGGAAGTCGGCGGCACGCCAAATTTTCTCGGCAAAATGCCGCGCCTCCGGCAGATCGCTTTCGCCCATGGGCCCGCTGATGGTGAGGTGAGGGAGAAAAGCGAACTGCTCGGCCGATGCCAGGCTGCCGCTGTTCAGTTGCTCGTAGAGCCGGCAGATGGAGGCTTGGCCTGCGCCCGGCTCGATGTAAAGCACATTGGTTTCGGGAAATGCGCGCACCGTGGTGAGCTCGACGGAAAAGGCATGAAAGCACTGTAAAGTGGCACGCGCCTGCTCCGCCGCCACTTCCACGGCGACCGGCAACCGGCGGGGAGGCAAGATCGTGATGTGCGCCTGCGGGTTATGCTCGCCCGGCAGGCGATTGCGAAGCTGGCGCAAATAGGAACCGAGCGGATCCGGAAGATAGCTGACCATGGCCGCAACGCCCAGGTCACCCTGCGGGGTTTGATTCATCGTCTCCAATTCAACTAGCTGGAATGCGCTTGCGCATCGGTTTCGGCGGCCGCGGAAGCGCCGCTCGAATCGGGTTTGGCCTCCGGCACATACCATTTGGCAGGTTCAAACCCGATGTATTTGGCGATTGCAAGTTCGCCTGGCTCACCTTGCGGGCCAAGCGCCTCCAGAAGATCGCCGGGGCGAAGTGCGCGCCCTTCGGCAAGCAGCGCTTTCCAGGCGGCATACGTCACTGCCGCCTCGACTTCTCCGTCAAAATCATAATCTTTGTTCTTGACAATGGCAAGTCCTCCAGTGTGGGCTGCCCAGCGAAAATTTTCGCGCGGCGCCTCCTTCATGCGGTGAATCCGATAGCGCGGCATAAACGTTTCAGTCTAGCGCCCAGCGCCTTCTGCTCCTGTCTGTTTAATCCCTCTGTCACAATTGTGTACGAGAGTTTCTACCAGTCTCACGAGATGAATCGATATTGGCTCATTTTGCTGCTCCCGATTGCGCTGCTTCTGTGGTGGGGTTTGGACCGTGATGGATCCGGCCCGCAGATTCACTTCGATACCGCGGGCCGCATGACCATCGAGAGCACGGTCTCCACCAACGGCATAGCCGAGCCGGCCGAATGGGCCGCCGCGCGCGCCGAATCCGCCGGTGTGGTACGCGCCGTGGATGTGCAGCGGGGAGATAACGTTGTGAAAGGGCAGCCGCTCGTGGATCTGGATACCGCCGCGGAGCAATCGGCGTTGGCCGCGGCGCTCGCCTCTGAGCAAGAGGCGCGTGCGGATCTCGCTTCGCTCTCTCACGGCGGCAAGGCCGCGGCTTTAGCCGACGTGAACGATAAGATCAAGAGCGCCCAAGCCGCGCTCCAGGTGGCCGAGCGCAATTGCGCCTCAACCCAGCGCCTCTATGCCAGCCAGGCTGCAACCAAAGTGCAGTTGCAGGACGCCCAGGATAAGGTCCATACCGCCAGCCTGCAGCTTTCCGCGCTGGAGGATCAGCGCAAGACATTGGCCACCGCTAGCGAAAAAACTGTGGCCGAAGCCAAGCTGCGCGATGCCCAGGCCGCGGTTGACCTGGCACGCCACAAGATCCGGCTGGGCAGCGTGCGTGCTCCGATTTCGGGAACGGTTTACCAGTTCGATCTAAAAGTGGGCGCCTATTTGCAGCCGGGAACACTCGTGGCCAAGATCGGCAAGCTCGATCAGGTGAAGGTCACCGTCTACATCGACGAGCCGGATCTGGGGCGTGTGGCGAAGGGGATGCCGGTCCTGATTACCTGGGATGCTCTGCCCGACCGCACCTGGACCGGCCAGGTTAAGAAGCTCCCGACCGAAATTACCGCCCTGGGCACGCGCACCGTAGGCAAGGTCACCACTATCGTGGATAATCCCCGCCACGATCTGCTGCCGGGGGTGAGTATCAATGCCGTCATTATTTCTCAGGTGGCCAAAAACGCGCTTGCGGTGCCGAAAGCGGCGCTGCGCACGCTCAATGGCCGGCAAGGTGTCTACAAGCTGGTAGGTGACCATCTGAGCTGGACTCCGGTTAAAGCCGGCGTAAGCGATATTAACGATGTGCAGATTCTTTCCGGTCTCCAATCCGGAGACCGCGTTGCCGATCGCGTGGTTTCTCCCAGCGATGCCGAGATGAAGAACGGCATGCGGGTGCGCCCGGTGTTTGGTTGACGTTTTGGGTTACGCTGGCTTATATTCGGCTTACACTATAGTTGATTCATGACGAACACGAAAATTTACCGATCAATTTTGACCTGCCTCGCTTGCGGGGCTTTGTTGTGCACTCCGGCGTTTACCGCCCGTCGGCACGCCCGTCCCCATGCCCGTGCTCATGCTTTCAGCGCGCAGGATTTTGTGAATACCGTGGCTCAGGAACAGATGCTGCAAGTCAATCTGTCCAGGATGGTGGACACGCATTCGGCGAATCGCGACGTCCGGGAACTATCGACGCAGATCACCGACCAGCAGACCGCCGACTATCAGGATCTGCAGAAGGTCGCGAAGAAGCTGAACCTCACGCTCCCGCAAGGCATCAACAAAGCCGGAAATCACATAATTGGCGTGCAGGCGAAGCTATACCGGCAGGAGTTCGACCGCGCCTTTCTGAAAGAGGAGGCCGACAGTGCCAACCGTGAAGCCGATGCCTTTCAAGACGCCGCCGACCATGCGACGGACCCGGCTTTAAAGCAATACGCGACGGCTCAGTTGCCGAAGGTGAAACTCAATTACGAAGAGTTGAAAGATTTCGCGCGTTACCACCTGAACGGGAAATAGTGGGGCAGACCATCGTTTTTTTGTGGTCTGCCTGCATCCCGCTTCAGCGTTCCTGGAACGGTGTAGCATTGGCCGCCAGCGTGGAGCTGCCGCCTTCGCTGATGTAGTTGCGGTTCCAGGCGGGAATCTCGACTTTGACATCGCCTTTCACCACCGCCTGGCAGCCGAGCCGCGAGTGCAGCGTCAAGCCGGCCGCCATGTCCAGCCGGTCCAGCTCGTCGTCCTCGGCTTCGGAAAGATTTTCCTCGCCCTCGATCACGATGACATGGCAAGTGGTGCAGGCGCAGCTTCCCCCGCAAGCATGATCCAGGTGGACGCCGGAATTCAGCGCGACATCGAGTAGGGACTCGCGCAGGCCGTGCTCGGCATAGGGAAGTTTCCCTTGCTCGAATTCGACAGTCTTATTTTCCGGCAAAAAGGTCACTTGGGGCACACCTCGATTGTAACGGGCCGGTGCCATCGGACGCCCTCGGGCATACTGGGAATCGATGTTTGAAGATATCGAAAGTCAGTTGGCGTCGGCGGTCGAGCAAGAGCTGGCCTCGCGCTTCGGCCTGACTGTTAAAGTCGCGCTTGAACAACCGAAGCAGAGCGCCTTCGGGGAATTCGCCATTCCCGTGGCCTTCCAGCTCGCCCGGCAACTCCGTCGGCCGCCGCGTCAGATCGCCCAAGACTTAGCCGCCGGAATCAGCGCTATTCCGGGCATCTCCGCTTTCGAAATCGCCGGCAACGGCTATATCAACGTGCGTCTCGACCGCGGCGTCTATGCAGCTTCTCTGCTTCATCCGCCGCCCTCTGAAGCCCGCGAGCCGGTAGAAAAAATCATCGTCGAACACACCAACATCAATCCCAATAAAGCCGCCCATATCGGGCATTTGCGCAACGCCGTCCTGGGCGACACCTTCGTGCGCATGCTGCGGGCTCGCGGCCGTTTTGTCGAGGTGCAGAATTACATCGACAACACCGGAGTCCAGGTGGCCGATGTGGTCGCCGCGTTCCACCATCTGGAAAACAAGAAGCCGGCCGAGATTCAGGCTTCCATTCGCAATCCCGACGTGCGTTTCGATTATCTCTGCTGGGATCTCTATGCGGCCATCTCGGCGCACTATCAGAGTCATCCGGAAACGCTCGCCTGGCGCGCCGAGACTCTTCACGTCATCGAAGCAGGGAGCGGCGAGCTGGCGGAAATCAGCCATCTCGTCGCCGATGCCATCGTCCATGCGCATCTGCGGACCATGTACCGGCTGGGCATTGAATACGATCTGCTTCCGCGCGAAAGCGAAATCCTTCACTTGAACTTTTGGGCGAGTGCTTTTGAATTGCTAAAGCAACACAACGCTGTTTACCTGGAAACCGAAGGAAAGAATAGCGGTTGCTGGGTGATGCCTGGCCACGCTTTCCGCGAAAGCCCTGACCCCACGGACGATTCCGAAGCTGGCAGCAAGGTGATCGTGCGCTCGAACGGGACCGTTACGTATGTGGGCAAAGACATCGCCTACCAGCTCTGGAAATTCGGCCTGCTGGGGAAGGATTTCTATTACCGCCCTTGGTCGGAGTACGCCGACGGCCATCGCATTTGGGTAACCACGGACCGGCCTGCCCAGGAACGCTCTCCGGCCTTCGGAAGGGGCTCAAAAGTCTTCAATGTGATCGATTCGCGGCAGGCTTATTTGCAGGATGTGGTGGCGGCCGGGTTGCGCGCGCTCGGCTTTACCGAACAAGCCCAGGCGTCGGTTCACTTTTCTTACGAAATGGTGGCGCTTTCCCCGCGCACCTGCGCCGA
The DNA here is from genome assembly GCA_036379475.1 of Bryobacteraceae bacterium. Lineage (GTDB taxonomy): Bacteria > Acidobacteriota > Terriglobia > Bryobacterales > Bryobacteraceae > Bog-105. The sequence goes on along the minus strand of DASVGP010000027.1, from coordinate 3,495 downwards.
ACTCGGCATTGAGCTTTCCGAAGAGGATCGGCAGCGCCCCTATATCGAAGTTTCGGGACGCAAGGGTCTGGGCGTGAAAGCAGACGACCTGATCGATAAGCTGATCGAAACCGCGCTGGCCGAAGTCGAGGATCGGCATCCCGAAGCGGATGCGCGCGAGCGTCGCCGCGTCGCGGGGCAGATCGCCGTCGGCGCGCTGCGCTATTTCATGCTCAAGTTCACGCGCAATTCGGTGATCGCCTTTGATTTCCAGGAAGCGCTCAGCTTCGAGGGCGAAACCGGCCCTTACGTGCAATATGCTGCAGTGCGGGCGGGCAATATTTTACGCAAATATGCCGCGCGCGGAGAAGCGCTTCCGGATTTTGCCGCCGTGCTCACGCCCGGCATGCTCCAGCGCGTATTTGAGAACGAGACCTTGTGGCAGGTTCTGCTGCTCGCGTCCAAGAGCGGCAGCGTGATCGAGCGCGCCATCGCTTCCGGCGAGCCGGCCCATGTGGCCAAATATGCCTTTCAGCTTGCTCAGGCGTTCAACAATTTCTATCACGAACAACCCGTGATCGCGGAGGAAGACCGCGACCGCCGAGCCGTGCTGCTCTGGCTGACCACCTATGTCCGCAGCCAATTACTGGCGACGCTCGAGGTGCTGGGAATCGAACAGCCGGAATACATGTAGGGCGCGCAAGCCGCAATAGTCGACGAATTGCAGCAGCGATTTCCCCAGTACTTATAACTTACAGCACCCGGGGCGTGTCTCCGTGAATGATTGCCGCATCCAGGGGCTATATCAGGCAGTAGCGATTGCGGTCGCCGAGACGCGCTAGGAAGAGATCTTTGATCGCCGAATCTGACACTGCAGGCACATGTCCACAGTCACTGTATCGTCAGAGTTTTGTTGGCCCGCCCAGCCGTTGCGTTCGGCCTCTTCTCGCGCTATGTTGGTCTTCGTGAGTTTCGACCCGGACGGCAGCGGCTGTCCGCACATCGCGCACGTGCGCTGTTCATTGGTCGCCATAAACCTCTTCTATTATCGAACCGCCGTCAACGACAACAGGTATAATCGGGTCCGTTAATCTCCATATGGCCTCCACGGCCGGTTTTCTCGCGCTCTTGCTCTCGGTTCCGCTGCTCGCGACCGCGCAAGCCCATCCGGTCCGCACAGCGACCGGTTTGCTTTTGGCCGCTGGTGTGGTCGCCGGCCGGACTGTCGATGCAGCTTTCGGAGCTTACTTCTTCAAGAACTATACGCTCCCTGCCGTCAAAAGTTGGGCTACTCCATGAGTGACAACACGTGGAATAGCAACACGGGCGGCAACCGGGGTGCGAACAGATCGAGCCTGGGAGTCTGGGTCACTTGGACGCTAATGGCGTTCATTGCACACTCCATTGGGGCTGCTATTTTTATGGGAACGGCCGCCGTCTTCCTGGGCATATCTTTTCACACAGTGTTGGTGCCCTATACTGCTCTTGCATATTGCGGAGTAGTGCTCGGGCCGCTAGTCTGCTGGGCGCGTTTGGCGCGCGCACGGCCCAAGCCCTGCGCGATTCGATTCACTGTTGCGATGTTCTTGTACTCGCAAACGGTTATGATGGCGCTCGGATTCGGGATAATTAGGTTAGGGATACTACCTTTCACGACCTTCGTCAACGATTATGCTCCATTCCTGGTGCTTTTCTTCGTGCTCTGCTCCGTGCCGGCATATCTCGTTGCGCGGCAGATGCTAGAGGCGACGAATAATAGATGAGGGAAAAGGGGAATCGGGGGCATCGGGTGGACTGAACCCCATGCGTGAGACAGAGCGAATAGGGGACGGTTGCTGTTTTGACCTGCCCAACGTTGCCCGCCCCGCTAAACTGAAGTGACGTGAAAAAAGTGCTGTTTCTCTGTATTGGCAACTCGTGCCGCAGTCAAATGGCGGAGGGGTTTGCGCGGAAATATGGCGCTGACGTCATGGAACCGATGAGCGCGGGTCTGGCGCCGGCGGCCATCGTTCAGCCGCTGACCAAGAAGGTAATGGAAGCGAAAAATATCCGCCTGGAGACTCAGTTTCCCAAGGACCTCGCCGCCATTGACACGCGCGGCCTCGATCTGATCGTCAACATGAGCGGAACGCGCATTTCGGGGCGGCTGGCGGCGGAATTGCGCGATTGGGATGTGGACGATCCGATCGGGGCCAAAGAGGACGTTTATGTCGCAGTCCGCGACCGCATCGAGATGCTGGTGATGCACCTGATTTTGGAGCTGCGGCGCGGTAGCCGAAAGCGGGCGTAAAGCGAAGGGTATATACTGCCGATACACCCGTGTAGAGGATGGCAGAGACCGGTTCCCCCTATCATTTGCAAACCGAGCAGTCGAAGACGCGCTGGGTGGAGCAGATCGAACAGCATTTTGCCGCAGGCGAATACGCCTCGGCGCAGGAAGCTGCGGCCGCTGCGCTGCAGGAGTTTCCCGACGATCGGGAGGTGCAAGGCCTTGCGCTGCTGGCCGAATCGGGTATTCGGCGGAGCGCCGAGGCCGCCCGGCTGCTCGAGAGCGCCAGTGCCCATCTCGCCGGCGGAAATTCCGAAGCGGCGGTGACGCAATTGCGTCAAGCGGAGCGGCTGGACGAGCGGAATACCGCGGTACGGACTGCGCTGGTGGGAGCGCTGGTGGAACGGGGACGCGCGCTGCTCGCGAGCGACCGCGAGGCCGCTGAGCCTCTGGTCAAAGAGGCGCTCGAATTGGAGCGGAGCAACCCGCTTGCCCGGAGTCTGGCCTCGCTTATCGAGAATTATAAGCAGGGATCTGCTGCGAAGGCGCCGGAACTGGTTGCAGCGCAGAAGCCTGTGGAAACGGCGGTCGGAGTTAAAACTCCAAGCGGACTGAAGCCCGCCCCACAGAGTGAGCTACCGGCTTCGGCGACTGTGGTGCTCGCCGCCGAGAGCCCGGCTCCGCTCCCTGCACCCGAACCACCGCCGGAGATTGCGGAGCCGCGGAAATCAAAGCCGAAATCCAAACTGCCCATCCTTACGGGAGCAGTGGTGGCCGCGATTATCATTGCGATCGCCGCATTCTTTGTCTTCCGGCACGGGTTACCGAACGCCGCGCCTGCTGCCGTTGCCGTATCGCTCAGCGCGAATGCGCCGGGTGCAACGTTCACAGTGGATGGACAGCCGGTGCAAGCCTCGCTCCGTCTGAAGCCCGGGCCGCATACCGCCATCGCCGCGGCAGACGGATACGTCTCCGGCGCCCAAACCTTCACTGTGAAGCCCGAAGCCTCCCAGCCGGTGAAAATCGCCTTTGCTTTGCAGCCGGTGCTGCCTCAGCTCCACTTCTCCTCCGCTTTGAAAGCCGGCCGCCTTGTGGTCGACAATGGCGCACCGGTGGATCTTACAGACGGCGCCGCCACCTTGAGCAATCTCGCCATGGGAGACCATACGCTGAAAGTTTTCGACGGCAAGAGAGAAGTTTTCTCGCTGGCGTTTCGCGTGCAGCCGAAGCAAGTTCCCAGCGTGATG
>DASVGP010000026.1:0-10399 GCA_036379475.1 Bryobacteraceae bacterium | reverse complement strand
CATGCGCAAACTGGATCGCAGTGAGTTTGTGGACCTCGATTGGATCCCTTTTGTATTTGGTGTTCTCGTGCTGCTGACGCTGCGGCAGGCAGCACTCGGAGACCTGCGTGGGCTGGTCGATCTGGTGGCCCTTACAGTCTACGTCTCCGTATTCGCATTCGCCAGATATATATTGCAGCTCTACACATTCGGCCACAACCTGGATCCCAGCGCTCCGGTCAAGATCGCGCCGTTTATGCCGGTGATATTGGGCAAAAAGCAACTGGCAAATTTTACGACGTACGGGTTGCCGGGAACCGGTAGCTTTCTGCTCGCCATCTTTACGATTGGAGTTGTGACGCTTGCTGTAGTCGACTTTCGGCGGGCAAGCCGCATGGCCAGCGCGACTCAGTTACCACACAGGGTTCAGGCATAAGATGTTACCCTTGTGCAGCCGCCCGTGTCGCCGAACGGCCAATTAAAAAAGAGCTGTGATTGCTGCTTCCATTGGTATATCGAGCCCGGAGAGTAAGCTCTCAATCGTGTTTGAGTGCTCGGCTCTTACCGGGACATCCGATCCAGCCGTTAGCTTACTCAGTGGCAATGTTGCCTTTAGCAGAATAGCGCTGGACAAAACCCCAATTTCAGAGGGAGGCGCCAGCTGCGCGCTCGTAATGGAACATCGTGTTGGCTTTATACTGGCCGCAGTCCGCATCGAATTGTTGCACTGCGATGACTTCCATTACGCGTCGCTGCCCGGCTTCTCTGCGTCCGACCTGCACGACAATCGAGACGAGGCTACCAATTTCGGTTTGAATCGCGCGGTAGGGCATCTCAGTATTTGCCTGCAAGGTGAGCGCCGCCAAGCGCGAAAGAGCTTGGTGCGGGCTTTCGGCGTGAATGGTGCACAGCGAGCCGGGGTGCCCGGTGTTCAACGCTTGCAAGAGGTCTCAAGCCTCCGCGCCGCGTACCTCGCCGATGAGAATGCGATCTGGCCGGTGCCGAAGCGCCGCCTGCACCAGTTGGCGAATCGAGATCTCCTCGATGCCTTTCTGCTCGCGGCGCGATTGAAACCGGAAGACGTTCGGGCGTGAAAGCTGCAGCTCTGGCGTGTCCTCGATGACGCCAAGCCGCTCCGAGGAATTGATGCGCCCCATGAGCGCGTTGAGCAACGTCGTTTTTCCGGAACCCGTGCCGCCACTGATGAGGATCGTGCGGCGGTTGTGAACGGCGGCAGATAAAAAATCCGCGACCTCCGGCGGCATCGACCCGGCGCTTACCAGTTCGTCCAAGGTAAATCGCCGGCTCCGGAACTTGCGAATGGTCATAGCAGTTCCATCGACCGAAACGGGCGGAAGGGCAATCGCAATGCGAGAGCCATCCGGCAGGCGCGCGTCGAGTAGCGGCCTGGTTTCATCGATGTTCTGGTCAACCAGCCGTGCCACAGTAAGCGCGGCAAATGACAAATCAAAGCGCGTGAAGTCCACCTGATCGGTGACCTCATACATCGTTCCGTTGCGTTCGATAAAGACGCGGTTTCCGGGATTGAGCATGATTTCGGAGATCTCATCGTCCTCAAGGAATCGTTGAATCGACCGGACGGCCGGTAGAAGAAGTTCGAGATTTGAAGGGGGCATAAAATCAGGCGATAGCGCGCTCGGGCACCGGCCGCGAGCGGCGGTACTCGGATAATTGCTCCTCAAAAAGCGCCGTCGGTCGCTCGGCTTGGCGATTCAACGTCTTTTCGAGCTGCTGCTTATCATCAGTGAAAATCTCGGCCTCGTAACGGGCGCGCGAAAGCGAGACATAGGCCAGCGCTTTGTCCGCGAGCGTGCGGGTGCGCGAATCGGTTGCATCAATCTGAATGAGCACCCGATCCCCTGAGCCGAATGGCTGGTCATCGCGTAAGCGTAATCGACATGCGACATCTCGGCGAGATGCCAGCTCAGCTTGCGGCCTGAACGATCCAACTGAACCGTAACGGCTCCGTCCGCTTCGAGTGCTGTAACTCTACCGGTTTCACGGTTCGCGATGCGACGACCATTCCAAGGAGCCGTGAATTGAATTCTTTTTCCGACACCAAGGGCGCGTTCCGCAGGCTCATATATCTGCACGCCGAAGGCACGGCGCGGATCATAAGTCACGACGCGGGCTGTGTCCTGGAACCGTACTGTGAGCATGTTGCCGTCGCGCTCGATCCCAGTCGCCGTCACGTAATCGCCGCGAGCGGCGCCCGCGGCTTGATTGTCCCGGTGAAAGCGAATCACGTCGCCGATCCGGTAGGCCGCTGCGAGTTTCCGGTCCTCACCGGTGAGATCCTGGCGCGGCTGTAAGGCGCGAGCGGAGTACCCATCGTCGCCCAGCCGTCCGGCGGCCCGGAGCTGGTCGCGAATGGCCTGGTTCAGTTCGCGGCGCGACTCGTTATCGGGCGAGACGACAAGCGTGCTTTGCGAGTCGGCTACATAACTGCGGGCGATTGCCTGGAAACGCTCACTCCGGTTCGCAAATTCGAGGATTCGGCCTTGCTGATCGAGTAACGATAGTCCATCTGAAATCTGGCCCGCCGCCATCCGCTCGACGGCATGCTTTAATTGTTCGCCTTTTTGACGGACGATCTGATCGAGCCGGAACGTCTGCATCCCGGCTCTTTGGAGTTGCTCGAAGATGCGCCCGGCCTCCACGGCCTGGTGCTGGCGCGTATCGCCCACGAGCAGCACACGATCACGGTCCGAGAGCCTCGATAGAAATTCATGTACCTGCTTCGTGGAAGCAAGGCTGGTTTCATCTAGGAAGTAGAACCGTGGCTGATCGCCGGCACTTGCACCTCGGAGCAGATATCGCTGCAAGGTTTCCGCGGAGATGCCGGAGCGCCCCATTTCCTGAGCAGCTTTCGATGTCGGCGCCAAGCCCTGGACCGTATATCCGCGCTGTGCCGCTAAGTCGCGGATCGCGCCGAGCGCTGTCGATTTGCCGGTTCCGGCGCCGCCTTGAACGGCGAGAACTCGATCGCGGGACTGCAGCACGTTTAGAAGCAGATTCCGCTGGTCGTCATTCAGTTCGGGAAAGCGCTGGGCAATATGCCGCTCATGAGACCTAGAATCGATCATGCTGGCGGCGCCCATTCCTGCGCGCACCCGTTCAATGCTCTCGCGCTCCATCCGAAGCATTTGAGAAGTGGTGAAGCGACGGCCGGGGGCACAGCGCCGGTAATGATCAACTTCGATGAACTCGCCGGACGTTTGTACACGTTGCCGGACGGCTTGGCGGACATCTTCGAAGCGTAGCGATCCCTGACCGTAATTCAATGCGTCGCGCATGATTTCGTATTCGTCCATCACGGCGTGGCGCTCAATGAGACGGTGTTTAGCAAAAGTGATCGCACTGTGTGCAATCTGGTTCTTGTCGTCGCTGGCAATTTCCCGGTGCGTTCCACGCAGCCTGACCGCGGCAACTACCTGGTCCGGTTGATGGCCAAACTCGGCCGCCACTGCACGATGCAGCGCTCGCGTTTCTGTCGCCGAAAGATGCAATTTGCGGTCTCGGGTCTGATGGGCAACCCGCTCGGCTGCTTCAGCACCTGTGACCCCAAGTTCCTGTAGCCCGTGCTTAATCTGTTTGCTACGAGCGCTGTCAGCTTCGAGATACTCCTCCGTGTAACCTTTGATCTCGAAGGCATGGCCATCGCGGTGCTCCAGTTCGTAGCCAAGCTCGCGGACATTCCGCGAGAGTTCGGCACGATATATTGCCGTAGACATCGACTGCACGCGGTATAGTTCCCGTGGATCGAGCGATCGAAACTTGCCTTCCGATTCGGTCATATTAAAGGCCACAACATGCGTGTAAAGCTGCGGCGCTGGATACCCATCCACGGGCCGGGCGGTATCGTGCTCGACGGTTGCGGCAATCCATTTGCCGGTAGTCTGCGGCGCATGATCGCCTCCCATACGTGCCTGGACGTATTCTTCTGTCGCGTTGAGCGCAACCTGCACGGCCCTTCGATGCGCCTCCCGGACCCGTTCGTCGCCTCCGACCAGCGCCGTTTGCGATATAGATTTTGGTGGCGAAAACGTCAGATCCCATGCCGCCCGATGGCCGACTTCTTCGCCGCTTTTCGTTTTGATCGTGTCGCGGTGCTGGATGACTTGCACGCCGGTGCGCGGGTCCTGCCCCTCGGCAAGCCGCTGAAACTCCCTCTCGCCGACGTCTCCGGTGAAGCCCATCTCGGCGGCGAGTATTCCGTGCCACTGCCCAATCCTTTGCCCCTGTTGGGAGTAGTACGTTTGACTCGCGGACGTGTACTCTTCCTTGAAGTAAGATGAGACCTTACCTGACGAAAGCGGCTTGGAAATCTTGACCATCACTGCTCCGCTAACAAATCGAGGGCGCGAGCGGCGCTCTTCCAAACGAACACAGGACAGTTTGGGCGGTGCTCGGAATTTCCGGCCTCGGACGAGCACGTGCATAGAGCATGCGACCCCATTTCGCGGAGCATGCGAGCGTCCTGCCGGCGCGTGTCTGCGCGAATGGCGAATATCAATTCGTCGTCGCGGGAATTAAATGACATGGTGTTTCTTCTCCTTCACCGGGCTTTGTGGTGGACGCGGTCTTGGTGCCGCGAAAATCGATCACCAGAATGCGCCCGCATGAGGGACACGTAAATGATTCATCCCTTGGCCGCTCAAACGTTCGGCCACATAAGCACTCGATTTGATAAACGGACTCGGAGCGCATCGCCATCAAGTCCTCTGCGGCTGTTGGGGCCGTGGCAACAACTGGGGCCCGGCTTCCGTCCCGTTCGTCGTCAGCTCATCGCGTTCCGTCTTCTTCATTGCACGAAACTTCGCCAAGGTGGGCACGTTCTGTTTAGTTACCGGCGAGCCTTGGCGAGGCAGGAAAGGCGGCCGCTTCGGGCGCTGTGGGACTATGGCGATCGCGCGATCTGAACCAGGACACTTTGCCGGGCGGTTTTGAAAACGAAATTGTATTGAGTGATGAATTTTTCCGCGAGGTGACGGCTCACGCAATTCCGACGGACCTCGAAGCCGCTAAGGCGCTCTCTTCCTCGCCTGCAGCGTTGGATCTGTTCATGTGGCTTTCATACCGCTGTTTCACGGCAAAAGGCCCCGAGCGGGTGCCGATTTTCGGGGATTTCGGCCTGGCTGGTCAACTGGGAAGCACCGATTACGCCCGGCCAAGACGATTCAGAGAACGGCTGGAACGCTGGCTGGATCTGGTCCGGGCACTGTGGCCGGCTTGTCCGGCCCGAATCGTTTCCGGCGGCAGCCACATATTGATTCAGCCAGCCGCCGCGTTGGCGGCAAAGGGGGCATAAATGGCAACTGTATCGTTTGTACGCGGTTTAGCGCAACACCGCCGCATTTCTCTTGCAGAGATCGATGCCGTCGTTTCCGCGCGCCTCGGAGCGACCCGCGGTTTGGGAAATTCGCAGCCCGCCTGTTTCAACCGCCAGGTCGCGATGTACCTCGTCAAGCGTGTCGGCGGCTGGACGACTACAGTCATCGGCCGGTTTTACAACGGTCGGGACCGCTCGACGGTTTGCCACGGAATTCAACGAGTGGAAGCCTTGCGGGAAAGTGATCCGGACGTGGATTCGCTTATCTCAGATCTCAAGCACCGCCTTAGTGGGCAGTCCGATCTATCGCATGAGGCGAAAGTGCCCGCGACGTTTCCCAAATCCGCAAGCGTTGTACAGCTCAATCTGGATCAGCTTGCAGAACTTGTAGCGGCGCGCGTCTGCGCCTATATCGATGAGCGGATGCACCGGTCAGAAACCGATTGAACAAACTGGGACACATGAGCATGAGGAAAAACTCGTCCAAACCGCGCGCCGGGCTTACGCAGAGGGTCCGCCGAGCATTCAATACGAGGGCCAAGCGTCACGCGAGCTCAGTACCGACGAATTCATCGAGGGACCGCAAAGCGCGTTGATGTATTTCATCGGTCAAAATTCGGTGCTCGACGAACTGGGCATTGAAACTCATGAAATATCCTACACGGGTTTGGAAGACGAAGATGCCGACGATGATTCCGTTGCTGATGAGTTGGAAGGCGATTCGGCGACGGCGACGGATGAGGATCTGGATGCTTGGGCAGAAGGCTTGTACCTTTGCCGCTGGCCGAATGGCGATTTCTCCGTAGTACAGGCCGAAAGCAAGCGGGACGCGCTGGTTCAATTGGACGAATGGGCGCACATGCAGAATGGCTTGTCCCGTTGGGAACGTTCATTGCGGACTTCACGCTCGATGATGAGGGCCGTATCGACTTTAAAATGTTCGGCGGGCAGACCCGCGAGTCTATTTGGAACCACTGCTATCCAGCGCTACAAGAAGTGCTCGCCGGTGGTGGTATCACATCACAGCCGGGTGAATACTCGATCGCTGAAAAGGAGATCATAAAGCGCGCGGTCGAGCATGAAAGGACGCGGTTATGGGATAACCAAACCGAGGGTCCCGAGGCGGAAACCGAAATGGGCAAACGCCTGCAGGTCAGTATGGGTACACAACCGGCCCGGTGGCGGATCACTACGTGAAATTGGCCGCCAAACGCATCCTCGAGTCAGAAGCTGGCGAAGATGGAAAACCGAACTGAAGCAGAACCGACGTTCGGCGCAAATGACGATCGCTCACGCGTGAGCTAATCTTTGACACGAATGTATTGCTGGCCGGCTTGCGTTCCAACCGTGGCGCTTCGCACCAATTAGTTCGCCCGTTTGCCGAAAGCTGCTTCCGTCTCAACGTTCCGTTGCGTTGGCGCTTGAGTACGAAGATGTTCTCAAGCGCCCCGGCCTGCTGGCCGGGGATGACCCCACAGAAAGTAACGCCTTTCTGAACGATCTCTTTTAAATGTTAACGCCTGGAATTGTTAAAGTGATCTGGTTTATACTCCTCGATCCAAGAAGGTAACACTTTCTTCCTTTCTTCTGGTCGGAACTCAGTCCCCTCAGCGTCACTAATGATTGACAGGATCTGACGTTTTGGACCATCTTATTTAGCCATAATTTGGGGTAGCTTAGATCTCTTGGACCGCAATCCCTTCGAGGTAACGTCTCCAGAGCATCGCCAGATAAACCCAATCGTAATCGGGCACGGTTTCTAGAGTTGTTTCCATCCGCGTGACGACATAGAGTGATGGAATGCCGATCGAAGGCTGCGCCTGCGCATAGCGCCACCATTCCTCCAGGTTTGTAGCAGCAGCGTTGTCACAATCCACCAATGGCCAGCCAGCAAGATGCGCGATGCGCGCGCGGCGTCTCATCATCTGCATCACGCTCCGAGCGCCGCTCCATACGTCGTTTAGGCGCAGAACGTCGGCCGATTCTCGAAAAAGAGGGTTGGGCGTCTGGGTTTCCACCATTGCATCTGATTTCCAACGGTGAGCTTCATCATAAAGAATGAGCTGGAAGCGCCTTTCGAACTCAATGCCAATTATGGGCTTGTGCAGTCTCACGTTCGGCTTCTGCGTAACCCCGCCGATCCAGTCCTCTTTGAAGCCGTCTACGCCCAAACTTTGGATGAGATACCTGACTCGATCGCGCAGGAACTGCTCATAACGCGGGTTAGTTACATCGGCCGCTACCGGCTTGCCTTCTTGCAGAACGCATAAGGATTGATCGAGGCCCTCGGTCTCGTAGCCAGGCACCCAGAGTAGTACGTGCCGGTTTTTCGAGTGTTGCAAGGCAATGAAGCCCTTCATGTCCGGCCACTTCTTCTCGTCCACTTCGAACGTGCCATAATGCTTTTGCCACTTATCATCTACGATGACCGTACCCACGGGAAGGCCTCTCGCGTCGAGTGTGGCCAGCCAGTTTTCGTAATTCCGCTGAGTACAGAAATCGTGAGGCGCGCCGCCGTGCACACGTACCTGGTTTATCTGCTCCCCCCAGCCGCAAAAAATAGGATGGTGATGCCAACGGATGTCGCCGACTTTCCGTGCCGTGGAAAAGTCCCTCGTGTCAAGCCAATTGACAAACCGTTCAAGAGTTTCATATTCGCTATATCCGAAGTGAAGAGCCAGCGTAGGTAATGAGAAGCCCTCGCTAGGTGTGCGATAACCCAAATAATCCACGTAAAAAGACGCACCGGCATAGCGAGAACCAGTGTATTCCAATGCGTTGAAAAGATAGGATCCGGGAGGAGCGCCGATGCCCACGCTTGTCCAGGAATTCTCGTTACGAAAGCTCAGAAGTAGTGGAGGAGGTGCGGAATCGCCTGTCCATTCGATAGGATGATAGCCACTTCGCGCCGTTTCGGGTAGTATACCCACGGATTGCGGACAAGCGATCGTGAAGTAGTATTCGTCCGCCAGATTGACAGCGGGTGAAAAGTATTGATCAGCAAAGATGGCCGTATTGGCATCGACACCTGGGCTGGTACCGTTGCTATAGGGTCCGGAGATGCCGTTAGAAATAAAATAACATCGTCCCAGTCGAGCGGTACCTCGGACACGCTGTCGAAACTCCATATGTCCGGGGAAGAAAATCCATTGAAAATCATGGGCGTGCCAGAGCGAGCTTCGTGCCCGAACTTTGATTACATACTGGTCTGGTGCTACCTTTTCGATTGGCCCAGCGCTTATGCTCTCAAGGCGTTCGTCGTGGTCTATGGAACTGACACCAGAAACCAGCGGCACTCGAAACACCTTCATTCCTTCCCGGAGAATGTCGAGCGAGGGCACCGCGCTTTTCTCATACCGAACCGAATACGCGGGAGTTTCCAACAGAAAGCCTCGTGCGACTTTGTAGACCTGGATGGCCTCTGAGCTCATTTTCTGCTTATGCGCGGCATCGACGTCAGCGAGCAGCGGATCCTGTGGGTTCATGAGACGTTCGGACGTCCCTTGGCCGACCTCCGCCACCAGAGGAACCGAGGTGGCCGCCACGAGCGACTTCCTCAGAAAACCGCGACGGCTGGCGGCCTGCCCTGTTTCACTACTCATTTTGTACCTTTCATCTGGCTTGCTTTCATGCTGGGGCATTCTAGACAGCCCTCAGAGATAAGCGTCGGCGCAACATGTGAATTGTGCAGAACTGGGCCGAGCAAGAACAGTGGGCGTCTGCCCGATTTCTGAGCACCGCGTCAAGATTTGTCGGCATCTCTTCCAATCCGCGGTAGATCGCGCTCGATGAATTCCGCGAACGCAGTCATCCGCTCCTGGTAAAGGAATGGGTTCTTCGGTGTTTGGGCAGCTTGCGCTCGGAAGCGCTCAGCTAATTCCCGAAATCGGAGGCGAGCTGTCTGGTCACTTATGGATTTGGCATGCGCCCATTCGTGATGGACATGAGCTGTTTCCACGAACAGCACCATGCCCTTTGCCAAAGCTGCCAGAAGCTCATAGCCCTGGACAAACAGCTTGCGGTGGTTCGACTTCAATTTTACTGAGAGCCGATGCACGTCGGGAAGTATCCCCTCGATCCAGGAGACGCACTTCTTTTTTCTCGTAATGTATTCCGCGGCAGGTTTGCTGATGGTTTTATTCTGCCAGCGCCATTGCTTGTAATTATTGAGACCGTCGGTTAGCGGCGGATAAAGAGCTGTTCCGGGTGGGGAAAACAGGTCATCCACCGCTTTCATCGCATTGCCTTGTGGCGTATATACAACATCGATGTATATGGGCCTTGGGAAGCGAGAATGGCCAAGCGAATCCACTCCGTTGATGCCAATCACGTCTTTGATAATCGGTTCTGTTTCCCAAAGGACGTCGAGAAGTCTCGCCGGTACGCGATTCCCGAACATTTCACGGGCCGCCCGATTGAATACTTCTCGAGTATCAGCATCCGGGTTATAGCAGAAGCTGGCAAACATATGCGCATTTAATCTATTGAAGTTAATATCTGTGTAGCCGCCATCCCAAAAGAAGGTTCTACCCATGGCGATCTGCGCTCCATTGCGGGCAGCTTCTCGAATGTTGTGCTGCCACCATCGCGGATAAACGCTTGGCAGTATACCCTCGCCTATGTATTCTGTATCGAGCAAAAAATTCAGTGCCGTTGGATTTGTCTGGAAGAACAGCCGCCGGTCCGATTGCGGCAGGTAGCCGAGGAACGGATGCAGCATATCCTCTTCGGGCCAGGTAATATCGTCCATGAGAATCAGCTCAGGAAAATCCGCCATCATTTCGTAGACATTTCGGTGCGTTCTTACGGTATGAAGGTAGTGATGCGCGAATAGAATACCCCCGATGTCAAGCTCACGAATGACTTCGTTGAAAGCGGCAATTAATGGCTTTTCCCACTCCTTATTGCGCTGAAGCTCCTGAGCCGTTATATCTCCAACACCTCCGGAGCCCTCTGCCAACCATAGATTGACGCCTTTGAGATCCGGCAGCGCCTTCTTAAGCGTTCTGATCTCTGCTCTTAGCAATTCGGCCAGGCGAGGATCGTAGAAGTTGACCCGGCCTCCTT
>DASVGP010000025.1:0-13520 GCA_036379475.1 Bryobacteraceae bacterium | reverse complement strand
GTAAGTTCCGCTTCGCCCGGTCTTATATCTTCTGTAACAGGCATTGCTCGGCTCATCAGTGCAGCAGATTTACCGCCGCGGCGCCCAGCGCAAAGTTACTGAACAACTGCGACCAATCGGTCAGGCTGCGCAGGAATGTGCTCCGGTTCAGCTGCGCGGGCACCACGATCGTGTCGCCCGGGTACAAGTGTCTCGATTCAAAACTCTTCGCAAAAAGCGGCGATGTTCTGCTGTTGCTGATGACCGAGCCGTCCGCCCGGATCACAAACATGTGCTTGCGGTCGGCATTGCGCGTCGGGCCGCCGGCTTCGTTCAAGTAATCGCCGACGCGGAAGTCCTCGCGGTAAAGAAAAGATGTTTGCTCAAAAACGCTTCCCATGACCGTCACCGTGGACGGGCGGCTCGGGATGTACAAGCGATCCCCGTTCTCCAGCGACAAGTCCGGCAGCGCGTTTAGTCCGTGAGCCTTCGGATCGATATTCAGGACGATGCGGCCGTTCATCGAGACCTTTCGGAGCTTTTCAATGAGGTCGCGCTGACCCGTGAGGGACGCCTGAGCCGTGGCAGCCTGCTGCGGGGAAGTAACCCGGCTGGACAGATTCGCAGCGGCCTGGTCCGCTTCCAACTCATAGTGATTGAGGAAGTCTTCGTATCTTTTCTGCTGCTCCCGGCGAGTGCTTTCGCGTGTAAATTGAGCACCATAGAGATACGCGTCCCGGGTCAGGCCGCCGGCGCGCTCTACCAACTCCCGCAGCGTCTCCCCCGGCGAAACCGAGTAGACGCCGGCCATGGCAACTTCTCCTTCAATGCGCACCTGTTTGCTCTGCTGCGAACGTGGGACGGAAAAATCGGCTTTGGAAAAGATCGTGACAACATCTCCCGGCCGCAGCAAGAGATTTTGTGTCTCATCGTGATCCAATACAAGCTTTCCCAGGTTGAACGGAACCCGGCGAGTCTCCAGCGTCCGCCTGTCGGTGCGTTCAACGAGGGCGTATTGCCAGTCGATTTCCGGGGCGAGAGGCTCAACGCTATTGCTCGGGTTGAACGTCCGTAGCGGCGGTACGTTATCCAACTCGGTCGCGGCGGCCAGCGATGAATCCCCGCGGGCATTCCGGTCTTGAGACCGATACGAAATAGCGACGTCTTTTGCCTTGGAATCCTTAGGTGCTTTCTCCTCATCGTCACGACCGGCATCCGCGGTCTGGACCTCGGCATTGCGGGCATCCCAGTACTCACGCGTCAACAGTGCTTCCTTGTTGGGGATCAAGTCGCTCAGCCGCATCCCCGGTTTCCAGGGATACCGGCCGGCATCGGCGACATTCCCCTTAAGGGTGATCGCGTTGTCGAAGTGCGGAACTAACGGAGTGAGCTGGATAATATCGCCGCTCTGTAGCTGAGTGTCCAGACCTTTCCGATTTAGGGAAACATGGATCACGTGCAGCGACGAATGGTCGTCGATTCGCTGAAGGTGTACCTGTTTGGTCGATGCTAGCGGCGACGGGCCTTCGGCAAAGTGAAGGAGGTTCCGTAGCGTGGCGCCGGGTTTGAGCTCATAGATCGCAGGATGCCGCACGCTGCCTGCGATGGCTACGTGCGGGCCGGCCTCCGGTATAAAAATCACGTCGCCCGGCTCCAGCCGTGCGTCTTGCGATTTATCGCCGTACAGCAACAGATCGTACAGATCCAGTTCGCAAATGACCTTATTGCCTCGCCTGAGTTGGATGCCGCGCATTGAACCGTGCGGCGATGGCCCTCCGGATGCAAAGATTGCATTGACGAGCGTACTCAGAGAGCTGACTGTGTAGCTTCCCGGCCGGCGCGCCTCGCCCAGAACGAAGATCTGAATGGAATGCAATCGCCCGAGCGTCACGCTCAGGTCGAAGTTCTTGTAAATCCGCCCGAGGGCGGTCTTCAACAGATTGGTTGCTTCTGCATCCGTAAGGCCGGCTACGGTCACGGGTCCCACGTCCGGAAACGTAACCACGCCTGACCGGTCAACAATTACCCGGCGTGAAAAGTTAAGCTTCCCCCACGCAGTGATCTGTAATTCGTCGCCCGGCGCGATTGAATAGTTAGGCCCAGGGGGAGCATAATTGAGCGGAGCGAACGTTGCAGGGACGCCTTCAAAAAGCGACTCTCCAAAAATCGGCAGCTTATGCCCGACGAACCTGGCGACGTAACGTTGGAATTCCGTGGGCGGCTCCTTCGGGAAAGATCGTCGCGGCGGCTGAACTTCTTCGGGCAGGGAGCCGGGCATGCCTTCGGTGGGCCGCGTTTGGAGCATAGAAGGCGGGTGAGCAGCGTAAGGGACGCGCGTTCGTAAGCCATAGCCGGGTTCCTCGTAACCGCCGTAGTAGTTAGATGCTCCCTGGCCGTATTGCGAAATACATTCGGAAGTGGGATCTGCGTAGTCAGCAGGCGTGCATATCCGATACGAAGATCCCAAATTTCTTTGGAAAAGACCGGGTTGCTGTTGCGTGTACTCGTCGAACGGCGGCAGAGTCGTCGTCTGCGCGCGCAGCACGAAGCTGGATGCGACAACGGACGCAAGCAGCAGACACGCTCGCTTTGGAAGACACAGCTGGTTCGGCACTCGCAGTCATTGTGCCCTTAATCGACGTGCTTTTTCTATGGAGAAAGCTGCCTTTTACAATGCTTTTACAGTCCATTAGATAGTGAGCCAATCCCCTGGGTCGATGCGGCCGATTTTGCAAGCTATTCACAAGAAGAGAATGACGCTCGGATGCGATGAGGCAGACAATCGGCGGCTAGATGCGCTGCAAGAGACCGCGTACCTTCCGCCTTTTCGTGTTATGCCTCCTGGTCGGCTCGCTATATGCGAACGGCCACGAAGGGCGGAAGCCGCCGTCCGGACCGGTGTACGTTCCGCTCGACAGTTGGGTCTATCCTGCTTTAAAACGATTGGCGGCGTTGGGGTATGCCCCCGATTTGGATGGACTTGTGGCGCCCTGGACACGCTCTCAATGCACGGTGCTCGTGGAGGAAGCCGAAGATATCGTGTCGCGCTACAGCGACAAAGCTTCCGCGCCGAAAACGAACGCGGAGGCCGTCCAGTTGCTGTCCGCCTTGGAACAGGAATTCCTGAGCTCGGCGCCGGCCCGGACTGAGGCGCGCGTCGAATCCATCTACACGAGGTTCGGAGAGATTTCCGGCGAGCCCCTGCGCGACAGCTATCATTTCGGCCAGACTCTGGCGGATGACTTTGCTCGCCCTTACGCGAGCGGACCCAATCTGATGGCCGGCTTTTCGGCATTTGGCAACGCCGGTCGATTCTCCGGCTATTTTCGCGGCGAATATCAGCAGGCCGGCAGTTCCGCCGGATATCCCGCAAGCCTGCGAACGCAAATAGGACAGATCGATGGGGTTCCTCCGCAGCCCGCAGGAGACGTGCCGCCTGTATCGAGATTTGTTCCGTTGGAGATGTATGTAGGCGCAGCGCTCGGAAGTTTCAACATCACGGTGGGCAAGCAGAGTATGTGGTGGGGGCCCGGAGAAAATAGCGCATTCGCGTTTACCGACAACGCCGCGCCACTTTATTCGATGCGAATCGATCAGGAGCGGCCCATCATCTTGCCGGGACCATTCCGCTTTCTCGGTCATATCCGAACGCAATTTCTTGTCGGCAGATTGTCGGGGCATCAATTCCCGCCGGGTCCATGGATCAATGCGCAGAAGATTACTTTTCAGTTGACGAAAGACTTCGAACTTGGATTTACCCGGAGCGCGATATTCGGCGGCGCGGGCCATCCGCTGACGGCTTCCAGCATTCTCAAAAGTTTCCTCAGTGGAAGCAGCACAGGCGGTACCGCGTTCGGCTCGGCGAATGATCCCGGCGACCGGCGGAGCGGGTTCGACTTCAAGTGGCGCGTCCCCGGGCTCCGGCGCTATCTCACCGTTTATTCGGATTCGCTCGCGGACGATGAGCCGAACCCACTGGATGCTCCACGGCGATCCGCCTGGGGGCCCGGAATCTATGTGGCGCAAATACCGGGATTGCGGCGTGCCGACTTTCGCTTTGAGACCTACTCCACGCTGCTTTATCGCGGTGACGCGGGCGGAGGTTTCTTTTATTGGAATGACCAATATCGCGATGCCTATACGAACGATGGATTTCTGCTGGGAAGCTGGGTAGGGCGGGATGCGCGCGCCTACGAGGGATCGGTGAGCTATTGGAGAACGTCTCAAAACAAACTCTCGTTCTCGTTCCGCCAGATTAAGACCGGCGGCAATTTCCTGCCCGGAGGCGGAACGCAGACGGACGTCACAGTAAGTGGTCAATGGCGATTGCGGCCAGGCTGGCAGGCGACCGCTTCCGTCCAATACGAGCGCTATTTCATCCCGGTTCTAGGGCCGCCGCATACCGACGTGTCGGGGAATCTGCAATTTACGTTCTACCCCAAACACTGGGTCATCCGGAAATAACGCACCACCGTTTTTACAAACTTCGCACATTGGGTTTGCATATTGCGAGCCAATTTACCGTTATTCTCCTACTGTCTATGGTCGATCCCATGAGCGATCCCTTGCAGACGGCTGCTAACTTTCGCTATTCCGACTCCTTCTTCCCTTACGGCTTCCAGGTTTATCTCAGATCCAACAACTCGGATGTCCTGGCAGCGGCCAAGGAAAGTTGGGGCGCTTTCCGAGGACGCTTTGAAAGCAAGCCGCTCGAATTGCGGGTGCTTGTGTCGAGAGGCGGCGCTGCTTGCGGCAAGTCCGCCCCGCTGTACCGTGCCCAGCGAAATCTTCTCACCGCGATTGCGGATGCGGACAATTGGGCGGTTTGCGATCTGGCAAACGGATTTGGCTTTCTTAACCTGAGCGGCGAGGTCGTAGAGGATAGCGAATTTTTTCGCTTTCATTTCCTCGAAGGGGCGGTCTACACATTGCTGAACGCCTGCCACATCCTGACCATCCACGCCGGTTGCGTGGCATGGAAAGGAACAGGGGTCGTTCTGGCAGGCCAGTCGGGAGCGGGCAAATCCTCTTTCGCATACGCCTGCGCGCGGCGCGGCTGGACCTATGTGGCGGATGACGCAAGTTCTATTCCCTTCTCGCTATCAACTCGCACTGTTTTGGGCAACCCGCGAACAGTCCGCTTTCGTCCGTCCGCCTTAAAGCTATTCCCGGAGCTTCAGGGTTGCGTAAAACTGAGAAACGGCAAGCCAACGATCGAAATCAAAACAGAGCAATTCGGGAATTTCGAGTCTGCGGAACAATGTGATGTCGGCCGGCTGATCTTTCTGAACCGCGATGCATCGGCTTCGAGGCCCGCCCTTTCAGCCGTTTCGCGCGGTGAGAGCCGCAGGCGCATTTATCAGAGCCCCCTGCCCGCGGAGTTGCCCATCCATCGGCACAGGAGAGAAGCTCTTGAACGGCTCCTGCAAGCGGAGTGCTACGAACTGAGCTACAGCCATTTTGATGAAGCTATCACTCTTTTGGAGCGGACCTGTGAGCAGGGTTGAATCTAGCGCGGATTATGAGAGAGCGCTGCTGAATGCGCTTCGGTTCGATGAGCCATCGGCTTCCGGACTCGCTCAACTCACCGGTGACGATTGGAACCGCATGCTACTGCTTTGCGATAGCCAGCAGCTTACGCTGCTGATTGGTTATCTGCACAGCAAATCGCTTCCGCCCGCGGTTCACGAACGTATTGAGAGAAATTTCCAGGACAACGCCCGGCGATTTCAAAAGCTTTCGAGCACACTCGTTACGATCACGCACCTCCTAAGCGGGCAGGGAATTGAGACTACCGTCCTGAAAGGGGTGACTCACAATTCCGATTTCGTGCCGGACCCATTGTTGCGAAGCCAGGGGGATATCGATCTCTGGTGTTCGGCGGCACAAATCCTGGATGCAAAGTTCGCCTTGATGCATTTGGGATATTACCCGGTCGGCAAGTCGAAAGGCCGCCATCTCGATCCGATGATTCGCGAGTTGGTCTGGAATTGGAATGGCAATTACTATGATCCGGATCTGCCGATTCCGGTAGAGCTGCATTACCGGCTTTGGGATACATCGACGGAGCGCCTGCCAGGATTGTTGGAGCCAGAGGTGTGGAGCAGACGGCGTCGGCTACAGATCGATGACGCTCCGCTCGCCTTCCAGCTCAGCGCGGTCGATACATTCGCATTCGCGGCTCTGCACGTTTTGCTGCATCTTCTGCACGGAGATCCGCGGCTGCAGCGGGCATGGGAGCTCGGCTACTTCCTTCAGAAGAATCAGGGGAATGATGTTTTCTGGAGCGAATGGCGGGCCACCTATCCCCCGGAACTTCGGCAGGTTCAAACCGTCCCGCTTGCTCTGGCGGCTTTGTGGTTTGGCTGCGCGCTGCCGTTAGCGGTGCAGGAGTCCATCGACGAACTGCCGCCGAATGTACTGACGTGGTTGAAGCACTATCATCTTTCGCCGCTCAAATCGGCGCTCGATCCGGGCGGGACGGCGAAAGAAGAACTGTGGCTCCATCTTGCCTTGCTGACCTCGATCAAGTCGAAAACCGTCGTTTGTTGGCGTCGGCTGGCTCCCTTGCAGGCGATTGGCAGCCAGGCTACTCAGGAAACGCAGTACAACAAGGGCGCGTGGAGCAAGGCCGTCGTTTTCCTGATGCGGCGTGCCGCTCATCACCTCGGCGCCTTGCCTGCAACGCTGTCCTCCGGTATTCGATTTTGGCGGTGGTGCCGTGCAGATGCGGCGCGCTGACATTTACGAGACGTTTACGCTTTCCGAACATTTGAAGGCGCAAGTTTTCCCATACTGGGCACATGCCGCGCGTGACTCGCCAGGAGCGGCGGCGGAGCATCGCAATATGGTGAAATCCCAATCGCAACGGAAGAAGCGTCAGGTCCTCTTCTTCTTCCCCGCATTTTCCAGCCAGGAGGCAACAGCACCGCTGTCCATTCTGGCTGTGGCGACGCCGCTTCTTCGCGCGGGGTATGAAGTCAAGATTATCGACTCGACAATCACTCCCGATTTTCAGAACAAGGTCTTGGCCGAACTAGAAACCTCCCTCTGCCTTGCCATCTCACTGGTGACCGGCCCCATGATTCGCGAAACAGCGCAAATCGCCAGAGCAGCGAAGGCATTGCATCCGGACAAGCCGGTCATTCTGGGCGGGTGGCATCCATCCCTCCTGCCGGACCAAACCTTGGCATTTCCGGACGTGGACATAGTTGTCAAGGGCCAGGGCGAAGATGCACTACTCGAAATTGTCCAGCGGATCGAATCCGGCGAGTCAATAAAGGGCATTCCCGGAACCGGCTACAAAGAGGACGGGCGCCTGATGTTTAATCCTCCGCGCCCGCTGAAACCGATACGGGAGCTGCCGCCGAAAGCCTATCATCTGGCTGATTTCGACGCCTACGAACGCGCGTGCGGCCGCCGATGGGCCATGTATACGTCGAGCCTTGCGTGCCCATTCAACTGCGCGTACTGCACCAATGAGGGTTTGTACGGCCGGAAGTGGAATGCACTCGATGCGGAACAGGTTGTCGAAGAGGTCTCCGACTTAGTCGCTCGGTATCGGCTTCAGCTCCTTTGGGTCGTGGATGACAACTTTTTGGTAGATCGCGACAGGGCCGTCCGAATAGCCGAAGGGCTGATTCGCACCGGCGTTCAATTCGAATGGAGTATCCAAGCATCCACAAACCTCGTTACCAGACTTAGCCTCGAAGAACTTAAGCTGTTACGGCGCGCCGGATTGACACAAGTGGCGCAGGGAGCCGATTCGGGTTCGAAAAAAGTGTTGCACCTCATGAACAAGGATTTTCAGAAGCTGGAGACAATCTATGCTGCCGCGGACCTATTGAGCCAGGCCGACATCCGGCCTTCTTTCAACATGATTTTCGGATTTCCCGGCGAGACCGAAGTAGACCAGCGCGAATCGATCCAGTTGATCATGAAGATTTGCCGGCGCTACCCCACTGCGGAGTTCTGGACCAATATTTTTACACCGTATCCCGGTTCGCCGGTGATGAGGCGGGCATTTGAACTGGGCATTCAGGTGCCCGCCACATTTGAGGGATGGGCAGATTTCTTTCCGCGCTATACCGTTCTGCCCTGGTTAAAAGGCAAGCAGCATGAACGCGTGCAGCGGATGCGCGAATACCTTCGTGTTGCCTTCAACCGTATCCCTATTGGCGTCCAAAAAAAGCATTTCGTCAATCGCGTCGTACACCGCACCATCAGCCTTCCAGCACGTTGGCGGCTGGATCACGACGTCTATGCCGCTCCTGTCGAGTTGTGGTTGAAGAACAAAGCGAATAAGCTGTTCGCTCCCACTAAACCCAAAGTGGATGCACAGCTCTTATCGAGCGAGGTAGTTACGTGCTGAGCAGCTTTACTTTTGGGGGCCTCATCGTGGCGAGCGCTCTTTGGTCGGAACTTCAGGAATACGGCCTGCTGGACTCCTCCCCACAGGCACCGATTCCGAGCGAGGAGCGCTCGCTCCGAGAGGAAGAGCCATTGGGCGAGCGCAAGCAGCATGGTCGAGATCGCAAACCGACTCAGTAAGGGCATAGACAAACCATGGACGTCCTGCTCACCCACAGCAATCACGTCTTCAACGACGAGAAGCAGACCAGCAAGATGGAGCCGTATCCTCCGCTCCAGACGTTGCTCGCCGCTGCCGTACTTCGTGAGGCCGGATTCCGCGTTGGCCTCTGCGATGTTACGTTGGAAGACCCTATAGCGAAATTTGCAGAAGCAGTGAGGCGGGAATCGCCCTCTCTGGTAGTGGTTTGCGAGGATGATTTCAATTTCCTGACTAAGATGTGCCTGTCGAAAAACCGCGAACTTGCGTTTTGGATGGCACGATTCGCCAGCGCTTGCGGGTGCAAGACCGCCGTCCATGGTTCGGATGCAACGGATAATAGCAGCGCTTATCTGGATGCTGGATTTGAGTTCGTTCTGGTCGGAGAAGTGGAAGAAACGCTGCGAGAGCTTGCCGGCGGCGCGGCGCCCCAAAACATCTCCGGACTGGTTTACCGGGACGAAGATACCGGCCAATACCGCCGCACATTGCCGCGTCCGGCCATTACACAACTCGATCAACTGCCGCTGGCGGCGTGGGATCTCATCGATATCGAGAGTTATCGTAACTCCTGGCAATCGCATCACGGTTACTTCGCAATGAACATGGCGTCGAGCCGCGGCTGTCCTTACCGCTGTAACTGGTGCGCCAAACCGATCCATGGAAAGAACTATCGTGTGCGTTCCGCGAGGTCGGTCGCGGAAGAGATGCTGTATCTGAAGTCAACACATGCGCCGGATCATCTCTGGTTCGCGGATGATATTTTTGCGCTTTCGCCGCGATGGGCCCACGACTTTTCCTGTGCGGTGAAGGAATTGCACGCGCAGGTTCCATTTAAAATGCAATCCCGCTGCGATCTGATGACGCGCCAGACCGTCTCCGACCTCAAACAGGCGGGCTGCAGCGAGGTCTGGATGGGCGCCGAATCCGGTTCGCAGCGCATTCTCGACGCCATGGAAAAGGGGACGCGCGTTGAGCAGATTGTCCAAGCAACAGAGAATCTCCGCCGCAACGGCATTCGCACCGGTTGGTTTATCCAATTTGGATATCCCGGCGAAACCTGGGACGATCTGGAAGCCACGGTACAGATGCTACGCATCGCCAAACCGGACGATGTGGGCGTGTCCGTTACTTACCCGCTCCCCGGAACGAAGCTTTACGACGTATTGTCTTCTCAACTTGGAAAAAAGCGGAATTGGGTAGACAGCGGAGACCTCACGATGATGTTTCGCGGCGCGTTTTCGACGGAGATCTACCGTGCAATCGCTCACGCGATCCACCTGGAAGTTCGCAATCCCACAAATGCAGCCGCCATTGCCAATGCCTGGGCGGAGGTCGCCACCCTGAAACCAGGATGTGTCAATCAGGAGGCGGTGCTCTCATGAAGCTGCTCCTCACGCACGGATATTTTCTATTCGAAGATCCGAAAGAGCAGCAGATCATGAAGCCATACCCGCCGCTCGGGCTGCTTTATCTGTCATCCCATTTGCGCCAGCAGGGCTTTGCTGTAGAGGTCTACGATTCCACATTCGGCTCCAGAAAAGAGCTGTTTTCGCTATTGCGGCAAGGAGCTCCGGCAACTCTTGGAGTCTACGTCAATCTCATGACGCGTACGGCCGCTCTCGAGATCATCGCGTGCGGGCGCGAAGCCGGGTGGAAAGTCATAGTTGGCGGGCCGGAGCCCGCCAACTATGCCGAGCAATATCTGGATGCCGGGGCCGATGTCGTCATTGCGGGGGAAGGCGAACTCGCGCTCGAGCAACTGCTTCGGTCCTCATTTAATAAAAGCCAATGGCCTGACATCGGCGGCCTGATTTACCGTGCACCGAACGGGGAAGTGCACCGCACGCCCGCTTCGCTGATCAAGAATCTCGACGCTCAGCCGTGGCCTGATCGGGAGCGCATCGACATGGACCGGTATCTCAGAACCTGGCGTACCTTTCATGGAAAGGGTTCCGTTTCTCTCATCACCGCGCGAGGCTGTCCATATAAGTGCAACTGGTGCAGTCATTCGGTATACGGCTCGACACACCGGCGCAGATCGCCGCATGGGGTTGCGAACGAGGTGGAATGGATTCTCAACCGCTACCACCCCGATATGCTATGGCTCGCCGACGACGTGTTCACGATCCATCACGCCTGGCTGTTTTCGTTCGCCGCTGAAATGCAGAAGCGAGACTTGGTAACCCCGTTCGAATGTATTACCCGGGCCGATCGGCTCAATGAACGCATTGCCGATACGCTCGCCGAGCTGCGCTGCTTTCGCGTGTGGATCGGCTCGGAAAGCGGTTCGCAACGGATACTAAATGCCATGCAGCGGCAAGTCACAGTGGAGCAGGTGCGCTCCGCCGTCCGGCTGTGTAAGGCTCGTGGCATCCAAACCGGAATGTTCCTGATGTGGGGCTATGACGGCGAGGAGATTGAGGATATCGAACAGACCGTTTCCCACGCAAAAGCATGCCAGCCCGATGTCTGTTTTACGACCGTATCTTACCCGATCAAAGGCACTCCGTATTACGAGCGAGTATCTTCCCGGCTTGTGACTCTAGGCGACTGGGCTAAAACGACCGATCGGGATATCCGAATCAAGAACAGACATTCGAGGCGTTTCTATCAGTACGCCGATGAATTGCTGAAAAGTGAGTTATCTCCTGTGCCGGACACGGCAAGAAGCGTTGCAGCGCGGCGCGGCCTTCAAGAGACGCGCTACGAAGTTGAGGCGTAGTGGTATGGCGGCTTATGTGACTGCGTTTGATGCGGTTGCCTCGGCGTACGACCGGCTCTGGACGGAGAGCGCCGTTGGAGCGGCACAAAGGCATGCGGTCTGGAAAGTAGTAGATTGTCTTTTCGTATCAGGCGAGACAATCCTCGATCTCGGCTGCGGAACTGGAGCGGATGCGGTCCATTTTCGTGAAATCGGGATTCGGGTGTACGGAATCGACAGTTCTCCGAGGATGGCCGGCGTCGCGCGGAGCAAGGGCGTTGTAGCCTGCGTGCTCAAGGTGGAGGATTTGGCGCAACTCAGTGGTTCTTTCGATGGCGCGATTTCGAATTTTGGCGCCCTGAATTGCATAGAATCGCTTTCATCGACGGCGCAAGAACTGGCCAGGTTAGTCAGGCCCGGCGGATGCATCGCGCTGTGTTTTCTTGGCCGGATCTGCTTTTGGGAGATCGCATATTACCTGGTGCGGGGGAAGATCGGGAAGGCTTTCCGGCGTGTTTCCGGAAGTGCCAGATCTTCCTATGGACTGAAAGTGTTCTACCCTTCCGAGTACGCCATCCGCAAGGCCTTTGAAGGGAGCTTTTCTTTGCTGGCGCGGTACGGTATCGGAATTGCTGTGCCGCCATCATATGTCGGCGGCGCAGGTCATCGCTTGCTGAAACACCTCGGAAGCTTTGATGCCAGGGTGGCATCTCTGCCCCCTTTTCGCTCGCTCGCCGATCATCGGCTGTACGTGTGGCGGCGGGTATGAAAGATCCAACGCTGGCCCGCCGACAATTTCTGGAGGAGTACCGTCATATCCGGCATGCCGAAGGGAGAGGCTCGGATAAGGGCGAATATTATTGCGGCTTACCCTTTTCCGATTGCACCGGCCGAAACACGGCGATGTGGGCGATGCGAGCTCGCACTTACTTGTACTTCGAAAGGAGGATATTGCGCCGGTTGGAAAGCCGGGAGAGGAAGCCGCTCGACATATTGGATTTGGGAGCGGGCAACTGCTGGTTCTCTTATCGCGTATCGCTTCGTCGGCACCGGCCTCTTGCGGTAGATATTTTTTCAGACGAAGGAGACGGACTGCGTGCGGCGCGGCACTATCCGACGCGATTCCCCGCCGTGGAAGCCGAATTCGATCGTCTGCCATTCGGATCCGAAACCTTCGATGTCGCTGTATTCAACGCATCGCTGCATTACTCGACTGACTACGTCAGAACGCTTTCGGAAGTGCGGCGCTGCCTGCGCCCGAATGGCAAACTTATCGTTTTGGATTCTCCGATTTACCGCTCGCATGAAGACGGCGTCCGTATGGTTAAGGAAAAACACCTTCAATTTCTCAGACAGTACGGCTTCCCGTCTGATGCGATGCCAAGCATCGAGTTCCTTGATGAATCCATGCTGAAAGGGCTCGCCGAAACCCTGGCCATCAAATGGAAAATCCACAGGCCGTGGTACGGATGGCGCTGGCACCTTCGGCCTCTGCACGCGCTGCTTCAACGGCGTAGACGCCCCTCCAGGTTCTGGATTCTGATCGGGACATTCCGGTAATTATGATCATCCTGCTCCATCCCCGATCCACAAAGCCAAAGAACCGGCGGTTTCCGCTAGCGGCTCTTTCTCTCGCTGCTGTTCTTGAAGGGAAAGAAGAATATGTCATCGTCGACGGAAATGCGGACGCGGAACCCTATGCGGCCCTAGACAATCTGGCACAGCGCGGAACTGTCACGTTGCTGGCCGTATCTGTAATGCCCGGGCCACAGATGGTGGCTGCCATTCCGCTCTGCCGGAAATTCCGTCAGGATCATCCCAAAATCCCGATTGTTTGGGGCGGCTATTTTCCTTCTCTCTATACGGATGCCGCCCTGAATGCACCCTATGTCGATTTTGTCGTTCGCGGGCAGGGCGAAGAGACACTGCTGGAGCTCATCGAAGCGTTAAAGGCGAAGCGCCGGTTTACAGGCGTGAAGGGCTTGTCATTCAAAGACGACTTTGGCCTTCATGTGCATAACGCCGAAAGGCCGCTGCGCTCACCGAACGATTTTCCATGGCTGCCTTACGACCGTCTCCCGGAAGCCGGGAAGTACATCATGCCAACTTTTCTCGGCAGACGAACCGTCGTCCATCAGGCGAGTATTGGCTGCCCCTTCCGCTGCACGTTTTGCGGTGTAGTGCCGATCTATCAAGGGCGCCAGCGCACGGAAGATCCACAACGGACGGCGGCTATCCTTGCCTATCTGAAGCAAAAGTATGATATCG
>DASVGP010000024.1:0-4123 GCA_036379475.1 Bryobacteraceae bacterium | reverse complement strand
CGCGTTTGTGGGAGAGATCTCGACTCCTGATCGCCCACTCGACCTGGTCCTGGGATGCCCCGTGCGAAAGTGCATAAATCGCGTACGCCAAGTCGATGCGGGTGCCGTCCCCGGCATACAGCGGATTCCTGCGAAAATGCTCAATCGTTCGCGTGCGGCCGGAGGACCGCCGCGGATTGGAGGCCGTGCGGACTCGCTGGCGCACGGTTTCGTTGCGCTCCAGCTTGGCTTCAATCTCTTCAATGAATCGGTCCGCGTTTGGATAAACGGTCCCACCATCGGCAAGTAAACGAACGAATGGAAATAACCCGTTCGACTGCTGGTGCTTCGACTTTCGATCCGTGAATCCGGCCAGCCGCCCAAAGTGACGCCAATCGGCGGCTCCCTTATCCCCGCCAAATTCTTCCGCTAGTTTGCGCGCCGCCGCCGTGCTAACCTCCTTCGGCAATACTTTCGAGTGGCGCAGCCAAGCTTGGTAATTTCCTGGTGATGTCTCAACCACGGCGGCGGGTCTGAAACCGGAGGCGAACATCCGGCCGACCGAATCTCGCTTCAGATCATCGACCATGCTGAGGTCGTGCTCGCCCTTTGGGCGAATATAGATGTTCCGCCCGTGCGGGTTCTGGAGCCTCATCCATGGGACCGACCGGATGCGTGGAATCATAACAGTGGCGCTGTCGGAGTGTTCGGCATCAGGCTGGAATAGCCCAATTTCGAACACGTCCGATCCCATCGCGGCAATCTGCCGGCGCACGGCTTCAAGTGTTTTGCTCAATGAATTGTCTGGCCGCCCTATCCGGTAAGCCGTTCCTGGTGGCGGGCGTGACACGCCGATTCGGAAGGCAAGCGAACTGAAACAAATACGGGGCGAGCTGAAACGCTCGGCACCGAAAACGAGACAATTTGGATAGCACGACGGGAATTTTTGAAATTTTCTGTCACGGGATGATTTCCTCAGCGCTTACTGGTTGAGATGAACACCTCTCATTCCGCCAATCACCAGTTCCGCGGTCTACGTGGCCGGGGCGACTTCGATTCCTCGCGGTGTGTGCCGCATGGATTGGCCCTGTGTGGGACTACACACGCGCATACAGCCGCGCAACTGCTCGCGCAAGCGCAAAAGCTCTACGATCAGGGGAACCGGTACCAGGCGAGTCCGTTGTTTGCGAAGGCGGAACAGGAATTCCGGAAGGCTCGAGATAAGCGCGACGAATTATTTGCAAAGTTCGGACGCCTGCATGCGGATGCCGATCACGGCAACTATCGGTCCGTCAAGGCAGAACTTGAGCGCGATCTTGCGATGCCGCTGGTCCAACGCGATCCGGAATTGAAGATAGAAGCCCTATCCGTACTGGGCACCATCGATCTGAACATTGATACGAACGCTGCGGGCGCTGTGTGGAAGGAGGTCCTTAACACTGCCATTGCTTCGCACGACTTGAAGTGGGAAAACAGAGCCCGCGGCGAGCTGGGCATCTTTGCGGGGCTGAGCGGCAATATCGGTGCCGCTGGCGCCGCGCTTTTCAAAGCGATTGCGACAGCCGAACGGCTCGGCGATATTGGCGGTGCGGTCAATTTTATGGTTTGGCTTGCCAACGGAATGGCGCTCAACGGTATGGCCGATGGCGCCTTGAGAGAGCTCGATAACGCAACGGAGCTGGCGAGGGCAAATGGATATCACCAGCTTCCATTCGAGCTGTCAATTGCAAGACTTCGGGCCATCGCCATGCTACCCGAGCCACTGCGCCTAAAGAGAATACGCGAGGCAAAACGTCTTTTACGACCACGTTGCGGGTTGCCGAGCTGGAGAAAATCTTCGGCGCGGGAATTGATCTCTTGAACCAGGAGGGCCAGATCGCTTCCAAATCCGGGAATCTGGACGAAGCCGAGCGGGTGTTCCTGAAGGCCGCATCCGTTGCAAGGGCAGCCGAACTTCCTGGTCTGGAAGCGGAAGCTTACCTTCAGCTCACGCATCTGTATCTGCGAATGCATCAGCCGCAGAAGGCATCGGCATGCATCCAGCGCAGGATGTCGGAGATCCAAGGAACCGACGAGGCCTATGACTTCCCGTTGTTTGTGGCGGCGCAGGGCGATGCAGAAGCTGCTCCGCCAGCCGGTAACCTTGGCCGCACTGAAATGGTTGCTTGGTCCAGACCAGTTACTTGTGGAATACGTATTGGACCGCCAGGCGTCGTATGCGCTCGAAGTCTCGAATCGCGGAATGCGCGTCCATCAGCTTCCGCCCCGTAAGCGCATCGCAGCGCTCACAAGAAATTATTTGATAGCCGTCAAAGCTGGACGCGACTCGCGCGCCCAAGCGCAGGCCCTCTATTCTGCTCTGATTGCGCCGCTCGCGGCCAGTGGCTGGAATTCGCTGATTATCGTACCGGACGGCAGCCTTTGATTCCCTTTGAAGCGCTGCAGGATAAGAAAGGCGATTACCTTGCGCAGCGGGCAACGGTATCCATCGCGCCGTCGGCGACGGTTCTGACCATATTGCGGCGGGAACCGGAAGGGGAAATGTCCAAAACATTTCTGGGAGTTGCTTTCAGCCGGGCCGGAGACGAATTGCTAGCCAGCGCGAAAACTCGCGGGATCGCCGAGCTTCGCGGAGCAAATATAGAACCCCTGCGATATAGCCGCGAGGAGGTCACCGAAACCGATGCGGCATTAGGCGGCCACTGTGTGATCCTGGATGGGGCGCGAGCGTCGGAAGTCGCTCTGAAAGCGGAGCCGTTATCCGAGTTCAAGGTGATAGATCTTGCCGCGCACGGTTTCGGAGATGAGCTTCAACCCAACCGCGCCGCGATCGTGCTGAACCCTGGTGGTCCGTTGGAAGATGGTCTGTGGCAAGCCCGCGAAATTCGCCACACTCGCCTGAATGCCGACACAGTTGTCTTGTCGGCCTGCGAAACAGGAACGGGCCGGTTACAGGGCGAGGAAGGAATCATGAATCTTGCCCGAGCGTTCCTCACGGCCGGGGCAAAAAGTGTTGTCGCCAGTCTCTGGGATGTCGATGATCGCTCTACGGCAACGCTGATGGAAGGCTTCTATCGGCATCTCGCGAAAGGCGAGTCCATCAGGCCGGGCATTGAGGTCCTCGCAACTGGACTTCATCAAAACGTACGGTGAGAAGGCCAACCCATACCTGTGGGCTGGCTTTGAAGTGATTGGAGATGGAACGAGGAAAATTGTCCCAACGACCCAGGCTCGACTACAAGCAACGCGCGCGCATATTCGATAAGGTCTTCAAAGAAGTAACGCGACATTACTTCGACCCGAAGTTCAATGGCACCGATTGGCCGCAGCTTGCGCTGTCCAGCCGGGATGAGATCGTCACGGTTGAAGATCCCGAAGCGTTCGAATTAGCCATGCACGGGTTGGTACGCCGCCTCGGAACCAGCCATACCGGTTTTTTTCATCAATCGGTGCGCCGGGTTCCTGCCCGGCTGGCCATAGGCGCCACATTTAGCCGGAGAACGGTCAATGGCAGCGCTCTCTGGGCCGCAACCGTCCATTCCGGTGGTCCCGCTGATACGGCCGGTTTGAAACCAGGCGACATCCTTATATCGGTAGACGGCAAGCCGCTACTCCCGCCCGATCAGCCCATGTTCGCCATGGGAGCGGAATTCGAGTTGAAGGCCGAACGATCCGGCGAACCCCACACCCTCCGGGTTGTCGTTCCGATGCCGCGTTACCGTAGGCAGCCATATTGCGAGCCGCAGCCGGTCTCCTGGTCTAAGCTCGATCAAAATACCGGCTATTTAAAGGTGAGCATTCTTCCGGGCTTGCTGGGTCTCGATGTGGCCCGGCAGATCGATGCTGCTGTAGCCGGGCTATCCGAATGCGACAGGATGATCCTCGATCTGCGTGGACATCTGGGCGGCGGACTCGGCGTCCTGCGGCTGATGAGTCATTTGACGCCGAAGACGTCGTTGGCTCTGCGCTTCGGCAGACGGGACTCGTCCGTCGTGCTCGTATCCGAAGGCCTGGGACAGCAAAAATGGCACGGTCACGTCGCAATCCTAGTAAACGAGCACACCGTGAGCGCCGGAGAAATGGTCGCGGCTTTCGCGTCCGAAAATGAGCTTGCAACGATCATCGGAACCGAGACGGCGGGGCG
>DASVGP010000023.1:0-22242 GCA_036379475.1 Bryobacteraceae bacterium | reverse complement strand
GAGCGATTGGCCGCGGTGCGCATCGCCAGCCGAGAAGATGCCCGGTACAGAGGTCATGAAGGTCTTGTCCGATTTCACGTTGCCGCGTGCGTCGAGTTCGAGCGATAACTGGCTGAGTAAGCCCCCGCGAATGGGGCCAAGAAATCCGACGGCGAGCAAGACCAGATCGGCGTCCAGATAAAAGTCGCTGCCTGGAATACGCTCGAAGGCCGGGTTCGGGCCGACACGCACGCAATGCAGCTTATTCACGTTGCCTTCTTCGTCACCGCTGAAATGCGTGGTGAGCACGCTCCATTCGCGCACGCCACCTTCTTCATGAGCGGCTTCCACGCGCAACTGCAGCGGCCAGAGAGGCCAGGGCGTGCTCTCGTCCCGCTTTTCTGGAGGCAAAGGCAGAATTTGCAGTAAGTGGACCGAGGCGGCCTTCTGGCGATGGGCCGTGCCCAGGCAATCGGCACCGGTATCGCCGCCGCCGATGATCACGACATGCTTGCCTGCCGCCAGAATTTCCTCTTCCGCGGGGACGCGATTGCCTGCGACACGCTTGTTCTGCTGCCTCAAGTAGTCCATCGCAAAATGGATGCCCTTCAGCTCGCGGCCGGGAATCGGGAGGTCACGCGGCTGCTGTGCGCCCAGGGTAAGCAGCACAACGTCGAATTCGCGCCTCAACGTTTCGCCATCGCGATCAACGCCCAAGTGCACGCCGGTGCGAAATTCGATGCCTTCGGCTGTAAGCTGTGCCAGCCTGCGATCGATCACGCCTTTATCCAGCTTGAAATCGGGGATGCCGTAGCGGAGCAGGCCGCCAATCCGGTCTTCTTTCTCAAATACCGTGACCGAGTGGCCGGCGCGATTCAACTGCTGTGCCGCGGCAAGACCGGAAGGCCCCGAACCGACGATCGCTACGCGCTTGCCGGTGCGGCGATGCGGCGGCTCCGGCAGGACCCAGCCTTCGTCAAATCCACGATCGACGATTCGCTGTTCGATGGCCTTGATCGTGACTGGATCGTCATTGATGCCAAGCACACAGGCAGCTTCGCAGGGAGCCGGGCAGATGCGGCCGGTAAACTCGGGGAAATTATTGGTCGACTGCAGCATCCGCAGCGCCTCCTGCCAGCGGCCCTTATAAACAAGATCGTTCCAATCGGGAATCAGATTGTTCACCGGGCATCCGGTATGGCAGAAAGGCACGCCGCAGTCCATGCAGCGAGCGGCCTGTTCCCGCGTCTTCTCGGCCGGGAACTCGCGGTAGACCTCGAACCAGTCATTGACGCGCTCGAGCACAGGACGGCGCTGAGGCGCTTCGCGTGTGTATTCCAGGAATCCGGTTAGCTTGCCCAAGTGTTTACCTCGCGCTCACGGTGGAGCGGACGATCGTTTTTTGTCGTCCGCCAGCTAGATCCGGGCTAACGGACGACAAACGGCGATCATCCGTCCTACTCACGCCCAGCACGCGCTTATATTCGTGCGGAAATACTTTGACGAAGTGCTGAAGCATCTGGTCCCATTTATCCAGAATTCGGCGGCCGAGCGGGCTGCCGGTAAAGGCGACATGGTTGCGAATCAGCTTTTCGAGTAGCGTAAGATCGTCGCGCTCGAACAACGGTTCGAGATCGATGCCCGCGCGGTTGGCGCGCACACGAACGAACTCGCCCGTGGGATCGAACACATACGCGATGCCGCCGCTCATGCCGGCGCCGAAATTACGCCCGGTGCGGCCGAGAATGACGACGGTTCCGTTGGTCATGTATTCGCAGCCGTGATCGCCGACGCCTTCGACCACGGCGGTGGCGCCGGAATTGCGCACCGCAAAGCGCTCGCCGGCCATGCCGTTGAAATAGGCTTCTCCGGACGTCGCGCCGTAAAGCACAGTGTTGCCGATCAGGATGTTCTCTTCGGGAGGGAAGGTGACCCCTTTCGGCGGATAGACGATCAGCTTGCCGCCCGAAAGTCCTTTGCCCACGTAATCGTTGGCATCGCCTTCAAGCGCCAGCGTGACGCCTTTTGAAAGAAACGCGCCAAAGCTCTGGCCGGCCGATCCATTCAAGGCAACCCGGATCGTATCGTCGGGCAGGCCCTTGGCCCCATGGCTGCGGGTGATTTCGCCGCTCAGCATCGCGCCTACCGTGCGATGGACGTTGCGAATAGGAAGACTCAACTCGACCGGTTTCGCGGTTTCGATGGACTCTTTCGCAAGCCGGATCAGCTCGTGATCGAGCGCTTCGTTCAGGCCGTGGTCCTGCGCCACGAGACAGCGGCGGCCCACACGCGAGGGGAGCTGCGGATTGTAGAGAATGGAGGAGAAATCCAGCCCGCGCGCCTTCCAATGCCCGGCCGCCGGACGCGCTTCGATCCGATCCACGTGCCCGATCATTTCGTCCATCTTGCGGAAGCCCATTTTGGCCATCCACTCGCGCACCTGCTCGGCGATGAAGAAAAAGAAATTGATGACGTCCTCGGGCTGGCCGGCGAACCTCTTGCGCAGCTCGGGATCTTGGGTCGCAATGCCCACCGGGCAGGTATTCAGATGGCACTTGCGCATCATGATGCAGCCCATGGCCACCAGCGGCGTGGTGGCGAAACCGAACTCTTCGGCGCCCAGCAGCGCAGCGATGACTACATCGCGGCCGGTTTGCAGTTTTCCATCCACCTGAACGCGGATGCGGCTGCGCAGATCGTTCATCACCAATACTTGCTGGGTTTCGGAAAGGCCGAGTTCCCACGGGATGCCCGCATGCTTGATGGAGGTTAGCGGCGAGGCTCCTGTTCCGCCGTCATAGCCGCTGATGAGAACGACATCGGCGTGCGCTTTGGATACACCCGCCGCAACCGTGCCCACCCCTACCTCGGCAACGAGCTTTACCGAGATGCGCGCCGAAGGGTTGACGTTTTTCAGATCGTAGATAAGCTGAGCAAGATCTTCGATGGAATAAATATCGTGGTGCGGCGGCGGCGAAACCAATCCAACGCCAGGAATCGAATGCCGCACGCGCGCAATGATTTCATCTACTTTGTGCCCAGGCAGTTGGCCGCCTTCGCCGGGCTTTGCGCCTTGCGCGATTTTGATCTGTAGCTCTTGGGCATTGATCAGATAATTCGTCGTGACGCCGAAGCGGCCGGAAGCGACCTGCTTAATGGCGCTCTTCTTCGAATCGCCGTTAGGAAGTGGAATGAACCGCGCTTCGTCTTCGCCTCCCTCGCCGGTATTGGAACGCCCGCCAATACGATTCATGGCGATAGCAAGGGTCTCGTGCGCCTCCTTGCTAATAGAACCGAACGACATGGCGCCAGTAGCAAAGCGCTTGACGATCTCGCTCGCGGGCTCCACTTCTTCGAGCGGAACCGGCTTGGCGGCCATCTTGAGAGTCATCAAGCCGCGCAGTGTACACAACTTTTCGTTCTGCTCGTCGATGGTCTGGGTAAATTCCCGAAACGTTGCATAACTCCGCTGGCGTACCGCGTGCTGCAGCTTGCTGATGGTCAGAGGATTAAGCAAATGACGTTCGCCGCTTTTGCGGAATTGATAGTCCCCGCCGATCGCCAACTCAGGCTCGTGCTCGGAGACGGGATGGAACGCGAAATCGTGCTTGGCAACAGCTTCCCGGGCGAGAACATCGAGGCCGACGCCCTCAATGCGCGACGGCGTTCCGGTAAAGTACTGGTCGATTAACTGCCGGTTGAGTCCGATGGCTTCGAAGACCTGCGCGCCGCGATAGCTTTGCAGGGTCGAGATGCCCATCTTCGAAAAAACTTTGAGCAAACCCTTGTTGACGGCTTTGATGTAGTTTTTGACCGCGGTCTCCGGCGTGATGCCGGCCGAGAGATCGCCGGAAGCAGCCATCTCTTCGATGGTTTCGATCGCCAGATACGGATTAATGGCGCTCGCGCCGTAGCCGATCAACAGCGCAAAGTGCATGACCTCGCGCGGCTCGCCGGATTCGATAATCAGCGCTACTCCCGTACGCGTGCCTTCACGGACCAGATGGTTGTGTACGGCGGTCAGCGCGAGCAGCGATGGGATGGGGGCAAACTCTTCGTCCACACCGCGGTCGGAAAGAATCAAGAGCGTGTAGCCGGATTTGATGGCTAGCGAGGCGCGGCGGCAGAGAGCGTCGAGCGCTCGCTTTAGGCCCGCTTCGCCGTCCTGCGCGTCGAATGTGGTTGAGAGCGTGGAGGCGAGCAGATCGCCGCGCGAGACGCGCCGCAGCTTTTCGAGGTCGCGGTTGGTGAGCACCGGATGCGGCATTTTGAGCGTATGGCAGTTCTCCGGACGCTCGATCAGAATATTGCGCTCGGTCCCGATGTAGCTGTTGAGCGACATCACCAGATCTTCGCGAATGGGATCGATGGCAGGATTGGTTACCTGCGCAAAGAGCTGTTTGAAGTAGTTGAACAGCAGTTGTGGCCGGTCGGAAAGGCAAGCGAGCGGTGTATCCGTGCCCATGGCACCGACCGCTTCCTGACCATTTACCGCCATGGGCGAAATCAGAAACTTCAGATCATCGTCGGTATAGCCGAAGCAGCGCTGCCGCATCAGAATCGTCTCGTGGTCCGAGCCGTGGAAGCGTGTCGGCTCCGGCAGCGATTCGAGTGTGATCTGATTACGCTTCAGCCATTCGCCGTAAGGTTGGCGAGTGGACAATTCGTGCTTAATCTCTTCATCAGGAACGATGCGGCGCTGCTCCAAGTCGACCAGCAGCATCTTGCCGGGTTGCAGCCGGCCCTTGTATTCGATCTCTTCGGGCTGGAATGGCAGCACGCCGGTTTCGGACGCCATGACGAGCAGGCCGTCTTTGGTGACCAGATAGCGCGCGGGGCGAAGGCCGTTGCGGTCCAGGGTCGCGCCGATCACGCGGCCGTCGGTGAAGGCAACCGCGGCCGGACCGTCCCAGGGTTCCATCAGCGAGGCGTGATATTCGTAAAACGCGCGCTTTTCGGGCGGCATCGTTGTATCCGCATCCCAGGCCTCGGGAATCAGCATGGCCATGACGTGCGGCAGCGAGCGTCCTGAAAGTGTGAGCAGTTCGACGGCGTTATCGAGCGCGGCCGAATCGCTGACGCCCTGCTGAATCAGCGGGAACAGCCTCTTCATGTCACCGAAAAGCGGCGACGACATCACTGCCTGGCGCGCGTTCATCCAGTTCACGTTGCCGCGCAGCGTGTTGATCTCGCCATTGTGGCAGATGTAACGGAACGGATGCGCGAGCTGCCAAGTGGGGAAGGTGTTGGTGGAAAAGCGCTGGTGCACCAGGCACAGCGCGCTCTTGGTCTCCGGATCGCGCAGATCCTTGTAGAACTGCCCGATCTGCGTCGCCAGGAGCAGGCCTTTATAAACGATGGTGCGCGAGGAGAACGAGCGGATGTAAAAAAAGCCCTTTTCGCGCATATCGGAAGCGGCGACCGCCGCCTCGGCGCGCTTGCGTGCAATAAAGAGACGGCGCTCGAATTCGTCCGCATCCATCTGGGGCGCGCGGGCAACGAAGAACTGTTCAATATAAGGCTGCGAGGCGCGCGCGACGCGGCCGATCGCATTCACATCGAGCGGCGTGTCCCGCCAACCGAGCACTGTCAGGCCTTCTTCGCGGACGATCTCTTCGAGCAAGCCTTCGCAGGCCAGTCGCTGCTGCTGCTCGACTGGGAGAAAACACATCGCGACGCCGTATTCGCCGGGCGCGGGGAGTGTGAAGCCGAGTTGGGCTGTCTCTTTGGCGAAAAACGCATGCGGGATCTGCAGAAGAATACCCGCCCCGTCGCCGGTTTCTTTGTCGCAGCCGCAAGCTCCGCGGTGTTGCAGGTTAACCAGAATTTCGAGGCCTTTGCGAACAATGTCGTGCGAGGGTTCGGCGTCGATTTTGACTACAAAGCCGATCCCGCAAGCATCGTGCTCGTTGGACGGGTCGTAAAGTCCTTGTGCTGTTGGCAGTTGATTTGGATGGTCGGCTGAGTACACGCTCGCTCCTCGTAGAACCGGAAGGACTAGTCCTTATCTTAAACGACTGGCGCAGTATTCGTCAATACGAATTTGCGAATCTATAGAATCACAATTGCTTATATTGCAAGGGCGACTCAGTGTAGCGCGTTGATAACAGAACCTCGAAGCATTCTAATCCGACCTTTGCAGTTTCCGGCTTGCCACCCTGATAGTATTTCTGGAGCGAGGAAACAATGAAAACGACTTTGATGGCGGTAGCGGCAATCGGGATCTCCCTAAGCCTCGGCGCGGCGCAAAACCGAAGCCACCGAGCGCGGGAAGTGCAATGGGTCTCCCTTTTCAACGGCCATGACCTGACTGGCTGGACGAAGATCGGCAAGGAGAGCTGGACGGTGCAACATGGCGTCATCCACGGTCAAGCCGTAACGAAAGCCTACGGCTACCTGGAGACTGACAAAACTTACAAAAACTTTCAATTGTCACTGGACTTCAAATGCGAAGGTCCCGGCAACAGCGGGGTTTTCTTTCATACGGACTTTAAGCCCGACACTGTCAACGTGACTCCGGCGAGCATGCAGTTTGAAGTCGACTGCAGGATTGGCCACCACACGGGCGGAGTCTATGCCGAAGATGGGCGCGTTTGGCTGGTCTGGCCCGCAACGGAGAACGCAACCGTGGTTCGCACCGGCGAATGGAACGAGTATCTGGTCGAAGTCAGGGGGAACCGGTACCGCTCGCGGCTGAATGGCATTCAGATGGTCGACTACACCGATCCCAGACCCAAACAGCCGGCCGACGGGCACATCGCGCTGCAACTGCACGAGGGTGGCGAAGGCAACATGGAATTCCGGAATATTATGATCCGGGTTTTACCGAATCGTTGAGCCCTCAGGCGGGTTGGGCGAAGCTGCCGGGGCTCTTTTCGGTGGCCCGCCACTGCGGGGTGCGATCTTTTTTGGCATCGGCCAGCGCGCGCCTCACACCGGCGCTGTCGAAATCGGCGGCATAGACGGGAGTTCCGGGCTGTTGCCGCCAGGAATCGTCCAGTCCGCCTGCATCCACCCCATCGAAGCCAAGCTGGTCCACAAGCTGCAGGACGATCTGCTTCGCCCGTGAGTCGTCGCCCGCTACCGGCAGAGCAATGCGCCCGGCGCTGCCTGCCGGGCGGCCCGACTCGAGCAGATGCCGGGCGTAAATGTTGTTGAATGCCTTGACCACCGGACGGCCCAGTTGCCGTTCTACCCAGCGGCTCTCCGCCACGCCCGCCTCAATCTCATCGATACGGCCGTCGCGCTCGCGGGGGTAATAGTTCCCGGTGTCAACGACCACAACTTGAGACGGGACTCCGGCGAAAAGATCTTTCGGCAGGTCCCGGATTTTGGCCTCCGGAATGGTCACGACGACCACTTCCCCCGCGCGGGCCGCTTCGGCAGCAGTCACCGCCCTGGCACCGGTCTCCTTGGCCAATCCCGAAAGCGAAGCCGGTCCCCGCGAATTGGCAATTGACACCTCATGCCCTAGTTGAGACAGCCGCCGCGCGAGTGCTCCGCCGATCTGTCCTGCGCCAATAATTCCGATTTCCATAGCTTCTCTCAGTGTTACAAATCGCCCGGAGTTAGCGCTCCCATCATCCCTCAAACGAATTTTGTCCCCCTTTACAATTAGCAACGCTTATGCTAGATTCGCGGTAGTGACGATCGCGAATCTGCGTTTGATCCGGGACGTTGCTCATTGCCGGAGCGTCAGCAAAGCCGCAAAGCTGAGCGGGATCAGCCAGTCGGCGGCGAGCCAGCAGATCCAGGAAGTTGAGCGAGAGAGCGGCGTGGAATTGTTCGACCGCACGACGCGGCCGATAACACCGACCACGGCCGGCAAGCTGTACATCGAGTTCTGCCGCGACATACTGCGCCGGCAGGAGGAATTGCAGGCGTCGCTCGAAGTGCTGAGCCGGCAGCAGAACGGTACCGCTCGGGTAGCGGCGATCTATTCGGTAGGGCTGTCGGAAATGGCCAGCATCGAAGCTCGGTTTGCCGAGCGTTTCCCGGACGCCCGTTTGCAGGTTTCTTATTTGCGTCCGGAGCGCGTTTGGCAAGCAGTGGTGGAAGATGAGGCGGACCTGGGGCTGATGAGCTATGCCGAATCTTCGCGGGAGGTGCTGGCGCTGCCCTGGCGCGACGAGGAGATGGTGGTGGCCGCGCCGCCAGGCCACCGGCTCGCCGGGTGCGGATCGCTTCATGCGGGCGAGCTTTCCGGCGAAGGACTGATCGGCTTTGACGACGATCTGCCGATTCAGGGGCATATCGAGCGCTACCTGCGCGAGCACGACGCCGAAGTGCGCTGGGTGCTTCGCTTCGATAATATTCAGATGATTAAGGAAGCGGTGGTACACGCGGCAGGCGCCAGCATTATGCCGAAACGCGTGATGCGGGACGAACTGGCGGAAGGGCGCATCGTCGCGGTGAAATTGGACCCGGCGGACCTATACCGTCCGGTGCGCATTGTCCATCGCCGGCGGAAAGTTTTCAACGAAGTTACGGCGGGACTGCTTCAGTTACTCTCGGAAAAGGAGCCGTAGCAGTATAGCGTGCATGCAACGCTGATCTGGAACCGCCCGGGCACTCGGTAGATTTCACGTTTTTTGCCGCTGCCGGTCCAGCCAATCGAAGGCGGACTTTTGCCGCCTGGCAGGGAAGCGATTGAAGCCGTTCGGAGTTTTCAATTCGACGTTCGAGAAGGGCTTCACAAGCTGACGCAGCGCGGAGAGATCGGCATAGCGGTCGTGCTTGGGCGCGATCAGGAGGACGCGGCGATCACCGATCCGGCGCAGGACATCGTCATAATCGAACGGCAGCGTGCTCGGGCGATCCGCGTAGAAGCCCAGGCGCGGCAGAAGGCCGTGCAGGTCAGAGTAGTGGCGGATGCCTTCGGTATCCTTCGACGTCCGCAGAGGCGTAACCCCCGCTACTGAAATGACAGCAGCCGGGCGCGAGTCGAGAGCCGTCGTCCAAAGCGCGATTTTGCCTCCGAGCGAATAGCCGAGAAGATAAATCTGCGAAGCATCGATCGTATCGAGTGCCGCGGCGGCTGTCATTGCGGCGCGCGTATCGGCAATCATTTTGCCTAGCATCGACCACTTGGGATAGCGACGGTAAAATTCTTTCGCGTACAGGACGCGCGTGCCGAAGCCGATTTGATCGAAAGCGAGAACCGCATAGCCGCGGCGCACGAGTTCTTCAAACGGAGCGCGCGCGTAGCGGGAATACCCGGTGTTGTAGGAATACGGATGGAGCCAGATTACCAGCGGGAACTTACCGCTCTCGTTATGCGGTAAATAGAGATCGGCTTTGAGATCGATGCCGAATGGAACCCCGATCGCCTTCATAACCGGACTCTTAATCGGACGCTTGTCGAGTATGGAGATCCAGCCGTCTGTGACCAAATTGAGCTTGGGGAGAGGTGTCGGATAGGGAACTTGCGGCGGCTCGGTTCCCAGCGCCCAGCGCAGGCTATCGCCCGAGGGCCCGCTTGCGGCATTTTCGCCGGACGATTTCTTCCAGTCGTCGAACGTGTAGCCGAAGATAAACGTCCGGGGAGAGGTGAATGCCTTGCGTCCGAAGACGCCATCGAAAAAGTCAAGATAGACTTCAATGTCGCCGGCGGTGGTGGGGTGCTCGCCCGCACGCAAATGGAGCCCTAGCTTGCCTGGCTCGCCTAAAAACTCCCAGACCCGGTGGAGCGAGCGATAGTTTTGCTCGAATCCAAAATCGTTGCCTTGCGATTCGTTATAGGACGAGGCCAGCATCAAGCCGCGCGGGGCAATCAGAGATAGAAGAGAATTCTGATCGAAAGGCAGCTTGTCCTCGCGCCCGGCAAAGAAACGCAGGCGCGGATGGAACCAATGCGGGAAATTTCCGGTAATCTGCTCAATGCTTTCGCAGACATAAGGATCTGTAGTGTAGCGCCAGGGATTGCCGGCGCCGGTATTGCCGCTGGATCCGATTACGGCCGTGATGCGTTCGTCGAAAGCGGCAGCGAGGAGGGCCTGCTTGCCGTTGCGTGAATGGCCGGTGATCGCAATCGAGCGGCGGTCCACTTGCGGCATCGTGTGTAGATAGTCGACAGCGCGGCTCGCCGACCAGGCCCATCGGGACAGACAGGCGAAGTCGTAATCGGGGTAGAGTTCGATTAAGCGGTCTGAATCATCGGGGAAGCCGTAGATCGGGTCGGTGGCGAAATAGATGACGCCGATGTAGCCGCGTGCGACGGCGGTCGCGGTCCAGGGCCGAGCGCGGTTCTGATTCGTCATGAATACCGGGAATGGACCGGAACCCGACGGAATCATGAGTTGCAGATGAAGCAGGCCGCGGTGCCCGGGACCGAACTCCAGGCGGACATCCCGAATCGTGAAGCCGCTTTGCTTATCTTCCGAGGTGACTACGGCGCGAAGGTTATCCGGCGCGGGCGGCATGCGGCCGCTTTGCCAATGCTCGATTTGGGCGCGGA
Organism: Bryobacteraceae bacterium; assembly: GCA_036379475.1. GTDB lineage: Bacteria > Acidobacteriota > Terriglobia > Bryobacterales > Bryobacteraceae > Bog-105. The sequence goes on along the minus strand of DASVGP010000023.1, from coordinate 11,807 downwards.
TCTCGCCGCGGCGCTTCTCCCATTCGGCGCGATTGTGAATCCCGGAGAGCGGATCGGGCAGGAACGGCTGCGAGGGCATGGCCGAAAAATCCGGAGGAAGCTCGCCGGTGCGCTTCTGCCAATCCTCCCAGGTACGGTCTACGGCGTTGATGCGGCCGGTGCGCGGCACGCGTGTCTTCGGGAGTACGCGCAACATCAGATTGAGTTCTTCCTGGCGCTTATCCCGATCGCCGCCGGAAGCCTGTCTGCCGGCGGACAAGCCGGGAGTTACCAGCGCACCGAGCGCCGTCGAAACAACGGCACGGCGGGAAGGTTTGCCGATGGTATCCATCGGTCCACAGTCTACACCGCGCGCGGAAATTTAGCTTCTAAGAAATAGGCTCCGCCATGAGGGATCCAGATAAAGCCAGCGTTGCCCGCTAAATGTGCTCGGTGTTCCCGGCACATATAACAATCCGTGGCCTTGCTCGCACATGAGCTCCGTGCCGCTCCAATCCAGGAGAAACCACGAAGGCCGGCCGATTCGCACGGGATGCGTGAGCAATCGGAGGCAGAGCGGGCAACGCTGCCGCTGATCTTTCAGCACCCACCGAAATGCGAAGAAGTAGCTCACGATAGCGGCCTGTGGCTGAGCTGGGATCGCACCTGCAATCTGGGTTAGCGCGGCGGTCCCGCAAAAGACAATTGGCAAAACGAGGGCGATTTTTGCAGCGAGAAAAATCCATCGTCGAGAGCGCACCCACCGGTGAGTCGAACCGACGGTGACCGGGTATTCGCCCAGCGAGACCGGCGCGATCACTCGTAAAACCAGCAACGCCACGCCGAGTTCGAATGACATTGGAAAAATGCAAGGAAAAATCCAACCAGCCGGAGGCAACGCAGCCGCGGCGAAGTCGCCGTATACGACCCTCCACTTCGAGCAAGAGCAGCCGCCGGTAATTATCGGCTTGGGGCTTAAGCGATGACGGTAGATTCGGCTACATGCCCTATGCTTAAAGTTGTGTCAGGCCGCGCTTACAACCGTTCAAGACCTTGCACATGTATTCAAAACAGGAACCTATTGTGAATCGACGAAAGTTTCTTGGAACAGCGCTTGGCGGTGCAATTGGAAGTATAGCGGCCAATAACGCCTGGGCGGCTGGACGCCTCGCGTGGCCCGGACCGATCGGGCTTGAGCTTTACACAGTTCGTAAGCTCTTTGCCAAAGATCCGGCGCGCACACTGAAGCAGGTCGCCTCGGTGGGTTACAAAGAAGTCGAAATTTCGCAGTCGCTGAAGCCGTCGGTCCTTGCTCAGGACCTGCGCGCCGCCGGGCTCGCCGCGCCCAGCGGATATTTTGCCTATCCAAAAACGCTTGACGATTGGAAGAGAGAGGTCGATGCCGCCCACAACTATGGCGTCAAATATCTTGTGGTGGGCCACAATCAGCTTCTTAGTGCGGATACCTGGAAGCGCATAGCGGATTTTTTCAACCAATGCGGCAGCGTTTCGCAAAAAGCCGGAATCCAGTTTTGCTACCACGCCCATTTCCACGAGTTCGCCCGCATCGATGGCACCGATGGATACGATATCCTGCTTGCGCGCTGCGATCCGAAGCTCCTAAAGATGGAGATGGATATCTTTTGGGTAACATACGCAGGCAAAGATCCGCTGACATACTGGCGCCGCTATCCCGGCCGCTTCCCACTGCTTCATATCAAAGACATGAAGCGAGACGTAAAGATAGACCCGGATCGTGCTCCAGGCGCGGCAGTAAACCCGTTCGCTCCGGTGGGCCAAGGCCGCATCGACTGGCAGCGAATTTTTGCTCATGTGCACGAGGCGGGTGCGAAGCACATTTTCGTGGAGCAGGACCGCTGCGACGGTTCGCCGCTGGATGCCATAAAAACCAGCTATCACTATCTCCGTCATCTACGGCTTAGCTGATTTTCCGGTTTTGTTTCTGGTGCGGAGAGGGGGACTTGAACCCCCACGGTGTTACCCGCTAGCACCTCAAGCTAGTGCGTCTGCCAATTCCGCCATCTCCGCTTTGCGATAGAACCGAATTCTACTTCTTGGGCGCGCTGTGCGGCTTGGCCGGTGGCGGCGCGTGATGCACTTGCGTGACCGGAGCAGGATGGTTCGCCAGGACGCTGTTTGTGCTCACCGTTCCTTTGTTTGACATGACCGCCAGCGTGAACGAGGTGATCAGGAACAGCGTAGCCGCAATGGCGGTCGCCTTGGAGAGCACCGTCGCCGTTCCCCGCGGGCCGAAGACCGTCTGCGATCCCATCCCGCCGAAAGCTCCGGCGAGATCCGCCGCTTTGCCGCTTTGCAGCAAAACAACGACGATCAGGAACAAACATAAGAAGATGTGGATCGCTGTGACCAGGTACACCATGGATGATCCGAGTATAACAATTTCCCGGCCGGCATCGCGCTTCAGAAAAATCGCAACCAGGATTCAGCTCTGTGTACAGTGCCGGTTTGGGGGACGAAGTCCTGTTTCCCCGAGGAAGCGCCGACCGGCGTTTTCGGCCGGACATATACCTTAATCTGATAGCCATTCGGGGGCAGCACAAAGGATCCGGCCAAACGATATCTTTGCGCCAACTGCTGAACCGCTGCAATGATGGCGCGCTGTCCGCTGCGGTGTCCATGGCGCCATACGGCTTCTTCCGCTTCGAGTCCGGCCTCCGGTTCCAGGTACCAAATCAGGACCGCCGGCGGATTGCGCAGCAGCAGCTTGGCCTCGCTCCTGGCAAAGGCATCATCTACCACGTCGATATTGTGCGAACAGGTGCGCGTGGGGCAGGTCAATCCGGACAGGCCATAGAATAAGCCCATTTCCGGATAGGTGAAGATCTTGTCGCCGGGTTTTGTGTTGGCCTCAATGATGAGGAGCGTTTGGTCCACGAAATCCATGATTGGTTTGGGAAGGACAAAGCCCCGCAACTGAGGCAATGAGGACACGGCTGTTGCCGTACGCACAGGCGGTTCGTTGATTCCTCCGAACCCGAACGGCTCGCCTAACTTTGCGTAAGTTTCGGCGGCAACGAGGAGAGCGCATGCGCCATAGACCACCAGCTTTCGCCAGTGTTTCCATTGGTCGAGCAGAGCAGCCACAAGCAATCCCAATCCGGGGATCATCATCGCTTCGAATACCGGGAACGACAGCGACAGCATGAACGCGACGCAGAAGGAGACGGCTGCGAACAGGCAGAACTGCGCCTGGCGCCTGGAGAGATCTCCGCGAATCCAAAGAAATGCGAAAAAGAGCACCCAAAGAGCGGACGCCAGGAACGTGAAGTAGATCGAGGGAACGAGCAGGTAGCGGTTGATGCGATCCAGTTGGACGCCGAAACTGCCGACGGCATCGGCTCCGAGCCCGCCATAGGAGGCAAGCGCCCCGATGGCTACCGCGACCACGCCGAGCAGCAGGATCCAAAGCAAGGGACGAACTCGCCGCTTGAGTGCCTGAGACGTTCGCGCCGAAGCGCGCACTGCCGTCCAGGAGAGCACGAAGGCTGCACAGGCAATGAGAAACGACCGCATGCCGAGCTTTAAAAAGTAAATCTCGCGCCACCAAAAGTCGCTTGGGTGCGAGGCTTTCGCGGAGGGACCGCGAAAGAAGATGTCGTTCAGGCAAGCGCGTACCGCGCCGAAACTGGCCAGCCACAGCAGCACCGAACCCACGGCAATTATCCAGCCCAAGCAGAAGCCGCCCAGGAAGATCGCGGATTTCTTAAGGCTCTCCAGGCGCCACAAGCAGCCGCATACAATTACGGGCACGGCAAAGGTGATTCCAATTCCGATCGTCTGCTTGGTGCAAAAGCAGAGCCCGGCGGCCAGTCCGGAAAACGCTCCAAACAGAGCCACCGCCCGGCTTGAGCGCAACGAGTCGAGCGAGAAACTCGCAAGTAGCCCGCTGACGACGCCCAATAAAATCGTGTCGTGATTGTAGGAGGCCAGCGGGTCGGAATAATCGCCGGTGGAAACGATGATGGTGACGATCGCGGCTAAAGCAGCGTAACTGGCGCGGAACATGCGTGCAAGCCAGAAATAGACCAGCACACCCAGAATGACGCGCTCGATGACGCCGCAAAACCGCGAAACGATCTCGGCGTTTCCAAACAGCCACAATTCCGCGGCGGACTTGAGGACAGTGAGAGGCGTAGAGGCTGTAAAATAATCGCGATAAGGTCGGAGCCCTGCCAAAAACGAGGAACCGCCGGCGAACTCACCGTCTCCCGATCTCAATCCTGCGAAGTGATTCCAGAACAAGAGCAGGTAACACAATGCGACTGCCGCGACGACGGCCGCGCCGCAAATGAGAATAAGCTTTGATGCGCGTGCCTCTGCCCCTGTCGTAGGGGCGTCCGCTCGGGCTGTCTCGGCTGAAGTCTTCATCTTCGGTGTTGGGCCTCTAAGTGAAGTTTAGCGGCTCAATATAGTAGGCAATGTGAAGGCCCCGCAAGTCCTTCCAGTACTGGCAATGGATCAAACTTGCGCCCGCTACACTTGGAACGTGGCTGCAGGTTTCCGGTTTGCCGTTTGTAACGAAGTTTTCCAGAACTGTCCGGTCGAAAGCGGCATCGAGCGTGTGCGGGCGCTGGGCTATGCGGGGATCGAAATCGCTCCGTTTACGCTGGCGTCGGATCCGGCGGCGCTGAGCGAGACGAGGCGGCGCGAAATCCGTTCCGCTATCGAAGCATCCGGCCTGCACATGGCGGGTCTGCATTGGCTCCTGACCGTTCCGCCCGGGCTGCATATGACCACGCGAGACGAATTGCTGCGGCGGCGCACTTGGGAATATGTGTACCGGTTGGTAGATTTATGCGCGGATCTCGGCGGTGGTGTCATGGTGTTTGGATCCCCGAAACAGCGCTCGACGGTGGAGGGAATGAATCCGGATGAAGCTGCGGCGGTGCTTGCCGCGGAACTTGCCGCAGCCGCCGCATGTGCCGAAGCGCGCGGAGTGAAGCTGCTGCTCGAAGCGCTGCCCAAAAACCAGACGAACGTGGTGAATTCACTCGCCGAGGCGGTGGCGATTGTGCGCCAGATCGATAGCCCTGCTGTGCAGACTATGTTCGACACGCACAATGCGGTGGATGAAATCGAGCCGCATGCCGATCTGATTCGCCGCTACTTTCCATACATTGCGCACGTCCATGTGAATGAAACCGATGGGCGCGAGCCGGGAATGGGCAGCTACGATTTCTCGAGCGTGTTGGCCGCGCTGGCGGATTTGAACTATTCAGGCTGGATTTCGGTGGAAGCCTTCGATTTCAGCCGTGATGCGGAGGAGATTGCCGGAGGCGCACTGCGGACCTTACGCGCCGCCATGCCGGCACAATTGCAAACCATATGAGGCGATGCGTGGTCACCGGCGGCGCCGGTTTTATTGGATCGGCCCTGGTTCGGGCGCTGCTTGCCGAAGGCCGGCAGGTTCATGTGATCGACAATTTGTCTACCGGAAACCTGGACAACTTGGCGGAGGTTGCGGCCGACATTACGATACACGAATTGGACATCCGCCGCTACGACCGCATTGCGCCGGTGATTGCGAACGCCGATTGGGTGTTCCACCTGGCGGCGCTCCCTTCGGTTCCCAAATCGATCCTGCATCCGGTTCCGAGCCACGAGACTAACGTTGACGGCACATTCAACGTGCTTCGCGCCGCGAGCGAGGGCAAGGCCGGACGTGTGATTTACGCCGCCTCTTCTTCGGCTTATGGCGATACCGAAACGCTGCCGAAAGTCGAGACGATGATGCCGCGTCCGAAATCGCCCTACGCAGTGCAGAAACTTACCGGCGAATACTACGCCCACGTCTTCTCCGAATGCTTTGGGTTGGAAACCGTCGCGCTGCGTTTCTTTAATGTGTTCGGCCCGCGCCAGGACCCCTCGAGTCCCTATTCCGGCGTCCTTTCCATATTTATGACCTGCCTGCTCGAGCGCCGCCGCCCGACTATTTTCGGCGATGGAGAGCAATCGCGCGATTTCACTTATGTAGAGGATGTGGTGGGTCTGGTGCTGAAAGCCGCGCAGGCGAAGGGCATTTCCGGCAGGATGTTCAATGCGGGTAACGGCAACCGGTATACGCTGAATCAGACTTGGAATCTGCTGCAGAAAATTGAGGGCGCGCAATTGCCGCCAAAATATGGGCCGTCGCGGGCTGGCGATGTGCGCCATTCGCAGGCTGATACCGCAGCCGCTGTGCGGGAGTTGGGGCACCAGCCTCGTTTTTCGTTTGAGCAAGGCCTCCGGCTCACGCTGGACTGGTATCGCGCGGGTTTGCCGGCACAAGCGGGGGCGGAAATTGTCTCACAGTAGAAATTCTCGTGAATAACTCCTTTCGCCTGAGCCCGGATGGCATTTACCGCTGTGACGCGTTCCAGGAATTTGTCTGGCAACAGCACGGTTTTGGCACGCGGCTGAGAAGTCCCAAGGCCGATGTCACCTTGAAGCAGGTCCACTCTAATCGCGTGGTAAACGCCAACGGCTTGCGTGGCGGCGAAGCCGAAGGCGATGCGCTGATTGTCGATTGCACGGGCAGGAGCATCGGCGTGCGGACGGCGGATTGCGTGCCGATTTTGGCGCTCGATTGTCGCAGGCGCTCGATTGCGGCGGTCCATGCCGGCTGGCGCGGCGCTGCCGGAGAAATCGCCAGGCTCACGGTGGAAAGGATGCAGGCTGAGTTTCAAACCGATCCCCGCGATCTTTATGTCGCCCTCGGCCCCTGCATCCGGGTCTGCTGCTACGAAGTGGGCGCGGAGGTTGTAGCGCAATTGGCTACGCAATTTCCCGAATGGGCGGCCGAAGAAGCGGAAACGCGCAAGGTCGATCTGCCCGAGGCCAATCGGCGGCAATTGGAGAAAGCAGGCGTGAATCCGGAGCATATTTTCGATTGCTGCCTGTGCACAGCCTGCGAAGGTGCGCAGTTTTTCTCGTATCGCCGCGAGCCGGCAAATCCAGGGCGGATGGTGGCGGCCATTGAACGGCTTTCCTGACCTGCAGCCATTGAATTGTTGGAAGCAAGAAGCAATTAGATGGCGTCTCAAAAGCAGTGGCGATATTACAGATCAAAGGCTTGCTATTAATTCTCGCTTTGCTTTCTATTTGGCCTTGGTCATCCGGCCAAAAGACGTATCAATTGGCCGGTTCCAGCATCGTTCCGGCAGCAACGGCTACCGTAAAGGTCCAAAAGGACAAGGTTAACCACAACACTAAGCTGGACATAAAAGTGCGGAACCTCGCCAGACCTGCAAGCCTGACCCCGCCGGCACGTGTTTACCTGGTTTGGGCTGAACCTCGCGGCGGCACCCCGGCGAGACTGGGCGAGATCGGAGTGAACAAGCACTTAAACGCGGAATTGAAGACCGTCACTGTTTTTACCGATTTCGAACTGCTGATCACGGCCGAACAAAGCGAAACCGCGACGATGCCTTCAGGGATTCAAATCTTTCACACGTACATAAGTACAAGCTGAACAGAACTCCGTCTTTTTCTGTGCCAATTTTGCTCGTCCGCGGCGTCTGATTCCCGATCGAATATTCTCAGAAAGGAAGACGAGATCCAATATGGAACGTACAGCGAACGCGGAATGGAAAGGCGATCTGAAATCGGGCAAGGGCACGTTATCTGCCGCAAGCGGCGTGCTGGCGAATACGCCCTATTCGTTTCGCGACCGGTTTGAAGACGGGAAGGGCACCAATCCGGAGGAACTGCTGGCCGCGGCGCACGCGGGCTGCTTTTCAATGGCGCTCTCGATGATCCTCGGGATGGAAGGGCTTAAGGCCGACAGCATCGAGACCGCCTGCACCGTGACCATAGACAAGGAAGGCGACGGATTCGCCATTAAGAAGAGCCATCTGCAACTGCGAGCGCGCATTCCCGGCGCTTCGCCCGAGGCGTTCCAGCGCGCAGCACAGAAGGCGAAAGAAGGCTGCCCGGTCTCCAAGCTGTTCAAGGCTGAAATCAGCCTGGACGCGCGGCTGGAAGGCGCGGCGACCGCTTAAGCGGTCGAAACCGCTTGCTGGCGCGCGGCTCGGTTATGGTTCTGTTGTTCGCCGCCGCACGGCGATGTAGGTTACGGTGTCCCAGGCATTGTGGATTCCGTCGAAGAGCAAGAGCAAGGTGATTGCGGCGATGGCGTCCAGAGACGCTACCGGATGCCGCCTGAATAGGATTCCGGCGGCGAGTAAAGCCGCGTAGCCCAGTAACGGCAGAGCGATATACCAGAGCCAGTCTTCGGCGTCGGGTTTGTACGCCGCCTTGAGCGCGTGCCAAATCCTTGTGGACGCGTAGCAGACGCCGGCCCCGCCGCAAGCGCCAATAAAGCAGCGAAAAGCGAATACGGAATGCCAAGGGACGTTGATTCCCGCGGAAATCAGCAGCGCGGCGCAGAAGAGGACCACCGTCGGGGTTCCGAACGCGCGAATTTCACGCTGGCTTCCGCCCGCGCGCTCCCCGGCGAGCAGCGACATGACGACGAATTGCAGCCCTGTCAGTGCGCCCGCCGAGGATCCGGCGATCACATAAAAATTGGCCCAGCCGGAGAGAACCGGGGCGGCTTGTTCCATCGTTAAGCCACAATACTACGGCGCGTTAACCGTCCCGATAGCACATTCACCTTTTGCGTCTGGCGCAGCCCTTCTCCATACGCGCAAAAACGCGGCCTTCCGGTTTGGCGCTCGAAGTGCTGTCACCCTCCTCGTAGCAGGGAGCCTGTATTTCCCGCGAGATTTCTGATATGATCTGGGGACGTAATTCCAAGCGCGGAAACTGAGCGGGAGAGCTTTTGTCTCTTCCTGTGCTCAGAAGAGGGGTAGATTTTAACGATGGCTCGAGAAAGCGTTCAAAAGAAACTAACGCGGGTGCGTCCCCCGCGGGTGCAGATCTCCTACGATGTGCAGATTGGCGACGCAATTGAAAGGAAGGAATTGCCGTTTGTGCTCGGAGTGCTCGGCGATTTCATGGGACAGCCCACCGGCGATGTTCCGCGGCTGAAAGACCGGCGTTTCGTCGATGTGACGCCGGACAATTTTGACGAGGTGCTCGCCAATATGAAGCCGCACCTGGCCTACTCGGTGGAAAACAAGCTCAGCGACGATCCCGACGCCGGGCAACTCAAGGTAGACCTGAATTTCCGCGCGTTGGAAGATTTCGAGCCGGAACAGGTGGCGCGGCAGGTGAAACCGCTGCGCGAACTGCTCGACTTGCGCGGCAAGCTCAACGATCTGCGCGGGACGCTGCAGACCAACGAGAAGCTCGATGAGGTGCTCATGAAGGCGGTGTCGAACACGGATCAGCTCGACAAGCTGCGCGGCGAAATAGGCGCGGGCGAGAAGAAGGAGGCCAACTGATATGAGCGAAACGCAACAAGCGGCGCCGGGCGCAGCGGCTGTAACTACGGAAACCGAAGGCAGCCTCCTGGATCAGATTGTTGAGCAGGGCCGCTTCGGGCAGGAGCCGGCGGCGCGGGAACGCGGCAAGGATATGGTTCGCGAGTTCATCGCGCAAGTCCTGCAAGGCGAACTGGCGCCGTCCAAAGATGCCGAGCAGATGATCAACCAGCGCATCGCGCAAATCGATCACCTGGTCTCGCTTCAGCTCAACGAAGTCATGCACCACCCGTCCTTCCAGAAATTGGAGGGAAGCTGGCGCGGCCTGAAGTATCTGTTGGACAGCAGCGAAACTTCCACGATGTTGAAGATCCGCGTCATCCACGCGAATAAGCGCGAGTTGCTGCGCGACCTGCAAAAAGCGGCCGAGTTCGACCAGAGCGCGCTGTTCAAAAAAGTCTACGAAGAAGAATACGGCATCTTTGGCGGCGAGCCGTTTGGCGCGCTGATTGGAGACTACGAATTCACCAAGCACCCCGAAGACATGGAGCTTCTGGAAAAGGTGTCTCAAGTGGCGGCCGCGGCTCACGCTCCTTTCATGACGGCCGCTGGATCCGAGCTGTTCAATTTGCAAAGCTTCGCGGATCTGGGCGCGCCGCGCGATCTCTCGAAGATATTCGACACCACCGAATACGCCAAGTGGAAGAGTTTCCGCGAGAGCGAGGATTCCCGCTACGTGGGCCTGTGCCTGCCGCACATTCTGATGCGACTGCCTTACGGCCCGGATACCAAGCCGGTCGAAGGCTTCAATTTCAAGGAAAACGTCGACGGCACCGACCACTCGAAATATCTGTGGGGCAACGCCGCCTATGCCATGGGCGCGCGGCTGACGAACGCGTTTGCGCAGTATGGCTGGTGCGTCGCGATTCGCGGAGTGGAAGGCGGAGGTTTGGTCGAAGGCCTGCCGACGCACAATTTCCGCACCGACGAAGGCGACGTGGCGCTGAAATGCCCCACCGAAATCGCCATCACGGACCGTCGCGAAAAAGAGCTCGCCGATAACGGCTTCATTCCCCTGGTGCATTGCAAGGGGACCGATTATGCGGCGTTCTTTAGCGTGCAATCGGCGCAGAAAGCTAAGGTCTACACCAAAGACGACGCGACCGCCAACGCGCGGCTCTCCTCGCAACTGCCCTACATCATGGCGGTCTCGCGCTTCGCACATTATTTGAAATCCATGATGCGTGATAAGATCGGCAGCTTTATGTCGCGTTCCGAGTGTGAGCGTTTCTTGAACACGTGGATCAGGACGTATGCGATCGCCAACGACGATGCGGCGCCTGCGGTCAAGGCGAAAAATCCGCTGCGCGAGGCGCGGGTGGACGTGGTGGAAATTCCCGGCAAGCCTGGCGCCTATCGTGCCGTGGCGTTTTTGCGTCCGCATTATCAGCTCGATGAGGTGGGCGTTTCGCTGCGTCTGGTTGCGGACCTTCCGCCTCCGGCGAAATAGCGGTGATGGGGCAGGCGATGCCGTTCGTCGTCTGCCGAAGCTAAGAGTGTTTTCAACCGGGTGAACAGTCCGGAAACTAAAAGTGCGTTTAGAAAAAAAGAGGAGCATACATTTATGTCTGTTGAAATTTTTTTGAAGTTGGACGGAATCGAAGGCGAATCGACAAAAAAAGACGCCGAAAACCAGATTGAGCTTTTCAGCTTCAGTAACGGGGCTTCGAACCCCTCCAGCGTCTCCATGGGAACCGGAAGCGGCGCCGGAAAGGTGGATCTGAGCAGTCTGAGTCTGCAGAAGCAACTCGATAAAGCGTCGCCGAAGCTGTTTATGGCTTGTTGCAAAGGCACGCACATCGCGACCGGTACAATGATCGTTCGCGAATCGACCGGCGACGCGGATCCGAAAATCTATTATCAGTACGACATGAAGGAAGTCTTTGTGGACAGCGTGAGCTGGGGCGGCGCCGCCGGCGGTGGCAAGCCTTCCGAGTCCGTTTCGCTTTCCTTCAAGTCGATCGTGATCAGCTATTGGCCTCAGGAGTCGAGCGGAACCCTGGGCACCAAGATCTCCGACGGCTGGGATGTCTCCACCAACACGGTAGCAGCGTAAGACACTGTCGATGGACGCGCAACAACTTTTCAAGGCCGGGAAGCTCTCGGAGACCATCTCGGCCTTGAACCAACATCTGCGGGACGATCCGGCCGATCTACGCAGCCGCACGTTCCTGTTCGAGGCTCTGTGTTTTGCCGGCGATTACGATCGTGCGGAAAAGCAATTGGATATCGTCGAGCGCGAGGGCGAAAAGGAGTCGTTGATCGGGACTTTGCTCTACCGCGCCGCGCTCGCCGCGGAGCGCACGCGCCAGGAGATGTTCGAAAAGAAAAGCTATCCGGAGACGCTCGTCAATGGCGCCTCAGGTTCGATCTCCGGCAAGCTGAACGGCAAGGAGTTTCGATCTCTTTCTGATGCCGATC
>DASVGP010000022.1:0-30151 GCA_036379475.1 Bryobacteraceae bacterium | reverse complement strand
AATTCACAAAACATTATTTATCGTGACCGGGCTGGCCGCCTTCTTCGCGGCAGCCAGTTACGCACAGAATGCAAAGAAACCAGCCACGGTGCGCAGTTACTGCATCAAAGCGGCGCCCGGAAAAAATGCGGAAGCGGCGGCATTCGTTCGCAACGTATGGATGCCTATCGACCAGGTCCGCATCGATGCAGGCGAATTCGGATGGGATGCCATTTCGCGTGCTGTCGTACCCGAGGGCGAGTCTGCGCCGTGCGATTTCCTCTTTGTACGTGGGTATGACGGCTTTTTCCCCGCTGGTCATTCCGAGGAAGCAGTCCAGGCCGAGCTTAAGCGGGCCGGGCTGAACACCAACTTGCAGGAAGTCGACGCGAAGTGGGCCTCGTTGACCCGGCTAGAGCACGTCGAGTACTGGGTCAACTTGGATGGAACCGGAACGGGTATGCAGAAGGGGTATTACGTTCGCCTGAACCATTACAAGGTTAAGCCCGGCGAGGGAGGGCAATGGGTGCACCTAGAGAGAACCTACTGGAAGCCGCTTGTTGAGTCCTGGACCAAGGCGGGCAATAAGGGCGACTGGGCTGTGTACCGGCTTTGGATGCCGAATGGCGAGAACCAGCCTTACGATGCGACAACGGTAGATATCTTTTCGGACTGGAATTCGATGGCGCACGGATTGCCACTGAATGACTTATGGCCGAAGGTACATCCGCACACCGATATGACGGAAGCCTTCGACGAACTCGACAGAGTCCGCTCGCGGTACAACACCGAGATTTACAGGATCATCGGACTTGTGGAGCCTAAGAACGTTAACAGCAAGTAACCCGCGCAGCGACATGAACATGTTCATTCACAAAATGCTGTTGTTCATTACTGCACTTGCCGCCCTATTTGCGACGAGCGCTGTGGCGCAGGAGTTCCATCCCAAAATTCCGCGCGCCTGGGATGACAAGGCCGTCGAAGGGCTTGAACTGCCGCTGGCTCAGCCGGCGTGGTCGCCGCGCTACATGACCGCGGCGGAGTATTACAAGCTGAAAGTACGTCCTATTTATCGCTCCTATCCGGCTTACGCGAAAGGCCGCGAGCCGAAGGGTTACTTTGCATGGCTCAAAACCAGGAAGCCGGAGATCATTTTCGATCCCTCCAAGCTTCACACCAAGGCAGACTGGATCGCGGCCGGCAAGCTCGTGTTCGAATCGGAGACACGATTTTATCCGGCGCGCCCACAGCCTGCCGAGAACGAAACCTCTTACCCGGTCGCAAAGCATGGCAACCTTCCTGGTTTCGTGGCCGGGTTCCGCTATTACCTACGAACAAAAGGTGTGATCGAGGTGGGGTCTAATTCCTGCGCCGGTTGCCACACGCGCATCATGCCAGACGGCTCCTTCGTGGAGGGAGCGCAAGGCTCCAACAATAGGCCCCCAACGGCCGCGCAGCTAGCCCGCGACAGGAAGATCCCTCCGGAACGGTATCGCCAGATCGTGAACCACTTATGGATCGACTACGGAGCGCCGTGGGCGATGAACCGGCAGCAATTCGAACTGTTCTATACCTTCGATGAATTTTTGCGGGATATCGCGGCACGCCAGCCGGGAGTTTTTGCCCGGCAGGGCACAAGCTTGCACACCCCGTCCACATCCCATCTCTAATCGGTGTGCAGAACCGCAAATATCTGGACGCCACCGGCCTGGTGCGCAACCGGTCCATCGGAGATTTGATGCGCTACGCCATCCTTAACGAAGGCTCGGACACGGTGGCTCACTTTGGCGACTTTCAGCCTACTTCTGGCGTAACAAGCTTCAGCGCGGAAGCAGGAACGCGCTACAGCGATGCGCAGCTATATGCGCTCGCGCTGTACATCGAATCGCTAAAACCGCCGCCGAACCCGAACAGGTTCGATGCGCATGCTCGCAGAGGGCAGGAGATTTTCCGGCAGCAGGGCTGCATCGGATGCCACACTCCTCCGTTTTTCACTAGCAATAAGCTCACTCCCGCGCCGGGCTTTAAAATTCCCGACGACCTTCGCAAGACCGACAACATCCTCGATGTTTGCGTGGGAACCGATCCCTATCTCGCGCTCAAAACACGCAGAGGCACCGGATTCTACAAAGTTCCCTCTCTGCGAGGCGTCTGGTTCCGGAATGCTTTCGGCCACGAAGGCAAAGCGGAGACGCTGGAAGAATGGTTCAATCCCGCTCGCCTGAAACCCGATTACGTCCTTAAAGGGTTTCATACCGGCCCTGGCCCCATCGTGGGCCACCCGTTCGGATTGAATCTGTCGGCTGAGGATAAACGGGATCTGATCGCTTTCCTGAGGACATTGTAGACGCCAAGGAGAGAGAGAATGCCGATTCAATCGTCTTGCTGCATCGTATATGATGCTCGCCGACGGGCACGCGTACTCCTTCGGCGGGCTCACTGGAACTCTCCTCAGCGACGCTTTGGATAGAAATATTGGGGTGTCTGCTCGCGGGAATTCTGCTCGCAAGGTTTGTTTTCTTCAAACAATTGCTCCGCGAAGATCCGCCGACTCTTTTGCGGTGCAGATCTGAAACTATTAATTCATTGGAGCCCCTATGAACAATCATCGCTTCTTCACCGCCGCCACACTCTTGGCGCTTGTCGCCGCGACACTCTCGGCGATTGTAGTGCTGGGCTTGCGAGCCGAGGCACAAACCTCTGCCTCGGTTGGGCAAAGGAGCAGCCAGCTCAACAAGCTGCTCGACCAAGAGTGGCAGTGGCGCATGCGCGATCGACCGGAGCTTGCGACCGCCTTTGGCGATTACCGCTATAACAATCGCTGGAGCGAAGTCTCGGTCGCGCATGAAGCGAAGCGCGCGGAAGTTGAGAAGCGCTTCCTGGCCCGCTTTGAGTCTATCGACACAACGGGTCTTTCGGAGCGCGACCGGCTCAACCAGGAGCTAATGGCGCAATGGCTCAAGCAACAGATCGAAGGCTACCGGTTGAAGGCCTTCGAAATGCCCGTCAATCAGTTTATGGGATTGTAGATGGCGATGGCCAACCTAGCCAACCTGGTTCCAGCCGATTCCGTCAAGCACTACCAAGACTGGATAGCGCGGCTCAACGCCGTCCCCACTGTTATCGATCAAATCATCGGGGTGCTGCGCCAGGGCGAAAAAGATAAGCTCATGCCGCCGAAATTTTTGCTCGAACAGGTGGTTGTGCAGTGCCGCTCCCTGGCCAAGGTCCCCGGCATGCAAAACCCGTTTGCCAAGCCGCTCGCGAAGTTCCCCAAGACGATCTTGCCGGCGGAGCAACAGCGGCTGCGGGCCGCGATGATCGCCGCCGTCAACACAAAGGTTCGGCCTGCCTATCGAAAGCTGGCGGATTTCATCGCAACCGATTATGCTCCGGCCGGGCGCACGGAGGCGGGCATCTGGGCGCTGCCGAATGGGAAGGCCTTGTATCGCTATCTCGTAAGAACGCGCGCCTCCACAGAAATGAGCCCCGATCAAATTCACCAATTGGGACTCGATCAGGTCGCCAAGATCGAAAAGGAAGAGGCGGTGATCGCCCGGAAGCTGGGCTTCCAAGACCTGAAATCATTCCGCGAATCGTTAAAGACCGACCCGAAGTTGTATCCGACATCGCGCGAAGAGATCCTTGACTTGTTTCGGAAGTACGTTGCACAAATGCGGCCCGAGCTACCAAAGCTGTTCGGGACGTTACTGCCGAAAGCACATGTCAAGGTGCTTCCGATACCGCGATTCGAGGAGAAAGGCGCCGACGTTGCCGAATACTTTCCGGGCACTCCCGACGGGTCACGTCCCGGAATCGTTTACGTGAATACCGGGAATTACCGGCATCGCTCCATGATCATGTTCGAAGATATCGCGTACCACGAGGGCATTCCGGGTCACCACTTGCAAATCTCCATTGCTCAAGAAATTCCGGGGCTGCCGCCGTTTCGGAAACATCTGCATATCACTGCGTATATCGAAGGATGGGGCCTTTATGCGGAACAGCTAGGCAAGGAAGTCGGGTTCTATCAAAATCCCTATTCCGATTTCGGCCGTCTGAATGGCGATTTGGAGCGCTGCATCCGCCTGGTGGAGGATACCGGCATCAATTGGGATCACTGGACGCGCGAGCGAGCGATTCAATACTTCCATGCCCACTCCGGCCTCGGCGATCCTATTGTCCAAATGGAAGTGGACCGCTATATGGTGTTGCCAGGGCAGGCGCTTGCCTACAAAATCGGGGAACTGAAATTTCTGGAACTGCGCAAACGAGCGAAAGAGAAACTGGGCAGCAAGTTCAACATCCGCGCGTTCCACGACGAAATGCTGAACGCTGGACCTCTGCCGCTTGACGTGCTCGACGCGCGAACGAATGAGTGGATTGCCCGAGTAAAGGCGGGCAAAGATACGACCGAGCCATAAAGAGCGACAGGTGCCGTGCGTCACAACGCCCGTACAGCCCCGTAATGCGAAAATCGAGGTTTGCGTTCTAACAACCACCTGACCGCTACCGACGAACCGATGGAGGAGCCGGCCCGCCGGCCAGTTGCCTACCGCGAAGAAGCCTTTTTGCAAAGCCCGGATTCGCGGCCATTGCGAATTCTTTCGGAATACCTGTGGCCGCTGGCGCATTTGCAGGAAGAAAAGATTCAGGACACGATAGTGTTCTTCGGCTCCGCGCGCATTCGGCAAGAAGGCCCGCTGAGCCGCTATTACCAGGAAGCGCGCGAGCTGGCGCGCACGCTAACCGAGTGGTCGGCTGCGCTCTCGGCCCCGGAACCCTGCGGCGCGGCGCGGCGCCGTTTTGTGGTTTGCTCCGGCGGCGGTCCCGGCATCATGGAAGCCGCCAATCGCGGCGCGAGCGATGCCGGCGGCAAGACCATTGGCTTGAATATCGGCCTTCCCTTCGAGCAGCGGCCGAACGAATACATTACGCCCGAACTCTGCTTCGAATTTCATTACTTTTTCATGCGCAAGTTCTGGTTCGCATATCTGGCCAAAGCCCTGGTCGTGTTTCCCGGTGGATTCGGCACTCTCGATGAACTGATGGAAATTCTCACCCTGGCGCAAACACGCAAGCTGGAGAGCAAAATCCTGATTGTTCTCTACGGTTCGGAATTTTGGCAGGAAGTGTTGAATTTTTCCGCGCTGGTCAAGCACGGCGTCATTTCCGAATCCGATCTGAACCTCTTTCGCTTTGCCGATTCGCCCGCCGAGGCGCTGCAGCTTTTGAAGGACGACCTGACCCGCTATTATCTCGAACCGGAGCGCCCGCTCGCGCATCCGATGGAAGGCGCGCCGGAGATCGCGCGCACGCGAACCTCTTAGGATATGAGACTCTACCGTACCCGTACTGGTTGTTTTGTCGAAAGCGATGGCTTGTGGCGCCGGCTGGACGATGGGGATTGGCACGCGCTCACCACGCGGGAAGACCTGCGCGTCTATCTCGGATCGCACTTGGATGATTCCCAACCGGCTTCCCCTCCGGAGCGCAGCTCGCTGCTGGCGCCCATCGCCGCTCAGGAAGTGTGGGCCGCCGGCTGCACTTACTACCGCAGCCGCACCGCGCGCATGGAAGAATCGCAGAGCGCCGGCGGCGGATCTTTTTACGATCGCGTTTATAACGCCGAGCGCCCGGAACTCTTTTTCAAGGCCATGGCTTACCGCGCCGTTGGCCCCGGCGGCAACGTGCGCATTCGCAAGGATTCCGCCTGGAGCGTGCCCGAACCGGAGCTGACGCTTTTGCTCTCGCCTTCGGGAGCGATTACCGGCTACACGATTGGCAATGATATGAGCTCACGCGATATCGAAGGCGAAAACCCGTTGTATTTGCCGCAAGCGAAAGTCTACGACGGCTCTTGCGCGCTCGGGCCGTGCATTTTTGTATCGAGCAATCCACTGCCCGGGGACACACCCATCGAATTGGAAATCGAGCGCGCCGGCGCCACTGCTTTCTCTGATGCCACTACGCTGGACCAGATGAAACGAGAGCCCGCATCGCTCGCTGAATATCTCTTTCGCGAAAATACATTTCCCAACGGCTGTTTTCTCCTGACGGGAACGGGGATCGTGCCGCCCGACAGCTTTACGCTGCAATCGGGCGATACGATTCGGATTACCATCGGCCCGATCGGGACTTTAGAAAACACCGTCGCGTGAGCGACCTTTCTGCCGAGCCAGCTTACCGATACCGGTAGACGACAGCGCGCTCGACTTCGGTGCCTTGGTTGGAGAAGCGCCAGTATTGGCCTTGGTCGCTCTCGTCTCCGTTGAGACGGCGGCCGGGAACCCAGGCGCCGTTGGCATAGCTGCCTTCTTCGATATAGCCGACGCCGGCGTTGGGCGGTCCCGCAGAAGCGGGCGAGAACTTCACGCGGAAGCCGCTGCCCGCGCCGACAAACTCATTGGGACCGGTGGCAATCACCAAGCCATAACCGTGCTTGGCCTTGCCTCCGAAAATGCGATCCAGGCTGATATCCAACTTATAGCCGTTCATGGTGGCTGTAACCGAGGGATGATCTGTGTCGAGCACAAAGCCGGTCATGGTGCCGTCCCCCTGATGTTTCAGGATCAGCGGCGCAAGCTGCATCAGAACGCTATAACTCTTTCCTAATAAGTTGTCTTTGTCCCGCCAGGAATCGATGCCGAAAGGAGAAAAACTAATGGCGTTATCTTTACCGACCGCATAGAAAACATTCGCTTGGCCGCGCGCTCCGCCAGCCGTTTCCGCCATAAACAAGGGATTGCCCTCCTGGTTGAACCAGTCGCACCAATCTTCGAAATTCCGGGCATAGATGTCGGGCGCATAAATATCGATCGCGTTCCCGGCCGCGCGCCAGACATCGATCACTTCCGGCTCCGGGCCGCCGCTCGGAAATTTTCCCGGCGCCACGTTTGGCCCGTGCAACCACGTGTTGGCGTACATGGGAAGCGCGTACTGGGCCTTGCCGGCGGCAACCTGATTGACGTAGCGACCATAATGCCAGGCCATGAACACTTCGTCCGCGTTCGAGCCGAACACTTCAGACCAGGTTCCGGATGTTTTGTCGCCGGACGCATCCCAGATTTTCTTGAACTGCGGGAATAGCGAATTCTTATGCTGCTGGATGTAGTTCAGGAGTTTAGCCGGAACCGCGCCGCTGAAAGCTTGGTCCGCGGCGGGAGAGCGGTCGCGCGAATCGCCGAGCACACCCACTTCGTTCTCGACTTGCATCATCAGCACCGTGTGAGCCTGCCCGTCGACTTCGCGGATGTGACGCATCAGCGCGGCAAAAGCGGTCTTGTCGGCTTCGAGCGTGTTCTTTCCAAAGGTGCTCAAAATTTCAGCTTCTTTGCCGCCTTTTTCGATGACGCGGGGAAAGCGCTCGGCATCTTTCTTCACCCAGAGCGGCGGATAACTCGAAAGCCCGTTTTTCCAGCTCCCGAACCAGAGGAACACGATGTGCAAATGATTCCTCCGCGCCTGATGGATCAAGCCATCCACCAGAGAGAAATCGAATTGGCCCTGCTTGGGTTCGAGCAGTTCCCAATAGACCGGCACGAATACCGTGTTCAGCGGAATAGCCGCAAGTCGCGGCCAGACCGTCCGCATGTAATCGAGGCTGGAGCCGCTCGAATTGTGCACTTCAGCGCCGAGCATCAGAAACGGCTTGCCATTGACGATGAGCTGCGTTGCCGTGCCGTGCTTTGCCAGATGCGGGATGTCTTCGTTTGCGCTCTGCGCATTCCCCAGAAACGAGGCGCCGAGCAGACATACCGAGCATGCCAAGACAGAACGAATCAATGAGAAACCTCCCCGACCCGATGTAATATCACAATCGCCGCATCGTAATCGCCGCGGAGGCGGAGATGCACTCCGGCCTGCATGAGGTATGCGCCGCTCAGCTCGGCTGCGCTTTCGAGTTTTCCATCCGGAGATTCCAGCTTGTACAAAGCGTCTTTGTCGAGGCCGCGAAGGCAGATCGCCGGAGCGGGGCGGTTGAACTCCTGCGAATGCCGGTAGCCGAATAGAACCGCCTCCTTGCCGTCCTGCGACATATATTCCTTTGCGCTCGTGTCTTGCGCCCAGGGAGAACGCAGACGGTAGACATCGCCGAATTGAATGGTCTTGCGGATGCGCTTGTAGAGCGTGATCATCTTCGCTGCAGTCTCATTCTGCTGCGGCGTCCACTTATTCAAATTCGCTCCGATGCCGAGCGCGCCTTGCATCGCGACTAAGAAGCGATATTCGAGCGAAGTGCTGCGGCCGTTCATGTTGGGCACGCCGGTGACCCAGTCCGACATCAGCTTGGGAGCGAAGGCTTGCGAAAAGCCGTATTGGATGTGCAGGCGGTCGAAGGCTTCGGTATCGTCGGAGGTCCAGAATTCATCGACATAACGCAAGATGCCAAGATCGACGCGGCCGCCGCCACCCGAGCACGATTCGATCTCCAGGTTCGGATGCTTTTCGCGCAGCCGGCGCATAATGTCGTAAAGGTTTTGCACGTACAGGACCCACAGCTTTTGTTCGTCTTGGGGCGCCACTTGCGGCCAGCCAGGCTCGGCGAAGATGCGGTTCATGTCCCATTTGAAATAGCGGATCTTGTATTTCGTCGCCAGCCGATCGAGAGTGTCGAAAACAAATTTCTTCACGTCGGGCCGGGCGAGGTTGAGCACAAGCTGATTCCGTAACTCACTGCGCGGGCGTCCTTTAAAGTTGATCACCCAGTCCGGATGCTTGCGATAGAGATCGCTATCGGGATTTACCATTTCCGGCTCGACCCAGAGGCCGAACTGCATGCCCAGTTTGTTCACATAAGCGATAAGCGGTGCGAGATCGTGCGGAAATTTCTTCTTGTTGACGTACCAGTCGCCGAGCCCGGCATGATCGTTGTTGCGCTCGCCGAACCAGCCGTCGTCCATGACAAAAAGCTCGACACCGATTTTGGCGGCTTTGTCGGCAAGAGCTTCCTGGCTCTTTTCGTTGACGTTGAATTCGGTAGCTTCCCAGGAATCATAGAGTACGGGCCGCGGGCGCGCTTGCAGGCCGTGCGGTTCGACTTGAGCAAGCTCCAGATGGTGCAGCAAGCGCGAAGCTTCGCCCCAGCCATGTGCGGCGAAGCCGCCGTAGAAAACTGGGGTTTTAAGCGATTCGCCGGGGTTCAGCGGATAAGAAAAATCGAAGGTATTGTAGCCGCCCACGACGCGCACCTGCCGGTAAGGCGTCTGTTCGATGGCAATTCGCCAGTTGCCGCTCCAGGCGAGAGTGCCGAACCAAACGCGCCCGTAATCTTCGGTCGCCTTGCCTTTGTCGATTGCAAACCAGGGACTGAAATTGTGGCCGGTGTGGCCGAGCTTGCTATCGAGTACTTTGGTGCCGGGGAGAATCGCGACGCGGTGGATTTGGTCTTCCGCAGCCCAGCGGCCGCTTAGATAGCTGAGGCGGTAACCGGCGCCGTGTGGCAGATTCCAGACTGCCGACTGCGCGCTGTTGATCGTCATCGCTTGAGACATGTGATTCTCGATTGTGCTCCAGCGGGCGATTATGCCGGTCGCCGGATAGACGCGGTAGTGGAGCGTGACATCGATGGGATCGCGAATATCTTTGAGCTTGATGTCGAGCTGGCTGCCTTCAACGTGCTGGCTCACATACCGCAGCACAAGGTCGCGATCCCCGTCGGCCCGCGTGATCTTCAGCGCCGGGACATAAAAGCGCGGCCCGCCCCAGCCGGGATACTCTTCGTTTTCGAGCATCTGGTGCGGATCGAAGGAGGAGACATCGCGTTTCCGCTTCGCCTCGGGAATATCCGCGATTCTGGCGATCGGTCCACCCCAGTAGAGATGCTGCAACTCTCCGTCGGAGGTGACACCCATGGCGTAGGAGCTGTTTTTGGTGGTGATCAGCCAGACGCGGCTAGCTTGGTCGTACTGAATATTTTGCGCGGGCAGGAAAGCGGCAAAGGCCAGCGCGAATAAAGAAAGAGCGGCGAATCGGCGCATGGTTTCGATTGTACGAAGGTGCCACCGCGATATTGGCAGTCCGCTCCCTCTGGTCGCGGCTCCGTAAGTTATTCGAGCCGCGGTCGGAACGAAGCTGGCAACTCATTTTTAGACCGCCGCACAATAGCGGTCTGAGACTTCGCTCGCGCATCCGCGGCTCGACGACGATTGTCAAACGGGCAGATCGCGCCGGGGCCGGGATTCGCTGGTAAGCTGCTGATTGGGAAGCGGAAGACTTTTTTCGCACGAGCCGTGACCGGCGTTGCGGCCGACGGGAATTGCGAAACGAACCGGGGTTGGCCACCCCTCCTTTACGATCGGGGTTCTGTTTTCGGGACCAGTTACGCCCGAAGTGTGTTGCGGGCGTAATCGAGGAATGTGGCGACGTTTTGGCGCTCGACGGACGCCCGTTCTTCGGCTGACAGATGCGAAACGCACGGCAAATTGGCGCCGGATCGCGATTCGACCAGCCGGAGCGTGCGGGCAAGATCCATCCCACCGCGATCGGGAAACGTGGTCCAGTAACGATCCGTCAGACAGGGGATTTTCAACGGATCGCGGGTGATCATTTCCAGGATAAATCGCGCTTGCGGGCGGGCGGCGCGGATGATCTCGATGACCGCCGGTAGATCGAGCATGCCCTCGGGAGGCACGACTTCGGAAAGTAGAAAGCCATTTTCGTAACGCCGCACCTCGATGTTTTTCATATGCGTGACCGTGGTGTAGGGCGCAAGTTTCTTAACTGCTTCCAGCGGATCATCCAGCAGCGAGATGTTGTTGCCGAAATCGAGGCAAATGCCTAGATATTCAGTCGCATACTTTGCCATGAGTGCCGCGAATTCATCCGCAGTCCAGTCTTTATGGTTTTCCAGACCGAGCGGGATTTTGTAGCGGTCGAGAAGCGGAAGTGCTGCTTGGATCGATTCATGGCTGCGAGCGACGAATGCCTGCCAATCGGCGAGAGAAGAAAAAGTCTCGTAGCGGCGGGTGGGCAGGCAAGCCGCGCGGATGGCGACCGCGCCGACCTCTTCAGCGTTTCTTAAGCCTTGCTCAAACCCTTCCGCGCCAACCTCTCCGGGCATGGGCAACATGGCTTCGATGTACATCCCAAGCTCCTCCGCCCGTCCGCGGATGCGCCGAAGATCGCCGCGGAGCGGACATTGAATGCCGGCAGCGCCGAATGCGTGGGCTTGTTCCAGGAATGTAAAAGTGTCGGTACTCTCCCATTGATCCAAAAAGCACGTCGCGGCGATTCCGGCCATAAGCGGCAGTATACGCGAGAGGGGAAAATGGGCCGGTGGACGATTTTGCGGAACAAAGCCAATCGCCGGAGCATCGGCTCTCCCTGGCCGATCTGCGGGAGAACTATGGGCTGGGCGAGTTGAACGAACAAAATTGCGATGCGAACCCAATTTTGTTGTTCGAGCGCTGGATGAACGATGCCCGCGCGGCCGGGATCAGGGACGCAAACGCGATGACGCTCTCGACGGCGACTCCGGATGGCCGGCCTGCGGCGCGGCTCATGCTCTTAAAAGAGGTTAGCGAGATTGGGTTCGTTTTTTACACCAATTACACCAGCCGGAAAGCTGCGGAATTGGAGAATAATCCGTTTGCCGCGCTGACGTTTTTCTGGCGCGAGTTAGAGCGGCAGGTGCGGGTCGAAGGGCGGGTTCGACGAGTTTCCCGGGAGCAGACCGAAGCGTATTTCCGGACTCGGGCCAGAGGCAGCCAATTGGGCGCGTGGGTTTCGCACCAGAGCCGGATTGTACCTGGCCGGCAAAGTCTGGATGCGAAACTGGAGGAACTGGAACAGAGATTTGCCGGAGAAAAAATAATACCCGCCCCTGCATTTTGGGGCGGATACGTGGTGGAGCCGTCTTCGATTGAGTTCTGGCAAGGCCGGCCGAACCGGCTGCACGACCGGCTCTGTTATCGAAGGAAAGGCGAAGTATGGATTACGGAGCGGCTTTCGCCTTGATTCAACGAAGCGGTATGCGTGTGCGTCACTTGATTGTATTGTGGGCGGCTGTCGTATGGGCAGCGCCCACGCCGAACCAACTGATTCAGAAGGTGCAGAACCGGTACAACCATGCGCACACTCTTTCGGTGCATTTCACCGAAGCCTACAGTTTGGGCGGCCGGCGCCGGCTGCCGGAATCCGGTACGCTGGTGCTAAAGAAGAAGGGCAAAATGCGCTGGGACTACGCGCAGCCGCCGGGCAAGGTGTTCGTCTCGGACGGAAAGAATGTGTACCTCTATACCCCATCCGATAAGAGGGTAGAGAAAGTCCCGCTGAAAGACACTGAAGATATGCGGGCGCCATTCGCGTTTCTGCTCGGTCACTTGGACATGAAGAAGGAATTTACCCATTTCGAGACGCATCCTGGACAGGGCGGGACCTGGCTCGATGCCGATGCCAAGAGCAAACGCGTTCCTTACAAACATATTGAAATGCTGGTAACCGCGGACGGAGAGATTCGAGACCTGAACATCGCTGGGCGGGACGGCTCTCTGCTCTCGTTTTCCTTCAGCCAGGAGAAGCTGAACCCGCCGGTGAGCAATAGCACCTTTCATTTTGCGATTCCACCAGAGGCGCAAGTGGTGAACTCGCTCGAATACAGCCAGCGAGGGAGATAACGCGAGTGGCCGAATTCGTATTGCGCTACGCCGATCCCCGGGGCCAGATGCACGAACAAATCGCCGAGGCGATGAACGAGCGCGAGGCGCGGGAGCGGCTGATGCACCAGGGCTTTCTGGTCTATTCGGTGCGCGCCAAAGAGCTCAGCGTCCGATTGGGGGCTGGCGGACGCAAGCGCGTCCACCTGGAGAAATTTCTTATCTTCAACCAGCAGTTTGTGACCCTGGTGCGCGCAGGATTGCCGATTCTGAAGAGTCTGGATCTGCTGGCCGACCGGCTGACGGACGAAAAACTGGGGCGGCACATCCGCGCGGTGCGCGACGACGTAAAAACCGGCACCGGGCTTTCGGAAGCTTTCGCAAGGCAGAACGTTTTCCCGCCGATCTATGTCACTTCGATACTGGCGGGCGAAAAGAGCGGATCGCTGGCCGAGGTGCTGGACCGGTACATTGGCTATCAGAAGCTGGCGCTGGCGCTGCGCAAGAAGTTGCTGAACTCGCTGCTGTATCCGGCGGTTTTGATCTGCCTGGTGGTTGGGCTGATCGTATTTCTGGTGACCTATGTGGTGCCGAACTTCGCCTCGCTCTATCACAGCATGCAGGCGCAGCTTCCCGCCGCCACACGTATGCTGATCGCCATCGGCACGACAGCGCGCTCGCAGATCCTGGTCGGCGTGGATCTGGTGATTTTCGGCGCGGTAGCCATTTATTTATGGAGCCGGCGCGAAGGCTCGCAAGAGACCATCGATTCCTGGAAAATGCGGCTGCCGGTGTTCGGCGCGGTTTGGTCGAAATATCAGGTGGCGCAATTTTCGCGCATGCTGAGCACGCTGCTGATCGGCGGGATTCCCTTGGTGCAGGGTCTCGAGACGGCCGGGTCGTCGCTCGGATCGCCGCTGCTGAGGAAAGCCATCGGCCGCGCGGCCGTCATGGTGCGCGAAGGCAAATCGCTGTCGGCATCGCTCGATTCGCTGCATGTGGTGCCGGGCCTGGCCATCGACATGATGGAAGTGGGCGAATCGACCGGCGCGTTGCCACAGATGTTAAACAGCGTGGCCGATTTTTACGATGAAGACGTAGCGACGCGGATGACCGCCGCGCTCGCGCTGATCGAGCCGGCGATTATGATCTGCATGGGCATTTTTGTGGCCTTTGTGCTGATCGCGCTGTACATGCCGATTTTTTCGCTGGCGAGCAGTATTCACTAAATGGCGACCGAGATTATCAAGCCGCAGGACGCGAACGAAGAAGCCGAACACGCGCAAGCGATGGCGCGGCGCTACCGCTGCGCGTTCGTGGACCTGAAAACCACCAAGATCGATCACGAACTGTTCCGCACCATTCCGGTCGATTTGATGTTTCGCTACCACTTCGTGCCACTCGAGGCGCGCAACGGAGCGCTCGAAATCGCGCTTTCCGACCCGCGGCAGATCGTCTCGATGGACGAGCTTTCGGTGCTGCTCGGCAAGAAGCTGACGGTCAAAGTAGCGACCTATTCACAGATTTCGGATCTGCTGAAGAAAACGGAACAGTCGCAGCGCGTCTTGGAAGAAGTCACCGAAGGCTTCACTCTGGACGTGCTTGGGGCGGAAGACGGCGACGACGAGACGCTTTCGATCGATCGCCTAACGTCGGACGAAGCGAATATCGCGCCGGTGATCAAGCTGGTGGATACGACCATCTTCAATGCCTTGGAGCGTCGGGCGAGCGACGTTCACATCGAGACGCGCGATAGCGAGCTGGCGATTAAGTACCGCATCGACGGCGTGCTGCAATACGCCATGAACCCGATCGCGAAGGAATGGCATTCGGCGGTAATCTCGCGCATCAAGGTAATGAGCGAGCTGGATATCGCCGAGCGGCGCGTGCCACAGGACGGGCGCTTTCGCGTGCGCTACAAAAACCGTCTCATCGACTTCCGCGTGTCGATCATGCCGACGATTTACGGCGAAGATGCCGTGTTGCGCGTGCTCGACAAAGAATCGATGAGCGAGAAATTCGCGCGCCTCACGCTGGATGTGGTGGGCTTCTCGGATCAGGACCTGACCAAGTTTCGCCGCTACATCAAAGAGCCTTACGGCATGGTGCTCGTGACCGGGCCGACGGGCTCGGGCAAAACCACGACGCTTTATGCAGCACTGAGCGAGATCAAGAACGACGAAGACAAAATCATCACGATTGAAGATCCGGTCGAGTATCAGATCAAGGGCATTACGCAGATTCCGGTCAACGAAAAGAAAGGTCTGACGTTTGCGCGTGGTTTGCGCTCGATTTTGCGGCACGATCCGGACAAGATTCTGGTCGGCGAAATTCGCGATCAGGAAACCGCGATTATCGCGATCAACGCCGCGCTGACCGGGCATCTTGTCTTCACGACGGTACACGCCAACAACGTGCTAGATGTGCTGGGGCGGTTTCTGAACATGGGTGTCGAGCCGTATAACTTCGTTTCGTCGCTGAACTGCATTCTGGCGCAGCGCCTCGTGCGCATCATCTGTCCGCATTGCCGCCAGCCGGTGAGATACGACGACGATTTTCTGAAGGAGAGCGGTTTGGAGCCGGCGGAATGGCGCTCGTTTCCGTTTTACGAAGGGCGCGGCTGCATCGAGTGCAGCGGCACCGGTTTTCGCGGCAGGACCGCGATCCACGAGTTGCTCGATTTAAGCGAGCGCATTCGCGAAATGATTCTGGAGCGCCGGCCGGCTTCGGAGATCAAGCGCGCGGCCAGAGAAGAGGGCATGACGTTTTTAAGGGAATCGGCGCTGGATCGAATCCGGCAGGGAATTACAACGCTACGCGAGGCGAACAAGGTGACGTTTATTGAAGGGTAGCGATCAGCTAATAGCAACAGCTTTAAGGTAATGAAGGATTTATTGCAGGAAAAATGGAAGCGCTGGATGAGCGAGCCGCCGCCGGAGCATCTGTTTGAGATGACAGAGCGCGCGCTGGCTTCGGCGTCGCCGCGGCATCCGGCGCAACCGAAGCTGGAGCGGCTCGCCGAGCGCGGGCTCACGGCTTCGCCGAGCGCGCCGAATCTGGTGAAGCCGCAAACCTATGCCGAACTGCTGCCGAAGCTGCGAGGCGGAGCGGCGGTTGTGATTCCGGACTATGCCGTGCGCATGACCATTCTCGACTTCGAAGAATTTCCTTCGGGACAAGCGGAGCGTTCCGCACTGGTCCGCTTCCGCTTGCGTAAAAGCGTGCCGTTTCCCATCGACGAAGCGCAGGTTTCCTATGCCGTTCAGTTGCAGGAACCGAAGCGCGTCGAGGTGCTGGCGGTGGCGATCGCGCGGCCGATTCTGGAGGAATACGAGGCGATCTTCACCAGTGCGGGTTATCGCGTTGGGCTGGTCACGCCGTCTTCGCTGGCGACGCTGCCGCTATGTCCGGCCGGCGAGCGAGGCTTGACCGTGCTGGCCAAAGCGGCTGAGACCACGCTGACCGTTTTGCTGCTGGAACAGGGGCTGGTGCGGCTGGTGCGCTGCATCGACATTTCGGGCGAAGAGGACGGCGATCCGGCCACCGTACTCTCGCTGCTGCAGCAGACCATCGCTTATGCCGAAGACCAGGTGGGCCAGCCTGTCGCACGGCTGCTGCTTTGCGGATTTGGCACGGAAACCGAGTCGCTCGGAAGACTTGTGGAAGAAGAATTTCAGCTTCCCTATGAAGTTTTGCGCTCGCGGTTTGGCGCGCCAGCGCAGCAGAATGCGGGGCTTTTCGGGCTTTTGGAGCAGTACGCCGCATGAGCCGCCTGGACCCTACCAAGATGAACTTGGCCACGCAGCCATTCCGCCGCGAGCGGGCGGCCAATATCGGCCTGGCGGCGATTTGCGCGGCGCTGGTGTGCTGTTTACTAGTGCTCACGGCGCTGATTTTGCACGAGCGGGCGCAGGCTTCCCAACTGCGTTCCACGATGGCCTCCAGCCGGGCCAATTTGGAGCAGGTGGAAAGGCAGCAGGCGCGCTTTGCCGGCATTCTGGGGCGACCGGCGAATGCGAACGTCTTTTCGACCACGGTGTTTCTGAACCAGGTGATCGCGCGTCGCGCGGTGAGCTGGACGCAGGCATTCAAGGATTTGGGAACGGTACTGCCGAACGACATGAAGCTGCTGGCGATCCGGCTGCCGCAAGTGGGCGTTGCCGATGAGAGCGGCACGAATCGGGTTCAGTTGACCATGGACGTGGGATCGGCACAGCCGGACGCCGTGATTGTCCTTTTGAAACGGCTCTCGGCTTCGAGTTTGTTCGGCGCGCCAAGAGTGGTGAGCCAGGCGCCACCGGGACGGAACGATCCTTTGTATCGCTATCGAGTGACGGTTGCCTATGCGCAGAAATTTTGACGCGATGAAACGCGACGGTGCGCGGCACAGCGCGCGGTTCTGGCTGCAAACGGCGGCGATTGTCCTTGCGGTGCTAAACCTGGCTGCTCTGTACCTCTATATCGATCCGCCCGGCGGCTCGCGCCGGCAATTGCTTGCCGAGCAGCAGCAGATCGCCGAGCAGACCGCCGCCGGGCGCGCCAAGACGCTGCACTTGAAGGGGACGGCCAAAAAAGTGCAGCTCGGCAGTTCCGAGTCGTCCGAGTTCGAAGCGAAATATTTCCTACCCCAACGCGCGGCCTATCAGGATGTGATCGCTGAGATTCAGCGCATGGGGAGCGCGTCGGGATTAACGGAGCGGGAAGCGGCGTTCACGGAACAGCCGATCGAAGGCGCGCCGGATCTATCGCTGCTGAACGTGGTGGCGGCGTTCCGGGGCACTTACGATAACCTGATGCACTTTTTCCTAGAAGCGGATCATTCGCCGGCGCTGTTGATGATTGATGCAGTGCAAGCCGCGCCGAGGGAAAACAGTCCGCAGATCAACACCACCATTCGCTTTCAAGCCATCGTGCAGACCGGCAGCGGGAAGAAGGGATTGCCATGAGCGCGGCGGCACAGACCAAGATTTTCGGCATCCGTGTCGGGGTGAACCCGAAGCTGATCGTGGTTGTGCTGCTGGTCCTAGCGGGGCTTTTATTCTGGTACAACTCGAGCGGCGGCGAAGGCGGAGGGGGTAATACTGCCGTGCGTGCTCCGGCGCCGGCCAGCGCTCCTGCTACGCAACCGGAACAGAAGGTGGCGCCGCGGCATGTCAGCAGACAGGATCGCAGCGTGTTGCGCTTTCGCAAAATCGACCCGGCAAACAGCAACGTCGACCCCACGCTGCGGCTCGATCTGCTCGCGCGATTGCAGAGGATTCAACTGGGCGCGGCGGGGCGCAACATTTTTGAGACCGGTCCCGCGCCGGCGGCGGTGGCGGCTGCGGCAAAAGCGCTCAAAGGCCCGGTAGTACGGCCGAATCCGATCATGGCCGCACCCCGCCCGGCCGCAACGGCTGTGGCACATCCGGCCGTAAATATTCCGCTCAAGTATTACGGCTTTGTGAAACCTGCCAGGAGGGCCCAACCGAATCGCGGATTCTTTCTGGACGGTGACAAGGTGTTGGTCGCCTCGGAG
Organism: Bryobacteraceae bacterium; assembly: GCA_036379475.1. Taxonomy (GTDB): domain Bacteria; phylum Acidobacteriota; class Terriglobia; order Bryobacterales; family Bryobacteraceae; genus Bog-105. The sequence continues at coordinate 12,058 of DASVGP010000022.1, read as the reverse complement.
GGACAGATCGTGTTGAAGCGCTATCTGGTGGTGGAATTGACGCCGAACATCGCCAAGATGGAAGATGTGCAGTTGCGGCAAGGGCGGACCCTGCCGGTGGTGCCCGCCGCGGTGGTACCCCAGTGAGACGCGCAGAGCAGCAAGGGCGCTCACGCTTCCGGCTCAGATTCGGCAGGAGCGCAGCCCCGAGCGTAAGCGAGTTTTGCTCAAAAGAGCGCGGGTCGGCGCTGATGATTGTGCTCTTGTTCTCCGCGATTCTGGCAATCACGCTCTACCAGGCGGTGCCACGAGCGGTCTTCGAAGCGCGGCGGGCGAAAGAGCAGTTGCTGGTCGATCGCGGCCATCAATACGTGCGCGCGATTCAGTTGTATTACCGGAAGTTCCGGCCGCAATACCCGCCGTCGATCAAGGCGCTCGAAGATACCAATCATATGCGCTTTTTGCGTCATCGGTTCAAAGACCCGTTTACAGGGAAAGACGATTGGCGGCTGATCCACACCAACGGGGTTGCGTTGACCGATTCGAAGGTGAATCCGATCAAGACCACTGGTAAGCAGAGCGGTTCGAGTTCGGCGTCGGGCTGGTTCAACAGCAGCTCATCCGCGTTTGGTAGTAGCAACGATTCGTTTAGCGATACTTCCTCCTCAGATGAGCAGCCCGAAATGGTGGTACCGCCGGTGCGCAAGCGTCCGCCGGAGATTCCCGCGAACGCAGGCCCGGCGCAAACCGCCGATTCAATTAACCAATCCGGCGGCGACTTAAATGCCCAATTGCAGGCGGACCTGGCAAGCGAGCCGAGTTTGCTGGGCCCGGAGGGCAGCGCGGCAGACGACCAGGCCCGATCCTCCGCCCCGCCAGCGGGAGCGCAGCAGGCGGGCGGCCAGAATGCATCTAACCCGATGCAGATGGTGCGCAACATGCTGAGCAACGAGGCGCCGCGCACGCCACCGCAGCCGGGTATGGCTCCGGGCGCGATGCATGGCCCCGGCATCGCCGGCGTGGCGAGCCGCGCCTCGGGCAAGTCGATCAAGCTCGTCAACGATCAGGACGATTATTCGCTCTGGGAGTTTGTCTACGATCCGACCAAGGATCGGACCGGAGCGCCGGCGGTAGCAGGCCGCGCGCCAGCCGGAGCAAACGCGCCGATAGGAAGTACTACCACCGCTCCGAAATAGGGTAATGTTTCCCCCGCGTTCTTCCTGATACGCTATACGCTAATCCAATTAAGGGAGCGTGTATGGGAAGCACTTCCGCGGAAGCGTTAGGTTCCCGATTGTTCTGTACCGAGTGCGGACGGCCTTTTCCGCCCGAGGATCTCGCCAGGTTCGGGACGCAGGCGGTTTGCGCGGATTGCAAACCGCGTTTCGTGCAGCGAATGCGCGAAGGCGTTTCGAGCGTAAGCGGCGTTCAGTATGGCGGATTCTGGCGGCGCGGTGCAGCGCTGCTCATCGACGGCATGGTCATGATGATCGTCTATTTCCCGTTGCAGATCGCGGTGGCGATCATTGCCGGTACGAGTCTCGCCCGCAATCAAGCGGCGATGGTTGCATTGCTGGGCGCCGTCTGGCTGATCTACATGGTTGCGTACGCCGCTTACTACACCTGGTTTTTGAGCCAAAAGAGCGCTACGCCGGGCAAGATGCTGATGGGCGTTAAGGTGATTACAGCTGGAGGAGGCCGCATCAGCGTGGCACGAGCTTTTGCCAGATGCTTCGCGGCGGGCCTTAGCGGCATGATTTTGTGTCTCGGATACCTCATGGCCGCTTTCGATTCCGAGAAGCGCGCGCTGCACGATCACCTCTGTAATACACGCGTAATCCGCGCTTAGCTCGCCATGCCGATTCTCTGCCCCAGTTGCAACGGCGAGTTGCCCGAGTGGTTGCTTCGCACAAAGCGAACCGAGACTTTGTGCCCGAACTGTTACACCGCGCTGACGATCGAGCTCTTCCCTGCTCTGTTTCGCAGACCGGAGACAATCGATGTGCAAAACCTCGCGCTGGCCGAAGGCGAAGCTTGCTGCTACGAACACGCGACCAAGCGCGCCGTTTCATTCTGCAATCACTGCGGGCGCTTTCTCTGCGCGCTGTGCGAGGTCGAAATCGCGGGCGCCATTTGGTGTCCGGCGTGTCTCGAATCGAACCAGGGTGTGGCGCTGCCGCGCGCGCTCGAGAAACGGCGCACACTATACGATTCCGTCGCCTTGGCCTTATCTATTTGGCCGGTTGCGCTGTTGTATCCCGTCATCATTACCGCACCGACGGCGATCTATCTATCGATTCGCCACTGGAAGACTCCTTCCAGCCTCATCCCGCGAAAGAAATGGCGGTTTGCCGCCGCGCTGACGATCGCGTGCGCGGAGCTCGTATTAATCGCCTTGCTGGTCGTTGCGGGCGTTGCCGGAATGCACCAGGCACACGGTGTGGTGGTGCGATGAAGGGGCGAGCGGAATTTCCGTACACAAAGCTGCCCGGCACATTGCGCGGATTTGTCCGGCGAGCCAGCTTATGGGAAGGCCCGGATCATTTGCTTTCAGTGACCGGCACGCGGTTCGCGGAAGAATACCGGCGGTTCTATTACCGCGACATCGAATCCATCGTGAGCCAAAAATGCGCGCGGGCAGGAAGCTTTGGGTTATGGATTGTACACGTCCTCGCCTGCGTTGTTTTGGGCAGCATCGCGGCGGCATCGCCCTTCCCGTGGAGCCTTGGAATCCTCGCGTGTTTTCTTCTGCTCGTCCTGATCTTCCGGTTGATCGGCTGCCTGCGCTATAGTTGCCGCTGCTATATCCAAACTGCGGTGAGCCGGAAGGAACTGCCATCGCTGCTGCGGACCTGGAGCACTGAAAAAGCGCTGAAGCGGATTCGTAGCCGGATCGAAGAAGCGCAGGGTGCTCTTCCCGAGGAGGTTGGCAGCCTGCAAGAGGAGGTGGTCACTGCCGTTCCCGCTTCGGCTAAGCCAAGCTTGGGCAAACCTCGCTCGGCAGGAATCCGGCTTGCAACGCTAGCGTTCCTGCTCCTCCTGGCCAATGCAGCAGAGTGCTTCTGCTCTCTGAGACTTGCTTCCTACGCCTCGAGCGAGGTGTGGGCCCGGGTCAGAGATATTCTCCTGGTCTACGGCGAAGGTACATGTATCGTCCTGGCCTTGTTGTGTATTTATCGGTGGCGTACCTTCCGCGGGTTGCGCAATGTCCTTTTCGGATGCTTGGGCTTTGTCGCGGCTGAGGTTTGGTTCAGTCTAAACTTCCGCAATGTTTATGCGGCATGGGTGAAAGAGATGCACGTCGTGCCGCATTTTTATCAGGCTTGGCACTGGGTACTAGCCACTATCGGCAGTGTCGCCGGCGTACTGGCCATTGGCGGATTGATTCTGCTCTTTCTGAAACGGGACACTTACCGGCGAGGTGACTTATCGACCAACTAAGTCATCTGCGCTGCCTGATGCATCCGGCGCGCGAGGCGATTTGCCGCTGCCCGCAATGCCGACGCTATTTCTGCCGGGAATGTATCACCGAACACGGGGGCGAGTTTGTATGTTCGGCGTGCTTACAAACCCTGACCAGGCGGACGGCGAAAAGTGATGGCCTGGCCCACGGGTGGCTGGTGGTTCCCGTTCTCGGCTCGGCTGCACTGCTGGCCGCCTGGTTCTTCTTTTACAACATCGGGCAAATAGTCCTTTCATTCGTAGCTCCGAAAGGAATGGTGCGCTAGACGTGCGCGCGCTCGATCGATGGGAAGAGGCTCTGCAATTGCTTCGCCGCCAGCGGGCCGGGAGTTGGATGCGGTATTTCTTCGGCGCGATTCCGTTTCTGCTGATTCTGCTGTACTTCGTACGCGACATGGCTTCGGGATTGGCCGCCGGACGTTGCTTGCCGGAATCGCTGCTGTGCGTGCTGGCTTTCTTTTGGCATTGCTACTGGAAGGCGCGCTTTGCCGGAGAACTCGCATCCGCGCTGGAGCGCGAACCGGAGGCCAAACATAGCGGGGTTGCGCAATGTCTGTTCGTGCAGATGGTTCTACAATCGCTCAAGCTTTTCCTGCTGCCGCTGGCGCTGATCGCGGTAGTGCCCTCTGTCTGGACCTGTGCCTTTTTTCGCAGCGCCACGCTTGAAGCAGACCGGCCCGGCTGCACGTTGCGCACCGTGGTGCGGCGATCGGCGAGTCAGGCGTCGGCCTTCCCGCGGGCGAACTGGCTGGCGCTGCTGCTCACCATGGCCTTGAACGCCGTTGTGTTCATCGATTTGCTGATCCTGATTCTGCTGCTTCCTCAACTGACTAAAATCTTCACCGGCTATGAGAACGAATGGACGCGGAACGCCGGCCACTTACTAAGTTTCAACCTGGTTGCCGCAGCGATCGCGTTGGCATGGTTCCTGATGGATCCGATGCTGCAAGCCTATTTCACCGTGAATCGCTTCCACAGCGTAGCCCGCCGCGATGGGCGCGATCTTCTGGTTCGCCTCCGGCGAATGGCTGCGCTGCTGCCGATTGTGCTCGCAATCGGCGTGACAACGATTCCCGCCGTCTGCACGGCCTCCGAAACACCAACGGAACCCCGAGCGTCAGCCCGGGGAGCGGCGTTGAGTGCTCAGACCGTTTCCGAACAGGACCTGGATAAAACCGTTTCAGAAACCCTAAGCCGCGATGAGTTCGGCTGGGAGCGAGCGAGTCAGTCCGGGATCAGCAATTCCTTCTTCGGCCGCCTCTCGCGCGAGGTGAACGCTGCATTAAACCGCGTCGGCGCCTGGATCTCTGAAGTGATTCACCGGCTCCTCGGTGGTCAATCCGAACCGAAAAAGCAGAAGCGCCCTCGGGGCCACCCGCGGCCGGCGTCGTGGATGTATGCGATCGGCGGAATCATGTTACTGGCCATACTGGCTGCTCTGGCTCGCATGCGCACGCGGCGAACGCCGGTTCCAAACCCGCCGGCACCCGGCGCGAAACAGCCGGACGCCGCGGACGAACAGATGCTTGCAACCGATGTGCCGGAGGACGAATGGCTGCGCCTGGCGCGGGAATACCGAAGCAAGGGCGAGATCCGGCTGGCGGTTCGCGCGATGTATCTGTCGAACCTCGCTTATCTCGGCGCGCGGCAATTGATCTCGGTTCAAAAATCGAAAACGAATGGCATTTATGAGCGTGAACTATTCTTGCGCACGCGAGAGCGCTCCCTGACAGCTCCGTTTTCGAGCACGAACCGCATTTATGAGCGGGCCTGGTACGGCTTCCACGAAGTGACGGCGGAATGCATCGAACAATTCGAGAATGGCGTGCAGGTTATTCACCGATATGCGGAAACGTGAGAGCTTGTTCTCAGTGGCGGCGCTTGCTCTTATAGGCCTATTCGCCGCCGGACTGATTTACTTAGCACGGTTTACACCAACTACCGGATATCCTGCTCACTCATCTCTGAGCTCCGGACCCAATGGAACAAAATTGCTGTTTGAGGCACTCAAAGCAACAGGAAAGCTGCAGGTAAGCCGAGAGTATCAAAGAGCGGGCGCGGTCCGGTTAGAAGATTCCGCCGTATTTTATCTCGGGGTAAGCCCAGGGTCACTGGCGAACGCCGATAAGCCTTTATTGAGCAGCCTGGAACAGATTGCCGCACGGGGTAACCGGCTGATTATCGGGATTACCGATCAACCGATGAAGGAGAAACCGAGTGCCAAGCAACTGCTTGAGAAGCGCTGGGGCATTCGCACCGAGCCGGATGGCTCGATCGTCGCCAGTCAGAAATGGCACCCGCGCCCGGAGAAGGGCGGGATCGAGCGCTCGTTCGGCTCGGGAAGCATCCTGCTGCTCCCCGAAGCCGGGCGGCTAAGCAATCGCAGCGTTGCGGAGAGCGCATCCGCGCGAGCCTTGGCTGCGCGGCTCATAGGGCGCTACCGGCGCGTGGTTTTTGAAGAGGCACATCTGGGGATCGTCGAAACCGGAAGCGTTGCGGGCCTGGCGCGCCACTTTCATTTACAAGGTTTGGCTGCCGGTTTGCTGCTGGTGGCCATCCTGATTCTCTGGAACCGCGCGGATGTGTTTCCGCCTCCTTCGCGATGGGAGCGGGAACGCGAAGCCACCATCGCCGGCAGCGACATGCGCCCTATACTTGCCGCGCTGCTTGCCAGGCATATCGCGCCGGGATCCCTGATGAGCATCTGCATCGCCGAGTGGAACCGGCTGCGGCCCGGCAAGCGCATTGCGGTGCCGGATGGGACAAACGCGCCGCGCGCCGCTTATTTAGAAGTACAAAACCGGTTGGAGCACCGGAAAACCGCCAACTTATGACAACAGGCATCGATACATTTCAGCTCCTGATGGAGCGGGCAAAGGCCGAAATCGGAAAGGTCATCATTGGCCAGGAGCAAGCGGTGGCTGAGGCTATGATTGTGATCCTCACCCGGCAGCATGCGCTGATCGAAGGCGTTCCGGGAATCGCCAAAACACTGCTCACACGGACGCTGGCCCATGTTCTCGGATGCTGTTATGCGCGCATTCAGTTCACTCCCGACCTGATGCCGGCCGACATCACGGGGACAAACGTGTTCAATCTGCAGCACAACGAATTCACCCTGGTGCGCGGCCCGGTTTTCACCACGTTCCTACTCGCCGACGAGATCAATCGGGCGCCCGCAAAGACGCAATCCGCGCTGTTGCAGGCGATGCAGGAGCGCACGGTGACCATCGATCGCGAGACGCTCCCGCTTTCGCCCGATTTCACGGTGTTCGCCACGCAAAACCCGCTGGAGTTCGAAGGCACCTATCCGCTTCCTGAAGCGCAGAAGGACCGCTTCATGTTGAAGATTGCCATGTCTTGGCCGGAGCGCGACGAAGAGTTTGAGCTGGCCGATCGCATGCTCGGGACCAACGCGCCGGAAACGAGCCTGGAGGGCGGAGAGGTCGAGCCGGTGCTGGCGGGCCAGCTCGATTTCCTGCGAAGCTGCGTGGCGGCGGTGATCGCGCAGCCGGAGCTGGTGCAGTATGCCGTGGATGTAGTTCGCGCGACGCGGAGCCATGAGAACGTTCTGCTCGGCGCCGGCCCGCGCGCTACGCAGGCGCTCGTGCTGGCGAGCCGCGCCTGGGCTGCTCTCGCAGGACGCGACTTCATTACTCCCGACGATGTGCGCACGATGGCAAGACCGGTTTTGGAACACCGCCTGATTCTGCGGCCGGAAGCGGAAGTGGAAGGCGTTCGGCCCAGCGAAATCATCGAACAAATTTTCGGCGAGGTGCGCGTGCCGAGATGACCGCGAGGGAAGGCATCAGGCGATGATTTCGCCAACGGTGCGGCTAATCGCCGCGGCAGCAATCGTAATGGTCCCGGTATGCACCTGGGCGGGATTATCGGCGGAAGCGCGGTTGCCATGCGTGCTTTTTCTGTTGGCCTGCTTTGCCATCGCGGTTGTGGATGCGATCCGGAGCAGGCGCACGCTGGCGGAGATTGCAGTCGAAGCCGATGGAACGTTGACGTGGTTTCAGGGACGAGAATCTGGATTGCCGATTCGCGTGAAGCCTTCTGCGAGGATCAACCTGGAAATGCCGCCTGGGATTGAAATATTGGAAGACCGGCATGAGGACCGGCAAGAGATTGTCTGCCTGCCCAAGGAGCGTGGGCGGTTTTCCGTCAAAACGTGCCACATTGCCTCCGTCTCTCCCTGGCGGCTTTGGCGGATTCGCGGCGAAAAGGCCGTAAACGTGGAGATCCGCGTGTTCCCGGATCTGCAGCGTGAGCGCGGCGCCAAGATGCTTCTGCTGAAGAAACTCGGCGGGTTGCGTACCCACCGAATGCTGGGGCGCGGCCGCGAATTCGAGCGCCTGCGCGACTACGTGCACGGCGACGCCTTCGACGAAATTTGCTGGAAGGCTACGGCGCGGAGAGGCAGACCGATCGTCAGTGTCTTTCAGGTAGAGCGCACACAGGACGTTTACGTTGTCCTCGACTGCTCGCGTCTGGCGGCAAAGCATGGCCTCGTCGATCGTTCGGTAAACGCGGCGCTGATGGTGGCTTTAGCGGCGGAGAATCAGGGTGACCGGTTCGGGCTGGTTGCCTTCAGCGACCGCGTGGACCGTTTTGTGCCCGCGGCCCGCGGCATCGGCCATTTTTCCCGTTGCCGCGATGCCGTTTACGAATTACAGGCCCGCAAGGTTTCGCCGGATTTTGCAGAGCTGATCGCTTTTCTCCAGTTGCGGATTCGCAAGCGGTCGCTGCTGCTTTTTCTCACCGATCTCGGCGATCCGCTGCTGGCGGAGCTATTTCTGCGGCCTGCGCGGATGCTGGCGCGCCGGCACCTGGTGCTGATCAGCCGGTTTGCCGACGAACAGGCGCGGCCGCTGTTTTCCGGCGCAGCGCCTGAGAACACGGACGAGATCTATTCGCGGCTCGCAGGGCATCTTCAGTGGGCGGCTATCGAAGAGCTGCAAAAAGATCTGCAGCGGATCGGCATCGGCGTGCATGTGATCGGGCGCGAGTCGGCGGGGCTCGATCTGGTGCAGCAATACGCCGAAGTTAAGCGGAGGCAAGCGTTGTGATTCTCGATCTGCCTCGCTTCCTCGCCACCGAGCGTGCTTATTGGGATGAATTGGAAGCGGTGCTGAACAAGATCGAGAACGATCCGCTGCGGCGGCTGCCGCTAGCCGAGATTACCCGGCTGCAATATCTGTATCAGCGGTCCGCTTCGGCGCTGGCGCGTTTGTCGACCTTCTCTGCCGAGCCCGAAACCCGAGAGTATCTCGAATTGCTGGTGGCCCGAGCGTATGCCGAATGCCATCCCAAGCGCGTGAGGTCCGAACGCCTGCGGCCGCGGCACTGGCTCCTGCACACGTTTCCGCAAACATTCCGCAGGCATACGCAGGCGTTTGGTTTCGCCGTTGGCCTCACCATCGCGGGTGCGATTTTCGGCTGGACCGCTTTGACGTTCGACTACAGCGCGAAATCCGTGCTCATGCCCTTTCCGGGGTTAATGCAGCCGCCGGCCCAGCGCGTGAAGCAGGACGAGAAAGCGCGCGGCGCCCGCCTGGCCGGGCATAAGAGCACGTTCGCGGCGGAGCTGATGACGCATAACATCCAGATCGCGCTGCTCACCTTCGCGATGGGAGCGACTTGCGGCGTGGGTTCTGTGGTGCTGCTGTTTTACAACGGCGTGACGGTCGGTGCGGTTGCGGCGGACTACGTGCATGGCGGCTTCACTCAGTTTCTGCTCGGCTGGCTTTTGCCGCACGGCGTGATTGAGATTCCGGCGATCCTGATCGCCGGGCAGGCGGGGTTTGTGCTGGCGGCCGCGCTGATCGGCCGGCGCAGGCGCGAGCGGCTCAGAGAACTTTCTTCCGACCTGCTCACGCTCGCCGGCGGCGCGGCGCTGCTGCTCGTCTGGGCGGGAATCGTCGAAGCGTTCTTTTCGCAATACGACTATCCGGTCTTGCCATACGATTTGAAAATTGCGTTCGGGTTGGTGGAACTGGTTGCGCTCACGTTTTATCTGTATCGGGCGGGGCGGACGTGATGGAGGCCGCTTACGCAGAGCTGGCGATCGAGACGCCCGAAGGCGTTCGCTTTTCGCTGCCGCTGGCCGGGCCGGCGAGTAGATTCCTCGCCTGGTCAATCGACACGGCGGCGATCGGATTGCTTTGCGGCTTCCTCGGCAAGGGGCTACAGATGACAGGGGTCCTAAGCATCGATCTGATGTGGGCGCTGATTGTGGTCTCCTACTTCGCGGTTTGGGTCGGATACGGGATTGCATTCGAATGGCTGTGGCGCGGAGAAACGCCGGGCAAGCGCGTTCTCGGTCTGCGCGTGCTCGACGAGCGCGGACTCAAGCTGCAGTTTTCGCAGATCGCGCTGCGGAATCTGATGCGCTTTTTGGACGCGCTGCCTGCTCTCTATCTGGTAGGAGGTGCGGCTATGATTTTGTCGCATCGTTATCAAAGGCTGGGAGACCTGGTAGCCAATACAGTCGTGATCCGGCGAAGGAAGATTATGGCGCCCGATGCGAACCAGCTCGATGGCGGCGAGAAATTCAACTCTTTCCTCGATCTGCCGCACCTGGCCGCGCGGTTGCGGCAGCAGGTCTCGCCCGAACTGGCGCAAATCGCCTATGAAACGCTGCTGCGCCGCGATCAGTTGAGCGCCGAAATGAGGATCCAAGTATTCCGCCAGTTGGCGGAACGATTTCGAGAAATGGTGAAATTCCCTGAGGAAATTACGGCGTCGTTGACTGACGAACGCTATGTGCGCAATGCACTCGAAACAGTCACGCGAGTAACGCACCGCCGCGAGCCTGAATCACATAGGTATGGCGGAACAAGAGCAATCGGAGTCGCGCCCGGTGACAGAAAACATTCGTGACTTGACCGAATCGACCCGGCAGCTTTTCCAGGCCGGCGCGCGGGTTACGGCCAATTTGGAAGAGATCGAACGCCGGGCACAGCGCGCCACCGACTGGCGCGCGCAATTGGCGAAAGGATCATGGATCCCAGCGGCGTTCGTAGTGGTTTGCGGGATCGTGCTGTGGCGGGTATTCCGGTAGCCATCATGATAAAACATGATCGGTCATGATATACTGAATCCACGGGCACGAACTATGCCACAGACTCGCGAAAAGTTCGCCACTCAGGTCAATTCGGAAATCCTCGTAAGTGTGCGTAAATTAGCGGAAAAAGAAGGCCGACAGATCCAGGCTCTCGTGGATGAAGCCTTTGCCGATCTGATTGAGAAGCACAAGAATGCGCAACCGCGCGCCCATGTCATGGGCGCATACCTTGCCAGTCACGAAAGGTTTGGGCGTCTTTATAAGAAGCTCGCCGAGTGACAGATTACCTTACCGTGGCCGAAGTTCTGGCCATGCACGCCGATCAGATCGAACGCTATGGCGGCTCCGAAGGTCTCCGGGATCGGGGACTTTTGGAGGCGGCGCTTTACCGGCCGCAGACCGGATACTACGCCGATCTGGTTGAGGAAGCCGCCGCGCTTTGGGAAAGTCTGTCACAGAATCATCCCTTCATCGACGGCAACAAGCGTACGGCCTTCGCGGCGATGTACACCTTTCTCGCCATCAACGGAATGCGCTTGACCGCGGACGAACGACAGGCCTGCTATTTCGTTACGGCGCTGTATGACAATAACGAGTTTCGCTTTGAGAAACTCGTTCCCTGGCTGCACAAGCGGGTGATACACGCGGCTTCCGGAAGGCCCGGGGCTGATTGAGCAATTGCCTCAATAACTCAGTTTGAACAACGCAGACGCGTGCGGGCGGAGGGCGGCGCGGACGTTATCGAAGCGGCCGAGATTTTTGTGCTGCCACAAATCGCGGACCGCAAACGATGTGGCGCCGAGCGGCTGTAGTGGATAGACGATGGTCTGGCCGTGATCCGAAAGATTGAACAAGGCGATGTAGACCGCATTTCCATTCGAAGACTTGGCGGCCCAAACCGCATGGTTGGCGTTACGGATTAGCGGCCGGGCGCCGCTCGAATGCTGGTCGATCGCAATCACTTCGGCGTTGGTCAGCAGCGATTTGGTAAAGCCGTCAAGGTGAGTTAAATTGCCGCCCATAAACAGCGGCGAGCGGAACATGCACCAGAGCGTGATGAGCGTTTGCTCTTCTTCGTGTGTGAAATGGCTCTGGCGCGCGTTGCCGAAGCCGGGGCGCGGGCCGAGATAGCCGATGGGCAGCATGTCGGCGTCGGGCCAGTGCCCTTTTTCTACATGCGGCGCCCATTCGGCGGCGGTTTGAAATTGCGCCAGCAGACCTTGCGTCCAGGATTGTTTCGGAAGCTGCGCCCAGTGGTCCCATATGTCACCGGAGATGCGCCACATTTGAGCGTACTTGCGGAATTCGTCGATCTTCGAGAGCGGCGCCGGGCCGGGAGAAAGGCTCAGAACAATCGGCCGACCGGTCTTGCGCAAGGCGGTGCTGAACATGCGGATGGCACCGGCGCGATAGGGTGAATCGACGCAATCGATTTTGACAAAATCGACGCCCCAGCTTGCGTAAAGAGCGGCGACGGAATCGTAATAGGCTTGTCCGGCGGCGTTGGGACGAACGCCATAGTTATCCGAGTTCCAGCGGCAGGTA
>DASVGP010000021.1:0-6602 GCA_036379475.1 Bryobacteraceae bacterium | reverse complement strand
CTGCGGCAGCGGAGATCGGACATTCCGCTGCTGGCCGCGTTTTTCGCGGAGCGTTTCAGCCGGCAGCTTGGCAAGCCATTCAACGGCGTCGCGCAGGAAACCATAGATGTGCTGTCGGGCTATGACTGGCCCGGCAATATCCGCGAACTGCAGAACGTAATCGAGCGCGCCGTGATCCTCAACCACGGACCGGTCGTCAAATTGGGCGGCGATTTGCTGTCGGTTACGAGCTTCCCCGCGGCAGAGGCGAGCGGTGCTCCCGAGCAGATCTCGCTTGAGGAAATCGAGAGGCGGCATATCGGTCAGATCCTCGGAACGACCGCCTGGGTGATCGAAGGTCCGCGCGGAGCTGCGCGAATACTGGGTCTGCACCCCAACACGCTGAGAAGCCGGATGAAGAAACTGGGTTTGGTTCGCGGCCGCCTCTGAACGTTTGCGGGTTTGCCGGAAAAAGAAGACCTGAGTAACCGCGTACCGATGGGACTGCTGGCGTCTCCGGATCTCCGTTTTCGCGGAGTGATGAGAGCGTAAATCGCAAGGGAACGCCATTCGATCCGCCGAAATGATAGCTTTTTGTGGGTGAGCACCGAACTGGAATCGTCGGCCCCTCGTCGAGTTCCTATTTCGTACTCTGTAGCTGCCTGGCCAGTTGCTCCAACTTGCGGTGTGCCGCCGATTTCATGGCGTCGGTAGGAGCTTCGTCGGCTTGATCGATGAGAACGGCTAATGAACCCAATCCGCTATTCAAATCCGAGAATTTTTTCGCGATAGATTCTTGATTTTGCTTTTTCGCAGTCTCATAGGCTTGATAGCTGGCTTTCATACCCGCCATGAGCTGCTGCTCCAGCGCCAATTGCGCGCCAAAGGCGGCCGCAGTCGTGGTTTCTCTGGGATCGCGGCGAACAGTGAGGAGCTGAGTGTAGATGTGCCCGTCGACTTCAAGTTTCACAACGTATTGGCCGGGGACAACAAGAGGTCCGCGCGGATTGGCTGGTGTGTTGTGCACCATCGCAGACATCGGATACGCGTGATGCAACGATAGCGGCGGTGCATAGCGCAGATCCCAGACAAAGCGGTTGAGCCCGGCGTGAGTTGGCAAAGGATGCGGATTCGCCATCCAGTAATCTGCGAATGTCGGCAGTTTTACCGGCTTTCTTTCGCTTTCGGGAAGCGGTGCGCTGCTGAATTGACGCACTAATTTGCCCTGCGAATCGTAAATGGTCAGCTTCATGGGCGCAGCCGGCTTGGCTTGCAATGTGTAGTCGAGCACAGCACCAGCCGGCGGATTGGTTCCTGCCGGAATTTCCGGCGGCATGGGAGTATCGGAGATGACGGCGCGCCGTAAGCGAATCGCCGTCTCCGGCCGAAACAGGTGGGTTGGCGCCGCGGCAATCCGGGAATCCAGTTGCTCGAGCGGACTTAGGTCATCCAAGATCCAGAATGCGCGCCCGAAGGTCGCCGCTACCAAATCACCGTTTCGCAGAGCTAAATCCCGAACGGAAACGGTCGGCAGATTGAGTTGCAGCGGCTGCCACTCGCCGCCGTTATTGAAAGAAACGTAAACGCCATTTTCCGTGCCGGCATAAAGCAGCCCCTGACGTTTCGAATCGGCTCGCACCACGCGGACAAAGCTTCCGTCTGGGATCCCGCTGCTGATTTCGGTCCAGGTTCTTCCGTAATCGTCGGTGCGGTAGATGTAGGGCTGGAAGTCGCCCCATTCATGCCGGTCCATGACCGCGTAAGCCGATGCCGCGCGGAATGGCGACGGTTCAATCATGCTGACGGTATCCAGCGGTTTCAAAGCCGGAATGCCTGCTTTCCGCCAATTCTTTCCGCCGTCGCGAGTGACTTGCACGAGCCCGTCGTCCGTGCCGGCCCAGATTACGCCAACGTTAACCGGCGAAGGCGCGAGCGCGGAGATCGCGGCCCAGTCACGAGTGGCTTTGCCCCACGGTACCGGACGCAATGGCAGATCCGGCCGTATAGTGAGATCCGGACTGATGCGCCGCCAGTGAAGCCCAGCGTCCGAGCTCTCAAGAACAAACTGTGTGCCCAGATAAAGAACGCTTCCATTCTCGGGAGAGAATACGAACGGCGGAACGAACGCCCCCCAGTAAGGTCCGAACGTGTACCGATACGGCCCACCGCTGCCGAGATAAGGAGAGATGTCGAGAATGTGCCACGTTTCGCGCATCCTGCGATGGATACGGCCGTCATCTCCGCTGGAAAAGATCCACTGCGGATGGACTGGATCAGGAACGACGTAGCCGTATTCGTAAGCGCCCATCGAGGTCCGCCAGTCCATAAAGTTGATGCCACCGAAAGCGCCGCGGCTGCGCACTTCGACCGAGCCGCTATCCTGCTGCGCGCCGTAGATGCGGTAGGGGAAATGGTCGTCTGTGGAGACGTGATAGATCTGCGCGGTCGGTTGGTTGTACCACGTGCTCCAGGTTCGGCCCGCATTTAAGCTCACACTCACGCCCTGATCGGCGCCAAGAATCATTTGGCTGCTTTGGCAGCCTGAGTTGCCTTTGATGGGTAAACACGGACTTTTCGGATTGATCCAGAGTTCGTGATAGTCGTCCCCACCCGGCGCGCCCTTGTAGACAGTGAATGTTCTGCCGCCATCGGTTGAGTGGTAGAAGGAAGTCCGGCCTACATATATGAGGTTGCGATTCTGCGGGTCCATCCAAACTTTGCCGAAATAGCCGTAGCGTCCGCCAGGGGCGAGTCGCGGGTCCTGCGTGATGCGCCGCCAACTTGCTCCTCCGTCGTCGGAGCGAAATAACCCGCCCGCATGGTGCCAGTCGGCGTTGGAAGCGATAGCGAAAACCCGGCCACCGGCAGCGGCCAACCCAATGCGCCCCATAGCCCAAGTAGGAAGTCCGTGGCCGGATAGTGGCCGCCAGGTCCGTCCTCCATCGGTGGATTTGTAAATGGCCCCGCCGCCTACGTCACTCTCGGGCGGCGCCGGTGGCGGAGGCACGTGATGATGCCAGAGCGAAGCATAAACCACATTGGGCTGGGATGCATCGAACACCAGGCCGATCGCGCCGGTAATGTCGTCCCGGTAAAGCGTCCTAGTCCAGGTTTTGCCACCATCCCCGGTTAAATAGACGCCACGATGAGGACCCGGTGCGTATGTCCGCCCGAGAGCCGCAACAAGCACAATGTTGGGGTTCTTCGGGTCTATGAGTATCTTCCCGATATGTGCCGTATCGGCGAGCCCCACATGACGCCAGGTGTGCCCGGCATCGTCCGATCGCCACATCCCGTCGCCTCGATAGACCGCTCCGAACGCAGTGCCCGCGGCACCAAAGTCGCCCGTGCCGACATAAACGATTTTGGGATTCGAAGGCGCGACGGCGAGGGCACCGATCGAAGCGACGTGCGTTTGGTCGAAAATAGGACGCCATACCGCGCCCGCATCCGTGCTCTTCCAAAGTCCGCCCGACGGAGATCCCATGTAATAGGTTCCAGGCCGCCCGGCGACGCCCGCAACAGCCGAGACACGGCCGGCGCGAAACGGCCCAACCAACCGCCATCTCATCGCGGCGAACAGAGACGGATTGAATTGGCTCGCGACAAGCGGTACCGCGACGATGAAGGCGGTGATGAAGACAGTAATCAAAGCGTGTACTTTTGTTCGCAACGTTACTTCCTGATTCCTCCTGGACCGTAGAGATTGACGGCACATGCCGCACTACGACTATAAGCCGTTCAAGGACGGAGCAGCGTCTTGATCGCGCGGCGCTCGTCCCACCTCGATCAATCGGGCCTGGAATTTCACGCATGCGTCTGACAGCAGCCATGATTCGCGCTACAGTACGTTAACAAAGGGTCGCCGTCGCGCATCGCGTGGTGGGTAGAATCGGGGCACACTCGGTATCAGCGGATATTGACGATGGGAAAGTGGGCGGAGGCTGATTCAATATCGCAATTCCCCTCGCCGGAAACTTCATAAAATCCGGGCGTTCGCTCGGGGATCGTTATTCCTGTAGGCGTTTCGCACACAGCACGGCCCTCATCTTCTTCCGTGAAAGCCTCAAACATCATCCCGTATAGCCTGTCCTGGCGGGCAATTTGCCGGTGCCGCTCGTGCAGAAACTGAAAACGAAGGGAGAGTGCCGCTCTGCCACCTCGACGAAAGCCGGCGAAAAGAACTCGCTCGAATCGGCGACAGCCCGGATAATAAGGGAGCGCCAACTCGTCTTCAAAAGTTGCTTCACGGCAGCGTTGCCGTGCGGCAGCGTATCCATGCTTTTTCCGATATGCCCTGCAAACCGCAGAAGCCGCGTGGCTAGCTGGTCCAGCGGTATCCCGGCACCCACCGCATGCGAAAACATCGTCATTGAGCCTCGGTGGAGATCTTCGCGCACGTCCTGTAAATCGTCGCCTAATTGCAGCAGCACTCCCCATTCGAATGCAAACCGGCTCTGCTCTTCATTCAGGAATGGATGGGCCAGGCAGGCGTCGGCGAGCACGGAACTACCGCCCTTCCGGCAACTCAACAGCAATGTCTCCGCTTCTGAATAACATTCCGTATTCCGGATTTGCAAAACACTCTGCTCTTGGGCACGATGGATCGACAGCAAACATTCATACACTTGCGGAAAACGCTCGCGCGGGTACTGCTCTTCGATGAGCGCGATGAGCTTCCAAATCGGCCGCTCGGTCTGGCCAGCGGCAGTAAGTTTATCTCCGCTCAGGCGACGGCGAAAACGCTCGCTAAATCGGAGCTTTGCTTCGTTAGAAATGCATTTATCGTCAAGCTGGTTATCGCTATAGGGATAAATCAAGCTGTACGCCAAAATGGACGGAGTTATCTGCACTCTCTTGCCGAGTAAAGGCTGCAATCCGCATGCGGTCCATGCGTTCCGGCACGCCTGAACGATGCCGGCCATCGGCAAGCCGGGGTCGAAGTTTCTAGCCCAGCGTGCCAGCGTTGTCCCGACGGGCAGGAATTCCTGGGTCAGCAGGTCGACCATGAATCCGTCGAGATCCAGCGCTTTGGCTGAAAATCGCCCGAAGGCCTGGATCACACGCGCCCGCAGCGCCCGCCGGCCTGCCCGCGTCATAGGCTTTCGGCGCAGTTCGCTCTCAACCGCGCGTAATGCTTCGTCGTATGCGGCTTCGCGTTCCTGCTGCTCGGCCGCAGTGAAGTGCCTTCAGGCATCGAAGATCTGTCCATCGCATGCGTGCCAGATCTCGGCCGTTTGCGCCGCCTGCGCCTCGACCCAATGCCAGCCGAAATTTGGTCGCATCCTTCCAGAAATACGCGAAATGTGTTGTCGCTGTTCCGTCGCATCCGGCGACGGCCGTATAGCTGGTCGCGTCCTTCACGCGGGTGGTATTCAGAGTACATGGCGCTCAACAAATATTTGACGCTCGGCCGCAGCGGTCTGCGTGTCAGCAGCCTCTGCCTGGGAACCATGACGTTCGGGACGGAATGGGGGTGGGGCGCCGACGAGAGTACGTCAGCCGCTATCTTCGACCACTACATCGAGGCCGGCGGAAATTTTATCGATACGGCCGACGGGTATACGAACGGCAAAAGTGAAGAGATTTGCGGAAAGCTCATTCGCGAGCGAGGCTTGCGAGACAGTGTCGTCCTCGCGACCAAGTTCACTTTCAATACGCAACCGGGTAATCCGAACGCAGGGGGAAATGGAAGAAAGAATGCCTTTCGAGCCCTGGAAGGATCGCTTCGACGACTAGGGACGGAGTACATCGACCTTTACTGGATGCACGCGTGGGACCAGACCACGCCAGTGGAGGAGGTGATGGCCACCTTTGACCTGATGGTCCGCTCAGGCAAAGTCAGATACGTTGGCTTCTCCGATGTGCCGGCCTGGTATGCCGCCCGAGCGTGTACCATCGCCCAGTTCGCGCACTCTGCGCCCGTAATTGCGCTCCAACTCGAATATTCACTTGTGGAGCGCGGCATTGAGCGTGAGCATGTCTCCCTTGCGCGCGAACTAGGCTTGGGCATCTGTCCCTGGAGTCCGCTTGCCAGCGGATTCCTCGCCGGCAAATACAAACGGGGCGAGCGCGGCGGAGGGCGTCTCGATACGATGAACGCTTCCGGCAATCCAGGCTTCGAGAAGCTCACCGAGCGAAATTTCCAGATTCTGGACGTACTCCTGGAAGTAGCGGCGCAACTCGGACGCCCGCCCGCAGAAGTGGCGCTCAATTGGGTCGCCAACCAGCCGGGCGTTTCCTCCGTGATCATCGGCGCTACGAAGCTCGCGCAACTCGAATCGAATATTCGCACACTCGATTTCGCGATACCCCAGGAAATGGCTGCACGGCTCAATGACGCCAGCCGCCTCGAGCGCTCCCATCCGTATATGTTCTTCGACCAGCCATTCACGGACATGATTAACGGAAACGTGCCGGTTCGCGGGTGGAGGTCGTAATTCTGAGTCGCCCGGATCATTGGCAGACCGAAGATTACCGGATCGAGGCCGACAATTCGCGGCTAACCAGTCCGACTTCCGAGTGGCCCGTGATTCAGGGACAAACGCTTTGAGATGATTGGGAGTGCAACGCGTGGTCGTTCTCTCCGACGGGAACGAATTCCTTCAATTATCAGCAGATCA
>DASVGP010000020.1:0-8867 GCA_036379475.1 Bryobacteraceae bacterium | reverse complement strand
GCCACTTCAATGGTTTTGGGGTCTTTAAAGCTTGCCACCCCTGTGAGAACCTCGATTCCGTTGCGCGACAATTGCGCCTGCGTCACGTCGATCTCGGTTTTGATCACGTGTTGCACCCGGAACGCCAGGTCCGCCATGGTGATTCTTTCCTTCACCCGGTAGCTGACGCCATAAATGTTGCGGTAGTTATACCCGGAGAGGTGCAGGACCGCTTCGCGCATGGTCTTGCTGGGGATAGTTCCCGTGTTGATACACACGCCCCCAATGACTTCTCTCTGCTCGATGAGAGCGACGCTTTTACCGACTTTCGCGGCTTGAATTGCGGCTCGCTGCCCGGCAGGCCCGGAACCGATGACAGCCAGATCGTATTGAGGCATGAAGCGCTAAACACTCGCGAGTATAACCCGGTTTGCCCGCGCGAGTTCGCTCGTCATTTTTCAGCGGTCAGCTTTTGGAGCAGCGCGGTGAGCCTTCTGCCACACCTTCCGTTCCCGGAAGTCCCTCATCGTTTGAGCTGATAGCTGATCGCTATCGCCAGACTTCTTGCCCGGGAGAATCTACCGGTTGTTGTCCTCAGTCCCGTTCTTGACCTTATTCGCGCCCTTTTTCGTTTCGGAAGCGCCCTTGTGCACGCCCTTCTTGGCCCCGTGGTAACCCTTCTTAGTCCACTTTTTCCCTTTGTGGTAGGCCTTTTCGCTGCCCTTTTTTGTGGCTTCGCCGGTTTTCTTGCCCGCGTTTTTCGTGCTCTGTCCGGCCTGATTCATATCTTGACCGGCGCTTTGCGCGAATCCGGCAGGTACACCCAGGAACATCGCTGTGCCTGCAGCCAGAAATGTAGTGAGCAAATATTTTCGTAGCATCACCCTGTAGGACTCGAACCGGTCCCTACTAGTGACGTTTTTATAGTAGGTAGATCGCTTACGCCGATTGCGGCTCCTGCATCCGTCCTTCGGCGATCTGGTTGAAAACATCGTCTTCGAAGGAAAAATTCGGCTTGGGGAAGACGCGCTTCTTCAGGTACTCCCGGTAGGTGGCCTTGAGGCCGGTTAGAAAATCGATCGGTTTGAACCCCAGCATTCGCTGAGCCTTGGTGATAATCTCCGTGATTGCGGGAACGTCGAAATAATCGCCGAAATACAGGTGGTGATCTCCGATCGGGCGCCCGCCCGCGCGGCGAATGAATTCCCGGTTGACAGAAACCACCCGCGGATGCTCGTAGCCCGCCGCGTGCGCCAAGTCCATGATGAGTTCCTGCTGCGTGATGGGGCGTGGGTTAGCCACATTAAAGGCGTGCCCGATGACATTTCTCTGTTCAATCGTTTTGCGCGCCGCCTCTACCAGATCGTGCACGTAAGTGAACTGCATGAGCCGGTGTCCTTCGCTCGGAAGAATCACCGGCCGGTCCGCGCGAAAGCGGTCCCAAAAGAATGCTTCGCGATAAAACGGATTTCCCGGCCCATAAACAAAGGGAGGACGCAAGGTCACCACTGGGAATCCGGAACGCTGGTGCATGCGGAAGAGCGCCCGCTCGCTCATCGCCTTGTTGCGCGCGTAGGGGCTCGGATGATCGTCCGGGGCCAGGGCATCGCCCTCGTGGTGGTTGAGCCCGTCGCCATACGCGGCTACGCTTGACATGAACACGTAGCGCGCCACTTTGCCTTCGAAGATGCGCGCGGTCGCTTCGATCTGGGCGCAGGTCGTGCCTCGTTCCCAATCGTAGGCCAGATCGAACACCGCATCGAAGCGTGTCTTGCCTGCCGCGCTGCGAACGCTCTCCGCATCGTTACGGTCGGCGACTAAATTGTGTACCCGCCGCCCGAACGGATGCTCGTTCGTCCGATGCAGAATATAAACTTCGTGACCCGCCTTGGTCAGGCACTCGACCAGTAGCCGGCCGATAAATTGAGTTCCTCCGATAATCAGAACTCGCGGGAGTTCGACTTCCTCCGGTTTGTGGCTGTTCTCGATTCTTGTCCCTCGGCGCAAAAAGAGCTGCGCGGCCATGTATCCACCCGATTCATTGGACGCGCGAACCCCCTCATTCGTCTTAATCGTAGTACTCTAGCCCCAGATGTGTGATCAGGTCTTCGCCTCTCATCCACCGCAGCGTGTTCTTTAACTTCATCAATTGAATGAAGATATCGTGCTCCGGATACAGTCCCGGCGCCGTCATCGGGCCCTTGAAGTAGAACGAAAGCCACTCCTGAATGCCCTTCATTCCGGTTCGCTGAGCCAGATCCAGGAACAAAACCAAATCCAGCACCAGCGGCGCCGCCAGAATGGAATCGCGGCAAAGAAAATTGATTTTAATCTGCATCGGATAGCCCAGCCATCCGAAAATATCGATGTTGTCCCACCCCTCTTTGGCGTCGCCCCGCGGAGGATAGTAATTGATCCGCACCGCGTGGTAGAGGTCTTTGTACAGGTCCGGGTACAGGTCCGGCTGCAGGATCTGGTTGAGCACCGAAAGTTTGGTCTCTTCTTTGGTGCGGAAAGAACCGGGATCATCCAGCACTTCGCCGTCGCGATTGCCCAGAATGTTGGTCGAAAACCACCCCTGCGCGCCCAGCATACGCGCCTTCAACCCCGGCGCCAGCAGCGTCTTCATATAAGTCTGGCCGGTCTTAAAATCTTTGCCGCAAATCGGAACCGCCTGGTCGCGCGCCAGATCGAGCAAAGCTGGCACATCCGTGGTCAGATTCGGCGCGCCATTGGCGAACGGCACGCGCAGCTTAAGCGCCGCATAGGCGTAAACCTGGCTCGGCGCGATCTCCGGATCGTTTTTTCGCAAGCCTTCCTCAAACCAAGCCAGCGTCTGGTGCACGGCGGCCGGTTTGTGGAACACTTCGGTCGAGCCGCACCAGATCATCGCCAGCCGGCTGCATCCGTTGTTCTTTTGGAAGTCGCGGATGTCCTGCATCACGGCTTCCGCCATGTCCATCTTGTTTGCGCCCGTCTTCACGTTCGGACCGTTGATGCGGCGCACGTAATTATGATCGAATACCGCCTTCATGGGCCGAATCGCCGAGAGCGGTTCTTTCAGCTCGCGAAGCAGATCTCCTTCCAGAACCTTAGCGCCCAAGGCCGCTTCGTATGCGTTGTCCTCGTAGATATCCCATGTGCCGAAGGAAAGGCACTCCAGCGGCGTTAGCGGAACAAAATCCTTGATGCGCGGGGTGCGGCCTTCGGTTCGCTTGCCGAGGCGAATGGTTCCCAATTGCGTTAGCGAGCCGACCGGCTGTCCCAGCCCGCGCTTTACTGCTTCTACACCGGCGATAAATGTCGTCGCCACCGCTCCCATTCCCGGGATAAGGATGCCCAGCCTGCCGCTGGCGGGTGCGATACGCGCCTCATTCGCATTTGACACGCTGCTATACTAGCATTCGTGACGCAGAGTGCTGCGGGCGCTATCTCCGCACTCGTTGTCGATGACGAGCAGCTCGCTCGCGAAGAATTGGCCTACCTGCTCAAGGATTTTCCCGAAATCCAAGTTCTCGATTCTGTCTCGAACGGTCTCGAAGCAGTGCGCCGCATTCACGAGCTGGAGCCCGAACTGGTCTTTCTGGATGTCCAGATGCCCGGCCTGGACGGTCTGGGCGTGATTCGTCAACTGCGCGAAAATGCCGCGAATCTTCCGTATTTCGTGCTCACCACCGCGTTTGAACAATATGCCATCGAAGCGTTTCGTCTCGAAGCGCTGGATTATCTTTTGAAACCGGTGGAAAGAGTGCGCCTGGGCGAGTCGGTCGCGCGGGCTAGGCGCGCCATCGAGGAGAAGCAGCAGGACAACCCGGCGCTTCCCGCCAAGCACTCACCGCAGAGAACGAAATTGCTGGTGCGCGCCAACAATCGCAATTTTATTGTCGATGCCCACGAGATGATCTACGCCACCATCGACGACGGCCTCATCACCGTGGTCACTCCCCACGTGGAGGGCGAGTCGAACTACAGGACTATCGAAGAACTTCAGTCCAACCTGGACCCCCACCTTTTCTGGCGGGTTCATCGTTCCTATCTGGTGAACATCAACCGCATTCGCGAAGTGATCCCTTGGTTTAAATCCAGCTTCCAGTTGAAAATGGACGACAAGCGCCAGACCGAAATACCGGTCAGCCGCATTCAGACCAAGCGCCTGCGCACTCTGCTCAAGATCTAGCAGCGATCAGCCCCCGAGGCCCTCATCCTTTGAGCTGACGGCTGATCGCTGAAAGCTATTCCCGCCCGGCTACTGTGGCCGCCTAGTCCAATACCACCGCAGGCCCACAAACGGCCCGGCCAGCGTATCCACAAAATACTGAGCGCCTTGCGGAGAGGTTTTGAAGTGGAACGCTTTCGCGCCGCCGATCAGTTCAAACTGGCCCATGCGCAACCCGATGGCGGCTTCGCCATCCCAGATATCGCCATGGTGCGGAATGCCGAAACCCGATCCCTTCACCCACCAGCGGAAATGGCGCGTCACCGGCTGCTCGAATTCGAGGCCGAAGGTGGGCAGGAAAATCTTCGCTGAGCCCGTTGAGGTGTTGTAGTCGACGTTGCCGTTCACGTCCGTGGTCACCGGCTTCAGAGGCGCCGCGATGTTCGTCCCGATAGTGGCAAACTGCATTTCCCACAGCGTCTTCATCCAGATTTTCGTTTTCGGAAAGAACCAGGTGTAGGAAAGATAATCCCAGGAGAGCTTCGCCACCTGGAGCGTGTAGCTGGCGTTGAGAAAATCGCCGCTGTTGTAGCCTTCGGTAAACAGCGTCGCGTTTTGAGTCAGCGTCGTATCGGAATGGCCTTGGACGCGGAAATAAGAGAACCGAAGCGAGTTGTGCTTTCCCGCCGGCATGCTCAGCACGCCGCCAATCGAAGGATTCGCATGCCCGAGATAATCGAGTGCTCCATTGACGCCCACAAGCAACTTGCCGCCGCGCAGGTCCGGCTGCTCCCGGTTCAGCCAGTAAATCGGCTCCAACGACCATCCGCCGTCCGCAAGCACGGAAGGCTGCGCCGGTGGCGGCTTCTGCGGCGGCGTGTAATCCTGCCGTTTGTGCGGCTTCTGCGGCTTGGAACTCTGCTGCGGTTTCTTCTGCTGGGCCAAGGCAGTCACAGGAATGAGCAGGAACGCTGCCAGGCTTAACAAGACAGTGCTCGAACGCTGGTTCAAAATCATGGAAGATTGTTTTTCGACGTAATCAAAATTGTAGCGGTTCCCATCTGTGAAGCATATGATCGCCTTTGGTCGTCTGCCACCGGAGGGCGCCGATAACAGAACCCCGACCGTAAGGAAGGGGGCCAGGTACACCATGATCGCAATTGAAATTTCCTCCTTTGGCGGACCGGAAGTACTCCAACCGGTCGAGCGGCCGAAACCCCAGGCGGCTTCCGACGAGGTGCTGATTCGCGTGGAAGCAGCCGGTGTCGCGCGTGCCGATTTGATGCAGCGCCAAGGCAAATATCCGCCCCCGGCCGGCGCTTCCGAAATTCCGGGCCTCGACGTCGTCGGCGTCATCGAATCCACCGGCGACCGCGTCTGCGCCATCGTCTCCGGCGGCGGCTATGCCGAATATTGTGTTGCTCCCGCATCGCAGGTGCTGCCTATTCCCGATGGATGGACCGCCGCCGAGGCCGCTACACTGCCCGAAAATCTTTTTACGGTTTACGATAACCTCATCACGCGCGCCGCGCTGCGCTCCGGCGAGACCGTCTTGATTCACGGCGGCACGAGCGGTATCGGCAGCATGGCGATTATGCTCAGCCGAGCCTGGCAGGCAGTGCCATTGGCCACTGCCGGTACCCGCGAAAAATGCCAAGCCTGTCTGGATCTCGGAGCCGAGCACGCCATCAACTATTATAGGGAGTCCGATTTCGTTGCCGACGTGACGCAATTCACTTCCGGCCGAGGCGTCGACGTTGTGCTCGATCTGGTCGGGGGCGCATATCTGGAACGCAACCTGGAAGTACTCGCCACTGAAGGCAGGCTTTCTATCGTCGCTACTCAAGGCGGCCGCTCCGGCCAGCTTAATCTGGGCGCTCTGATGACCAAACGCGCGCGCGTCCTCGGTTCCACTATGCGCAGCCGCACACCGGCTCAGAAGGGCGAAATTGCCCGGCGCCTTCTATGCGATGTCTGGCCGCTGCTGCCGGCCAAGGATCCGATCCGGCCGGTGATCGACCGCACTTTCCCGCTGCGTGACGCGCGGCTTGCGCACGAGCGCCTCGAAAGCGGCCGGCATATCGGAAAAACCGTCCTGATTATGTGATGCAGCAGACCGACAGGCCCAAAGGCCTATTCCACCCCTATACTGTTGATATGCCGCTGCCGAGCGACGATTTCTATCGCATCAAAAAACTGCCTCCCTACGTCTTCGCCGTCATCAACGACCTGAAGGCAAAGGCGCGCGCGGCGAATCTGGACATCATCGACATGGGCATGGGCAATCCCGACGGCCCTACCGCCGCACCCATTGTCGACAAGCTCGTCGAAGCAGCCCGCAATCCGCGCAATCATCGCTATTCGCTTTCGCGCGGCATTCCGCATCTCAGGCAAGCCATCGCCGCCAAATACCAAAAGCAGTACGGCGTCGCGCTCGATCCCGATGCCGAAGCCATTGTCACCATCGGCGCCAAGGATGCTCTCGCTCATCTGCTCTTCGCTGTAATTGGTCCCGGCGATGTCGTCGCCTCGCCGAACCCGGCCTATCCCATTCATCAGTACGGCGTCATCATGGCCGAGGGCGACGCGCACATGCTGCCCATGCCCGACGCCCCCACATTTCTCCAGGGCTTGAAAGATTTCTGCCGCACCGCCCCGCGCCCTCCCAAGGTCATCCTGATTTCTTTCCCGCACAACCCCACCACCATCTGCGTCGATCTCGATTTCATGCGCGAAATCGTCGCCGTCGCGCGGGAGTATGGCTCCTATATCGTTCACGACTTCGCCTATGCTGAGCTCGGCTTCGACGGCTATCGTCCGCCCAGCATCCTTCAAGTCGAAGGCGCCGCCGATTACGCGGTCGAAATCTATTCCATGACCAAGAGCTACAACATGGCGGGATGGCGCGTCGGTTTCTGCCTGGGCAACCGAAAACTGATCGCCGCATTGGCGCGGATCAAGAGCTATCTCGACTATGGGATCTTTCAACCGATCCAGATCGCTTCCATCATCGCCTTGCGCGAGTGCGAACAGGAACCGGCGAAAATCGGCGAGGTTTACCGCTCCCGGCGCGATGTTCTCATCGACGGGCTTCAGCGTGGCGGCTGGCAGGTTGCACCGCCGCAGGGAACCATGTTCGTCTGGGCGCCGATTCCGCAACCCTTCCGCGAAATGGGCTCGCTCGAATTTGCCAAACTGCTCATGCGCGAGGCGCTCGTCGCGGTTTCTCCCGGCATCGGCTTTGGCCCCATGGGCGAAGGTTTCGTGCGCTTCAGCCTCATCGAAAACCACCATCGCATTCGCCAGGCCGCCCGCAACGTCGCGCATTTTCTGCAAAAGCAAGGTGTTCCCGACGCTTCGGCGGTGGTGAAAGTATAATCGTCGCAATGGCGGCAGTTGCCGATGCGCGTTTACCGGAACTGGTCGAGCTTCCGCATCTCAATCCCGCCGATCTCGATCCGCTGCTGGAAGAAGAGATCGGCGTTTGGAGACGCGAGTTTGCCTGGGATTTTCAGCCCTCGGCCGATCTCCTGCGGCGTTTTCTGCAGACTCGTTCGCTCTACGGATGTGCCTTGCGCACGGACAGCGAGGTCCTCGGCTACGCCTACCACGTCTGCGAAGGGCACAAAGGTCTCATCGGCGATCTATACCTTCGGAATGGTTTTGCCACGCCAGGGAATGAGGCCTTGCTGCTCGGCGGTGTGGTCCAGTCGCTGATTTCAACCCCCGGCGTCCGCCGCATCGAATCGCAACTAATGATGCTCCGAGCCGTGTCCGCGCAGCAGATCCCGTTCGGCCGCTATCTGAAACGGCACGATCGCCTCTTCATGGTCATTCGCCGCGATGCCGCCTTGCGTCTGCCGCTCAACCCGCCGGCGCTGAACGTTACGCTGCTCCCTTGGGCCGAGCGTTATCAGGAAGACATCGCCCATGTGCTCGCCGGGTCTTACAAAGGCCATGTGGATTCGGAGATCAACGATCAATACCGCACCATCCCCGGCGCGCGCCATTTTCTTACCAACATTGTTCGGTTTCCCGGCTGCGGACGTTTTTCTCCGGTGGCTTCGCTGGTCGCCGTGGACCAGCGCACGCGCCGTGTTTGCGGCATCTGTCTGTGCAGCCTGGTTTCGGCCGATTCCGGACACATCACCCAGCTTTGCGTGCTTCCGGCGCTGCGCGGCGCTCGCCTGGGATACGATTTGCTCCACCACGCGCTGCTGCGCCTCTCCGATCTTGGCTGCACTTCGGTGAGTCTTACGGTCACCTGTTCGAACCTGGAAGCCATCCGCCTCTACGAATCCACCGGCTTCCGCACCCACGCCACTTTCCCCGCGCTGGTCTGGGAAGGGTTTTAGAAACGAAATTGCGAACGCCTAATGCAACTTAAATCAACGTCATTGTTCGAAAAATTTCCGGGACTCAAAATAATCCTTTTCGGCGTCGCGATCGCCTCGGTGGGCATCGCTTCAGCGCATGCGGCGACGCGTCGACCCTGTGATATCTTTGCCTCCAAAGCCCCTTGTGTTGCTGCCTATAGCACCACCCGCGCTCTGTATGGCAACTACACCGGGCCGCTTTACCAGGTCACGCGCCAGTCGGATAAGACTGCTATCAGCATAGGCCTCGGCCCCGACGGCTACGCCAACGCCGCCAAGCAGAAAGCTTTCTGCGCTCACACGACCTGCACCATTACTAAGATCTACGACCAGTCACCCAACCATAACGACCTCCA